>NZ_JBJQOQ010000030.1:0-59541 GCF_046036945.1 Brevibacillus sp. B_LB10_24 | reverse complement strand
GAAACAAGAAGCCCCCGCCTCTTCAGGCGGTGGGAGCATTCACCGGATAGACACCTTGTACCTCCGCAGCCAGGCGTCCACCTGGATCAAATAGGCAAACATCTGCGGTCCGCTCATCAATTGGCCGAACCAGGGCGTATACAGCTCAGTAGCTTCTGCTTTGGCCATGGCGCCGACTCGCTCCCGGTCGATCAACGGCAGCAGCGGTGATGAGCTGTCTTGCAAGATCTCCATCATGTGCTGGCGGACAGCCGTGAGGTAATTGGGGTTGTGCGTTTTCGGGTACGGACTTTTTTTGCGGTGGAGGACGTCTTCCGGCAGGACACCGACTAGCGCTTTGCGCAGGATGCCTTTCTCCTGGTTCCCTGTCATCTTCATCTCCCACGGGATGTTCCACACGTATTCGACCAGCCGGTGGTCGCAAAATGGGACGCGCACTTCCAAACCGCAGGCCATGCTCATGCGGTCTTTCCGGTCGAGCAGCGTCGGCATGAAGCGCGTGATGCTCAGATACGACATCTCCCGCATCCGGTTTTGCTGCGGCGTTTCGCCGGGCAGCCTCGGCACCTCCAGGAGCGCTTCCTGGTAGCGTCTTTGTACGTACTTCTCTGGCTGCATCCAGTCGGTTAACTCCGGAGCCAGCAGACCGACTCTTGAGTCGAGCGCGAGCGACCAGGGAAACGTGTCGGCCGACAGCATTTCTTCCCGGTGGAACCAGGGATACCCGCCGAATATTTCATCGGCCGCTTCTCCCGATACGGAAACCGTGGCGTGTTTTTTGATTTCCCGGCAGAACAAATACAGCGAGCCATCGACATCGGCCATTCCCGGCGTATCCCGGGCGTAGACGGAAGCGTACAGCGATTCGATGAGATCGGGGGTATCAAACAGAATCTCATGGTGCCGGGTGCCAAGAAAGTCGGACATTCGTGCAATCCATGGAGCGTCGGCATTCGGCTGAAAAGCGTTCGCCTGGAAGTACTTGTCGTTGTCAACGTAATTGACAGAGAACGTGTGCAGGCGGCCTCGGTTGTCGCTCGCATACTGGCGGGCAGCCAGCGCCGTTAATGCCGAGGAATCGACTCCACCGGACAGCATGGTACAGAGCGGCACGTCAGAGACGAGTTGGCGCACCGCTGCATCCCTAAGCAAATCGCCGATGCGCGCCGCTGTCGTTTCCAGATCATCTTCATGGGGCTTGCTCTCAAGCTGCCAATAGGCCCGTTTCGCCAAGCCGTTTTGGGTAAACTCTATACAATAACCCGGCTTCAGTTCAGCCATGTGGCGGAAGATGCCGTGGCCAGGGGTGCGGGCGGGACCGATGGCGAATACCTCCGCCAAGCCCTCGGCGTCGACTTCTGCAGGAAAGTCGGGATGGGCCAGGATTGCCTTGGGCTCGGACCCAAACAGCAGCATGTCGTTTTGATGGACGTAAAACAGCGGCTTCACGCCCAATCTATCGCGGGCGAGAAACAGCGTCTGTTCCCGGTCGTCCCAAATCGCAAAGGCGAAAATGCCGTTGAATCGTTCGACACAGGATTTTCCCCATTCGATGTAAGAGAAGAGCAGCACCTCGGTGTCACAAGTTGTCTGAAAAGCGTGATTTCTCTCTATTAACTGTCTGCGCAGCTCCGGCGCGTTGTAAAGCTCTCCGTTGTACACGATCGTATAGGGATAGCTGCCCGCTGTACGGGTCATCGGCTGAGCCCCGTTTTCGGGATCGATCACGCTCAGCCGCGTGTGTCCCAGTGCGCAGTGACGGGATATCCAGACCCCCGACGCGTCCGGTCCGCGATGGGTGAGCGTTCGGGTCATAGTTTCAAGAATGGCCGGATAGCCGCTTAAATCCTTGCGCCAGTCGATCCAACCAGTAATGCCGCACATGTCAAATCATCTCCTTGAGGTAGGTAGAATGGTCCCGCACGAGTTTAGATTATGTTTGATCTTAGGCTGTGGTTAGTCGAAATTATTGGAGCGGGATTAATCAGAATTCAACATATTTGTTATATAATGTAACATACTGTTGGATTGATTGAGCGTCTGATGCCGGTTAAACTGGGCGTTGATCTGACCCTTCAGCAACTCCTCGCGGATCTTCTCCTTGCTAAAGCGGGTCTTCTCTTTTTCCCGCAGCTTGCGGATCTCAAAAGTATGCAGGCCGTCTTCCATTTTATTTGCGATCTCCACCAGAGTGTCGACATCTTCAAACGAAAACTTTCGCGTACCGCCCTTCGTGCGATCCGGGATTACCAGCTTTCGCTCTTCGTAATACCTGATCTGTCTTACGGACAACCCCGTCAATTCGCTGACAGTACCGATTGGGATCACTTTTTTCTCTCTGTATGATGCCACTTTCAATCCCTCCTTGTGTTCAATCTTCGTTCTGAGAGAAGCGAATATCACGGAGCTGCAAGTTATTTACAGGTAAAAATAACACAAGACTTATGCTTGAAAAACATTTATGTCAGATAATATAACATATAAATTTCCGTATTGACGTAAGGGAAGAAAAAAAGAAGGTAGGCAGGTTGAAAATCCGTGAATTTTGCACATTTTGTGTTAGATTATCTTACATAACTATGGTGCAAGAGGATTTTGTGTGAAAAAATGATCTTGTCATTGATCAGACTTGGAGGGGTGCATATGGTTGCGAAAAACTACTCAAAAGAAGACATACTGCGAATCGCGAAAGAGGAGGATGTCAGGTTTATCCGCCTGCAATTTACCGATTTAATGGGCATTATCAAAAATGTGGAGATTCCCGTCAGCCAACTGCCGAAGGCGCTGGACAATAAAATGATGTTCGACGGCTCCTCGATCGAAGGCTTCGTCAGGATCGAAGAATCAGACATGATCCTTCAGCCCGAATTAAACACCTGGATGATCTTCCCCTGGTTGACCGGGAACGGCAAGGTGGCCCGTTTGATCTGTGATGTGTACAATCCGGACGGAACGCCTTTTGCCGGTGATCCGCGCGGAGCTTTAAAGCGCGTGTTGAAACAGGCGGAAACACTGGGCTTTACCGCGATGAATGTCGGCCCGGAACCGGAGTTCTTCTTGTTCAAGACCGACGCCAACGGGGATGCGACGCTGGATGTGAACGACCAAGGCGGCTACTTTGACCTGGCCCCGAGCGATCTGGGCGAAAACTGCCGGCGCGACATCGTTCTGACGCTGGAAGACATGGGCTTTGAAATCGAGGCCTCACACCATGAAGTGGCTCCCGGTCAGCATGAGATCGATTTTAAATACGCCAACGCCATCGAGGCAGCTGACAATATCCAGACGTTTAAACTAGTCGTCAAAACGATTGCCAGACAGCACGGGCTGCACGCCACCTTTATGCCGAAGCCGCTGTACGGCATCAATGGCTCGGGGATGCACTGCCATCAATCGCTGTTCAAAGGCAAGGAAAACGCATTTTACGACGAATCCGACGAGTTGGGTTTAAGCGAAACAGCCAAACACTATCTGGCGGGCCTGCTCAAACATGCCAGGGGATTTGCCGCGATCACCAATCCGACCGTAAACTCCTACAAGCGTTTGGTTCCCGGCTATGAGGCTCCCTGCTATGTGGCCTGGTCGGCGAAAAACCGCAGTCCGTTGGTTCGCGTACCCGCCAGCAGAGGACTTAGCACCCGAATTGAACTGCGCAATCCGGATCCCGTTGCCAACCCGTATCTGGCGCTGGCCGTCATGCTGGCAGCAGGCTTGGACGGCATCGTAAACAAACTGCCGCTCGGCCCTGCCACCAACCAAAACATCTACACGATGGACGAAGCGGAAAGGAAAGATAAAAATATTGACAGTCTGCCGGCCACACTGAAGGAAGCGCTGGAGGAATTGAAACAGGATGCGGTAGTGACAGATGCGCTGGGCGAGCATATCGTCTCCCGGTTTATCGAAGCGAAAGCGATTGAATGGGACCTGTTCCGCGTGGAGGTTCATCCGTGGGAGCGCAACCAGTACATGAATACGTACTAACAGTGACGAACCCCTGCATTTTTCGGATGCAGGGGCTCTTTGTTATCAAGCAACGGCAGCAGGTACGCCGATTGCCGGGAAAGCATCTCGCTCTGTATGCTGGCATGGAAGTGACTGGCAAGATCGCAGACCCCCGGCATTTTCCAGCTATCAAGGGAACAGCTCCAACAGTAGAGTCGCTTGGGGGCAAATGGGCGCAGGATTCAGATGATGGGCCGATTCTATCCGCGTTTATCGCGGTTTTTTTATTTAATAGGTCCAAGTACTTGATAGTTGCCGCGATGGAACTTTAATCCTCAGCACAGACGGTAGACAAGGGGATGTCAGTCTACAACATGATTTCCATCAAACATAGGTTGCGAACTTGTGTTCTTATTTATATACTAATCATACAATTGCGCATGATAATACTTTCCTTCATTCAGCGATCTTGTGCTCAGTTTCGTGATTGGTTTAGATAACTAACGTTCCCGTATGGAGGCGAACACGATGAAAAAGGAATTGGAACGGGCATGTAAAAACCATCAGCTTGTGCGGATGATCTACCTGGATCAGAATGGACAGACGACAAAACGAACACTGCGGCCATTGCACGTAACGAACCATCATTTGAAGGCATATTGCATGGTACGCAGGGCACCTCGGGTATTCGCTTTGGAGAACATCCTAGCCATCGAACCAGTGGTGAATCGACACGCAGTCTGACCCCAAGCAAAAGTTCCTGGCGATATGATGTGGCGAATCAAGTACTGGAAGCACGCTTAATATCCTCCTAAGGACTGGTTACAAAAACCGCCGTATGTAAATAATGAGAAAGGCTTGAACAAATTTACCAGAGGGAATGACTGCATGCATGCTGCAAAACGGCCAAATATCCCTGAAACAGTTTACAGTGTTGGTAATACTAGCCACAATTGGAGATTCGATCCTGGTTTTGCCTGCCATTCCCGCCATGGAAGCAAAACAAGACGCTTGGATCGTAGCCGTTTTTAGCGTGATCGTCGGATCCTTGCTGGGATTTTTGTATTATGCGGTTTGGAAACGGCATCCTGATTTGACTTTGATCGAGTATAGCGAAGAAATCCTCGGGAAGTGGTTGGGAACGGTTGTCTCGCTGTTATTTTTAGGGTATTGTTTCATTAATTCAGCAGCGTATCTGAGGGAAATTGGAGATTTTTTAACGACCAACATCCTGCCGCAAACTCCGATCGAAGCCATTCACATCATCTTTCTTCTCATCGTGCTGATGGGAGTCCGGTTGGGATTGGAATCCATTGCCCGCACGGCAGAAATCTTTTTCCCTTGGGCGATCATCCTTGTCTTGTTTTTAACCATCGCTTTGCTGCCTCAAGCCCATTTCCAAAACATAAAGCCAGTCCTTGAGGGTGGGGTTAAACCCATCTTGCGAGGATCAATCACATTTATTGCCTACCCGTTTATGGAACTGGTGATTGTTCTGATGGTTTTGCCTTATGTGAACACCGATGCGAGAAAAAAAGTGAGAAACAGCCTGGTCGCAGGGATGGTATGGGGAGGGGCGGTTTTATTCCTTGTAACCACTTTGGCCATTCTCGTTCTTGGCGTCGATTTTACGACCAGACATTTATACCCCAGCTATACGTTAGCCAAAAAAATTAACATAGGTGAATTCATCCGCAGGTTCGAAGTGGTTGTGGCGATTATCTGGTTCCTGACGATTTTCTTCAAATTCATTTTGTATGTTTATGGACTAAGTATTGGGTTGGCGCAGATGTTGAGATTAAAGGAGTATCGGGCGCTGACGCTTCCGCTGGGGATGATTCTCATTCCACTGTCGATCATCATCAGTCCGAATATCGCTTACCTGCTTACTGTAGAGAGGATTTACTGGCCCTTATTTGATGCGACATACAGTCTGCTTCTGCCATTATTGTTGATCTGCGCAGCTGCCTTGCGGAAAAAGAGGCGAAAACAGATAAATGACAAAGGAGAGGAGAAAAAACAATGACGATAGCAGGAAAAGCAGTAATCGTGACGGGGGCAGGAAGAGGAATTGGCCGTACGATTGCCATAACATATGCCCAACAAGGAGCAAGCGTGATCATCGCAGATAAAGATCCGGACGGTTTGCAGCAGACTGCCCGGCTTATCGAGGATGCGGGAGGTTCCGTGTACTCACGGGTTCTCGACCTGAGCCGGCCTGAGGAGATCGAGCGTTTTTTTGGCGACATACAAGAAACGGCTGAAGGAATCGGGATTCTGATCAATAATGCCGGGCTCAGCAAGTGGAAGTCGCCTTATGAACTGACTGTCGATGAATGGGATACCATCATCGATACGAACCTCAGAGGAACGTTCCTCTGTTCCCGTGAAGCGGCAAAAATCATGAGAAAGCACGGCGGCGGGTCGATCATCAATCTCGCTTCAACCCGTGCGCTGATGTCAGAACCTGACTCAGAAGCTTATGCCGCTACAAAAGGAGGGATCCTCTCCTTGACCCATGCGCTCGCCGTCTCGCTCGGACCGGACCACATTCGGGTAAATGCCATCAGTCCCGGGTGGATTGAGACGGGGGATTACGAAAAACTCCGGCAGGAAGACCATCTGCAGCACCCGTCCCAGCGGGTAGGCAAACCGGAGGATATTGCCCGCGCCTGTTTGTTCCTTACCGATCCAAACAACGATTTTATCAACGGGGTAAATCTGGTGATAGACGGCGGGATGACCAGAAAAATGATCTACCTGGAGTAAGGAGAGGTTTGGGCAATGTTGAAAATCGGGGATTTTTCCAGATTAAACAAAATTTCCATAAAAACGCTCCGCCATTACGACGAGATCGGCCTGTTCAAACCGGAAAGCATTGATCCGCAAACCGGTTATCGCTATTATTCGGCAAGCCAATTGCCCAGGCTGCACCGCATCTTGGTACTCAAGGATTTGGGTTTTTCTTTAGCCGAGATCGCCCAAATGGTCGACAACCCGCTCACGACCAATCTTGTCGCTACCACGCTGCGCCATAGAGAACGTGAACTGCAGGCGGAGATCAGGGAGCTGCGGGAGAAATTGGCTCGTTTGCAGTCCTTTATTCGAAATATTCAAGAGGGGAAACCCGACTTGTTGAAATACGATGTTGTCATAAAAGAAGTGGAGCCATTGCGGGTGATCTCCATTCGGGAGTGGACGGAAGATTACGCCAAGCAGCATGCCTTGTGGGAAGAGCTTCTGTCACATATTGGCGGGAAGCATCCCAAAATGCTGACGCCTATCGCCCTTTATCTGGACGTCGAAGCCGCGGGCGGGGCCAATATCGAGGTTGCTGTCCCATATGCAGGCGACATGTCTGAAACAGAGCGGATTCGTTTTCGGACATTGGAGCCGGTAAAGGAAGCGGCCTGTGTCATTCACAGAGGGAGCAGTGAAACGTTGGCTGATGCCTACACCGCGCTGCAGAAATGGATCGAGGAAAACGGGTATCGGATGTACGGTTCTGTTCGGGAAGTGCATCTGGTAGGATATTTGACCACGGAAGACACAGACAAACACATTACCGAAATTCAGATTCCGGTGACACGCTTGTAGACTTGCGCTTGACTCTCCCCCGACAGGAGGATTTATGGTAGGACGGTACCATCATCCAGGAAGGGAGAGGATTGCGTTGTCATCTCCAAAGGCAGTCTTGCGTCACCCGTTTGTCCAGGTCAGTTTGCTTTCCAGCGTATTTTCTCAGATCGGCATTTGGGTGCGGAATTTTTCTGTTTTGCTCTTTGTCATGGAGAAAAGCGGCGGTGACGCTTTTGCCGTATCCATGATCTCGGTGGCCGAGTACGGGCCGATTTTTCTGTTTTCTTTTATTGGCGGTGTCTTTGCGGACCGCTGGAAGCCGAAAAAAACGATGGTTTGGTGTGACGTCCTGAGTGCTGTCTCGGTATTTCTCGTGCTGGCGGCGCTGCTCTTCGGAGAATGGCAGGCGGTTTTCCTGGCGACTTTAGGTTCTGCCATCTGTTCCCAGTTCTCACAGCCGTCCGGGATGAAGCTGTTTAAGCAGCACCTGCCGGATGAGCAAATGCAAACCGGAAGCATCTCGCTGCTGCAAACCGTATTCGCAGTGTTTATGGTGCTGGGGCCGTTGCTTGGAACCCTTGTCTACCAAAGCTTTGGGATCGTGACAGCGATGGTGTTGACAGGAATCGCTTTCCTGCTGTCCGGCGCGATGCTGACACTCATCCCGGCAGACCGCGAGCTATCGAGGGAGGCTGGTGCCGGACAGCAGACTTCCCTGTTCAGAGAAATGGCCGAGGGTATCCGCTGCGTGTGTACTCAAAGGAACCTGTTGTTCTTAAGCTTGTGTTTTGCGGCGGTTGGCCTGGGAGTGGGACTGATCTCGCCGCTCTCGATTTTTGTTGTGACCGAGAAACTTGGGCTGCCGCCGCATTACCTGCAGTGGATGTCGATTCCATACGGATTGGGGGAGATCATCGGAGGCGTATTAACTTTCGCTGCAGCCAGCAAAATCGCACCAGAGAGGCTGCTCGCTTTGGGCCTGTTGGTAAATGCCGCAGCGATTGTCGGGATCGGACTGTCCCAGGTATTGTGGCTGACGCTTTTGGCCCAGTTTGTCCTGGCGTTGCTGCAGCCGGCCATCTTTGTCGGGAACAACGCACTGGTGATGCGGCAGACGGACGCAGCATTCATCGGCCGGGTGATGGGGATTCGCACGCCGCTGATGACAGGGTCCATGGTTGCGATGATGAGCGTGGCCGGCATCCTGAAAGAAATGTGTTCTCTGACCAGCTTGTTTTTACTGGCGGGCGGATTCTTTCTGATCGGCCTCTTGTTTACCTTGCCTGTTTATCGGGGGAGCGCGAATGCGTCTGGGTCAATTCGCTCTGAAGCGGATCATGCCTGAATCGCCGTTCTTTTCCAATTATGATAAAGGGTAATTTCAAAGACAGGGGATGTCTTGATGTCTGCGTGGGTTCTTAACTAAAGAATTGGATAGAGGCAATCCAGTTGTAGAAAAAACCGCTTTATGAGTGGTTTCTGTCCGCATGGGAAAATGGATTTGCCCCGATTAGTTAAGAACATGGGACATCATCTATTATCTGTGACAGGTAATTGACGGCAAACAACTGTGTTCTTATGCACAGTTTTTTTATCTGTACGGTTTGCAGCCAATTCATGAGGACAGAAGATGGACGTTATGTTCATTTTCTGTCCTTTTTTTCATGGGAAAAAATGCGGGCTCTTCTCTGTCAGCTGCAAACAGCTCCCGCCCCAACGTACCAGTGAATCGCCTCGCCGAGCAGCAAGCTGCCTGACAGTACCCCGAAGAGCGGCGCTAAAAACAAATGAAAAGACGGATGTCGTTTTTATCTATCGGAAGGACGTTTTTCTCACTAGTGTGTTCAAGAAATTTCTTGAATTCCTTTCATGATGAAGGCCTTCTTTACGGGGAGGCCTCTGCCATGCAAAGAAAGCGTCTATGGCGGCGAACAACTTTTGACAAAGAAAGGCTCTTGACACCGCTCACTGGCCGAGCGTATAGTATAAGCAGAAAATGTGTAACCGGTTACAGATGATAGATATGATGTTTTTTCTTTATTTTTTTATATGATGTGTAACCGGTTACACATATATGGCGGTGGAGAGGGAATGGCGACGATTCGCGATGTAGCAAAGCTGGCGGGGGTATCAGTAGCCACGGTATCACGCGTAATAAACAAGAATGGCTATGTCAATAAAGAGACGGAACAGAAGGTAACAAGGGCGATTGAGCATCTTCGGTATGAACCGAATGCCGTTGCCAGAGGCTTGGCAGGCAAGCAGACGGGAACGATCGCGCTGGTCCTGCCGGACATCTCTAACCCGTTTTTTCCGGAGGTGGCGCGGGCGGTGGAAGACATGGCCCAGTCGCACGGCTATACGGTGATCTTATGCAACTCGGATGACCAAGGTTCAAAAGAGAAGTTATATATCGAAGTGTTAAAAAAGAAGTACATCGACGGCATTATTTTCGCCTCCAATACGCTGGAGCAGGACGATGTAGAGAGATTGGGCAAGGTTCCGCTGGTGGTGCTCGACCGGGCGCCGATGAGCAATATTTGCAGCGTGATCCGCTCCAAAAATCAGGAAGGGGCCAAGCTGGCGGTCAAGCATTTGCAGGAGGTGGGCTGCAAAAAAATCGCCCATATCTACGGACCGCAGGAATTGGTCACGGCGAAAAAACGGCTTTCGGGATATGAGGAAGCGGTCAAGGAGTTTTCCTGGTTTTCGCCAAGCTTGATGGTCCCCGGCTTTTTCCGCATTGACGGCGGACTGCGGGCGGTGCAGGAGCTGATGAGCAAGCATCCGGACGTAGACGGCATCTTTGCAGGAAACGACCTGATGGCGATCGGCGCGATCAAGGGACTGAACCGGATGGGCATCCGTGTGCCGAAGGATGTGGCGGTTTGCGGGTTTGACGGCATCGGCCTGACAGAAGTGACCGAGCCGGAGTTAACCACCATCGCTCAGCCGATTTATGATATGGGTGCCTTGGCCACCCGGGTCCTGATCGAGAAGATCGTGACGGGAACAGAGGAGATAAAGCTGTATGAGCTTGATGTAACGCTGGTACAGCGCGATTCGACGAGGAGGGTGAACGAGCGATGAAAACGGCTCCGCAGGTTGTCGTGATCGGCAGCTTAAACATGGATATCGTGGTGGAAGCAGACAGACCGCCGGCAATGGGCGAGACAGTGAGCGGCAATCAGGTTCATTTTATCCCCGGCGGCAAGGGGGCCAATCAGGCGGTTGCGGCAGCCAGGTTGGGCGCAAAGACACGGATGATCGGAGCCGTGGGAGATGACGCTTTTGGTGCGCAATTGCTCGCCTCTCTTGAACAGGACGGCATCGGAACTCAAACGGTGAAAACGGTTGCGGAAGTGGCGACGGGCATTGCATCGATCCTGCTGTCGCAGGGAGACAACAGCATCATCGTCGTGCCGGGAGCCAATTACCGCTGTCTGCCTGAAGATGTTGACCGCCACATGGAAGCGCTGGAGCAGGCGGATGTCATTCTCCTGCAGCTGGAGATCCCGCTTGAGACAGTCGTCCATGCGGCGAAGCGGGCAAAAGCGCTGGGCAAGAAAGTGGTACTCAATCCGGCGCCGGCACGCGAGCTTCCCGACGAGCTGTATCAACATGTCGACGTGATCATTCCCAACGAGACGGAGCTGGCATTGCTCTCCGGAATATCCGGCGAAGGGGATGAGCAGTTGACGGGAGCGATGAAGCGCCTGCTGGCAAAAGGCGTACAAACCGTCATCACCACGCTGGGGGCACAAGGAGCGGCTTACCTTGTACGCGGCGGGCAGCTTGGCAAAGCGGCCGGCCACAAAGTAGAAGTAGTCGACACGACGGGAGCGGGCGATTCGTTCAACGCAGGATTTGCCGTTGCCCTGGCAAGCGGAAAATCTCTTGCCGAGGCTGTCTCTTATGCCGGCAGAGTAGCTGCCCTGGCCGTAACCAGGCTGGGAGCCCAGCGCGGAATGCCAACGAGCGATGAAGTAGCACATTTTGAACAAATACAAGGGTGACATCATGAAGAAAACAGGTTTGTTAAACAGTGAACTTTCCAAGGTCATCAGCGAATTGGGACATACGGATCAAATCGTGATTTGCGACGCCGGATTGCCGATTCCGCCAAACGTGAAACGGATCGATTTGGCTCTGACTCCGGGCCTTCCCCCGTTTCTCGATACACTTCGAGCGGTCCTCTTGGAGATGCAAGTGGAAAAGGTGATTGTGGCCAAGGAGATACAGACCGCCAGCCCGGATTTATTGAAACAGATCGATTCGCTGTTGGCCGGTGTCGAGCAGGCAAGCGTCAGTCACGAAGAGTTTAAACAACGGACCAGTCAGGCAAAAGCAATCATCCGAACGGGAGAATGTACCCCCTATGCGAATGTGATTTTGCAAGCAGGGGTTATCTTCTAAAAGGCAGGGGTGTTTTCATGACCGAATTACTTTTGGAAATGAAGGAAATCGACAAGTCGTTTCCCGGCGTGAAGGTGCTCGACGGCGTGGAGCTTACCTTGCAGCGAGGCGAAGTTTTGGCCTTGATGGGGGAAAATGGCGCGGGGAAATCGACGCTGATGAAGATATTGGGCGGCATTTACGAGCGGGACAGCGGTTCCATCACCGTAAAAGGCCAGGCGCAGCAGCAGATGTCAACCGATCTTGCCGCCAGGTTGGGGATTGCAATTATCCATCAGGAGTTAAACCTGATCCCCCATTTGACCATCGCAGAAAATATGTTTCTTGGCCGGGAGTATACCTGGGGTAAAACAAGGGTGATCAACTGGCGGAAAATGGCCGCGGAAGCAAGGCGCTATCTGACCGAGCTCGGCATGGAGATCGACCCGAACACCGTAGTCGGAGAGTTGTCCGTCGGTCAGCAGCAGATGGTAGAGATCGCGAAGGCGCTTTCGATTCAGGCAGACATTCTTGTGCTTGATGAACCGACAGCGGCATTGACCAACCGAGAAATTGAATCGCTGTTTCGGGTCATCGATTCCCTGAAGAAACGCGGCGTCGGCATGATTTATATCTCCCACCGGATGGAGGAGATTTTCCAGATCAGCGACCGGATTACGGTTCTGCGAGACGGCCAGTACGTAGGGACGAGAGTGACGGCGGAAACGAATATGGATGAGCTGGTCAAAATGATGGTCGGACGCGAGATCAAGGATCGCTTTCCCAAAATAGAGATTCCGTTGGGCGCAGAACGGCTGCGGGTAGCAGAGTTATCCCGCAAAGGAAAGCTGCAGCACATCTCGTTTGCCGTCAACAGCGGCGAAATCCTGGGTATAGCCGGTCTGATGGGAGCAGGACGGACGGAGCTGGCACGAGCCTTGTTCGGTGCAGACGCGTTCGATTCGGGCAAGATTTATCTGGATGGCGAGGAGGTTCGCATCGCTTCGCCGAGTGACGCGATCAGCGCCGGGATAGCCTTGATTACCGAGGACCGCAAAGGAGAAGGGTTGATCCTCTCCCAATCAGTCAGAGAGAACCTTTCCCTGCCCAATCTGTCCAGCTTGTCCGCCCTGCGGGTCGTCAACCGCGGCAAGGAGTCGGAGCTGGCGGATGTGACGATCAAAAAGCTGTTGATTAAAACAGCCGGGATGGAACAAACCGTAGGCTCGCTCAGCGGCGGCAATCAGCAAAAGGTAGTAATTGGAAAGTGGCTTGCCGCCAAGCCGAAAGTGCTCATCCTGGACGAACCGACGCGCGGTGTGGATATTGGGGCAAAAAAAGAGATTTACGATGTAATGAACAAACTGGCCCAGGAGGGTGTCGCAATCATCATGATCTCCTCCGAAATGCCGGAAGTCCTGGGGATGAGCGACCGGATTCTGGTGATGCATGAAGGGCGCATAACAGGGGAATTCAGCCGCGAGGAAGCAACCCAGGAAAAAATTATGCATGCTGCGGCAGGAGGGGGGAATATGTATGCAAGCTGAGGTTGTGCAAACGAAAAAGAAAAATGTGGGCTTTTTTCAAAAGCTGGGCCCGTTCGTCGGGCTTGCCTTAATCGTCATTGTCCTTTCGGTCGTAAGTGATAATTTTCTAACGGTCAGCAATATTTTCAACGTTTTGCGGCAAATCTCCATTAATGCCTTGATTGCCTTTGGGATGACCTTTGTCATTTTGACAGGCGGAATCGATTTGTCGGTCGGCTCCATCCTTGCCCTCTCCGGTGCGATCACAGCCGGACTCATGGCGGGCGGAATGGATACATGGCTCTCCGTCCTGATCGGACTGCTTGCCGGCGCGGTGATGGGAAGCATCAACGGCATTTTGATCTCCAAGGGGAAAGTGGCGCCTTTTATCGCCACCCTGGCCACGATGACGCTGTTCCGCGGTTTAACCATGGTCTATACCTCGGGAAAACCGATTACCGGCCTGCATGACGGATTCGGTATGCTGGGCAAAGGCTTCTTTCTGGAGATCCCGATGCCGGTCATCTGGATGCTGATCTCTTTTGCCATACTTTATTTTGTGCTGAAGCATACAACCTTTGGCCGCCATGTATACGCCTTGGGCAGCAATGAGGAAGCGACACGGCTGTCCGGGATCAAGACAGACCGGGTAAAAATCCTCGTCTATACCATCAGCGGTCTGTTCGCTGCCTTAAGCGGCGCCATTCTGACATCGCGCCTGAACTCCGCTCAGCCGACGGCAGGCACTTCCTATGAGCTTGACGCGATTGCCGCGGTCGTGCTCGGCGGTACCAGTTTGTCCGGCGGTAAAGGCTGGATATTCGGGACGCTGATCGGCGCGATGATCATCGGTGTGTTAGATAACGGCCTCAACCTGCTCAATGTCTCTTCCTTCTATCAGTTAGTGGTAAAAGGCGGCGTCATTTTGATCGCAGTGTTGCTGGACCGATCTAAATCTAATAAATAAATCAATTAAGGGGAGATGCAGCAATGAAAAAGTTTATCAAAATGGCATTGGCTTCATCGCTGGTTTTGGCAGCGCTTGCCGGTTGTTCCACCCAATCCAGTCTGGAGAACAACGGGTCGAAGGCTCCTGAACAAGCTTCCGGCGGCAGCGCTTCCGGCAAAGTAACGATTGGTTTGGCTATTTCCACGCAGAACAACCCGTTCTTCGTCACCTTGAAAGAGGGGGCCGAAAAAGCTGCGAAAGATGCGGGCGCCGACCTGATCGTAGTCGATGCGCAAGATGATACGGCAAAACAGATCAGCGGCATTGAAGACCTGATTCAAAAGAAAGTGGACGTCATCCTGATCAACCCGACAGACAGCGCAGCGGTCGGAACTGCAGTTGAAGCGGCTAATAAGGCGAACATCCCGGTAATCACCGTTGACCGTTCCGCCGACAGCGGCAAAGTCGTTTCCCACATCGCTTCCGACAACGTAAAAGGCGGAAAGATGGCAGGCGAATATATCCTGAACGCGATTGGCGGCAAAGGAAACATTGTCGAACTGCAGGGGATTGCCGGAACATCGGCAGCCAATGACCGGGGAAAAGGGTTCCATGAAGCGGTTGACGGCAAAGACGGCGTAAAAGTAATTGCATCTCAACCGGCCGATTTTGACCGCGCCAAAGGGATGTCCGTCATGGAGAACATCCTGCAAGGAAACCCGGACATTCAAGCTGTATTTGCCCACAACGATGAAATGGCGCTGGGCGCACTGCAGGCGATTGAAGCGGCCAACAAGAACATCCTCGTGGTCGGCTTTGACGCCACTGATGACGCTGTAAAAGCGGTAAACGACGGCAAAATGGGCGCAACCGTTGCGCAAAAACCGGCTGACATCGGTGCAAAAGCAGTAGAAACCGCCATTAAAGTAAGCAAAGGGGAGCAAGTGGACAGCTCCATCCCGGTCGATCTGGAATTGGTCACGAAGAAATAAACAAGTCGGGAAAAGCATACCCTGTTTATCGGGTATCTCTGTAAGGGAACCGACAGACAGGTCTTGACGAGAGGAAAAAACAGGAATATAATGCCCTTAAGCTATTTTCCTGAAGGCTGTCGGCCGGCAATCTGGCCAGTCCCAGGGAAAAAACGGGGGCGCACACGTACCGTTCCTACGATTCAGGCTTATGCGAAGTCGACTGGTCTGGATGAAAATGAGGCTGCGTGCGACAGTAGTGTGCGGTATATGTGGGTGGTACCACGAAAGGTGGGCAAAACTCCTTTCGTCCCTTTTTACGCGGTCACAAGCGTAGAGGGGATGAAAGGTTTTTTTATTTAGGTATGGCTGGGTAGAAAGAAAGATTCGATGTGGGAGATGGGGAGGAATTAACAGTGGCACAGACTGCCGCCAGAACGGCAACGGTATCAACGACTGTCTATTCGATCCTACTTGCGATCAGTGCAGTCCATTTGTTGAACGATTCCATGCAGTCCGCAATATCTGCGCTTTTTCCGATTCTAAAGCAATCGCTTGGCCTCACGTTTACGCAGGTTGGGCTGATTACGTTTGCGATGAATATCACCGCATCCTTGCTGCAGCCTGCAGTCGGGTGGTATTCAGACGTCCGGCCCCGCCCGTCGATGCTGCCGATCGGGGTCTGTTTTACGTTTCTCGGGATCGTGTCGTTGTCCGTGGCGCCAAATTTTGCCCTTGTCCTGTGTTCCGTCATTGCGATCGGGATCGGTTCGGCGGTGTTTCATCCTGAATCCTCCCGGGTCGCGTATTTGGCGGCAGGCTCGAAGCGGGGATTGGCCCAGTCCATTTTCCAAGTGGGCGGAAACATCGGCAGCTCGCTTGGTCCGGTCATGACGGCCGTTCTGTTCGTTCCCCTGGGGCAATTCGGCGTGATCTGGCTCGCTTTTGCCGCCATGGCCGGGATCATCATCCAGGTATACGTGGCCCGGTGGTACCGCCAGCAGCAGCTTATGCCGCGGGTGAAGGGGAAGGGGCAGGCTGCAGCCGGCCCCGTCGGCTTGACCAGGCGGCAAGTCGGCGCTGCTATCGCGATCCTGGTCCTGCTTACCTTTTCGAAAAACGTCTACTCGGCCGGCATCACCAGCTTTTATTCGTTTTATCTGATCGGGGATTACGGGCTTTCCGTGGAACGAGCCCAGTTGTACCTGTTCGCATTCCTGGCGGCGTCCGCCGTAGGCACGTTTGTCGGCGGTCCGTTGGCAGACCGCTACGGCAGGCGAAACATCATTTGGATTTCCATTCTGGGGGCAGCTCCGTTTTCGCTGCTATTGCCTTATGCCGATCTGTTCTGGTCCGGGGTTTTGTGCGTGGGGGCAGGTTTTGTGATGTCATCCGCTTTTTCGATCATCGTCGTCTATGCGCAAGAACTGCTGCCCGGTAAAGTCGGATTGGTGTCAGGCTTGTTTTTCGGCTTGGCGTTCGGACTGGGCGGGCTCGGTTCAGTGCTGCTGGGATCGATTGCGGACGCGACGAGTATCGCTTTCATTATGAAACTGTGCGCTTTCCTGCCGTTGATTGGAATGATCACGGTGTTTCTGCCTAAGGATGAAGCCTTGCGCGGCTGATGCTAGCATACTTGAAAGATGAGGGGAATGGACTGTGGAACGAACCAGCAAGAGCATGCAAAGGGTGAAAGATGTATTGGATCGACTCGGCCTGGAACTGCAGGTCGTCGAATTTGCCGAATCCACGCGGACCTCGCAGGAAGCGGCCAATATGATCGGCTGCCAGGTAGGCCAAATCGCCAAAACGCTGCTGTTCAAAACGAAGCAATCGGCAAGACCGGTATGTGTCATCGCCAGCGGAATCAACCGGGTAGACGAGAAGAAAATCCAGCAGCTCGAAGGGGAAAAGATCGAAAAAGCGAATGCCGACGAAGTTCTGAAGTTTACCGGATACGTCATCGGCGGGGTTGCTCCCGTCGGCTTTCAAACCGGCATTCAGCCCTATATCGATGAGGATTTATTTCAATACGAAGAGATCTGGGCGGCAGCCGGAACCCCGCATTCCGTCTTTAAGCTGACGCCGGAGGTATTGGTGCAAATCACCGGCGGACAGGTTGTGCAAGTCAAAAAGTGACGGCAGCCTTTTTGAACTCCCGTGCGGCGAGCGTCACGAGAACGCCGCCCAGCATCCAGAATGGCTCCCAAAAAAGCAGCCGCCACCAAAGAGCAAAGTTGTCCACCTGCAAGGCCAACAGACCGAAAGCGGAAAGGGCAAGGGAGAGAAAGTTTGCCATCCCGTATAAAAACAAAAAAATGCCTGCCAATAGGGAGAGGGAGTATAAAAGGCGGTTTATGGTTCTCGGCCATTTGCCGAGAAGCAACAGGAGAAATAACCCTCCGCATACCTTAACAATGCCGGTCAGCCAAACCAGCATTATAAAGGAAGCTTCTCTTTCCAGTGCCTTTTGATAGATGAATCCTCCCAATGAACGTACGCCGATCATTCCTCCGCCTGCCCAATAAAAACTCATCAGGGCAAACAGAAGGCACCAAATGGATCCGGCATAGACGTAAAGCTTTTGTCTTTGCATCGCTTTGTTCACTCCCTTATTCTCATAGCACTTGGAAAACAGGATTCCAACCATTTTACATTGGCGTGTGGCAATTGGTCCACCCTGAGAAAGCGGGGAACGAGCATGCAAGCGATGTCACTACCAGAGCCATTGGTTACATGGACAAATGAATTTGCTTGGCACAGAATTACCATCGGACATTCACCAGCACGGACGTATTTGCTGATAGGTACCAAGATTTGGCTTTGGCCATCAGGAGCGTCATCTATTACTTTGGCCGGGAACTGGTCCCGTATTTTCTCGAGGCGTACGGCATAAAAGCGGTGGATGAATCCAAGGTGCGTTTTTATCAGTTGTTGGACGAGTTTTACTAGTCATCGCTGCAGAAGCGTTGAACGGCAGGAGAGGTGAAAACAGGTGATAAGAAATTCAGCAAGAGCCGTCATTATCCAGTATGATAAAATCTTAGCTGTGAAAGTGCGACAGCCTTATGGCGATTGTTACTTTCTGCCTGGCGGTGGACAGCAGCACGGGGAGGATCTGCAGCAAACCGTACGCAGGGAGTGCATGGAAGAAATTGGACAAGAAGTGGATGTAATCGAACTGCTCTTTGTACGCGAATACATAGGAAAAAATCACCAGTTCGCCGAATACGATGCAGATATTCACCAAATCGACCACATCTTTCTGTGTGAATTGAAAGCTCCTTCGAGCGACATACAGCCTGGTCTAGACCCCGACAATGATCAACTGGCGATCGAATGGATTCGGTTTGACGACTTGTCACACGAAAACTTCTTCCCCAAAGCCATGATTCCCTATTTGTTTGATCATGTCAACGGCAAGCCAATCCCTACATATCTTGGGGATGCCTTGTGAATAGGGAAATGAATCGAAAATGCAGCATATCGAGGAGGGACGGATATGATCAAGCGGTTGGATCACCTGGTGTTGACTGTACAAGACATCGATAAGACGATCCACTTTTATACGCGTGTGCTTGGGATGGAGGAAGAAACCTTTGGCGCGGGAAGAAAGGCGCTGCGCTTCGGCGAGCAAAAGATCAATTTGCATGAGGCAGGCAAGGAATTTGAACCGAAAGCAAAACAGCCGACGCCGGGATCGGCCGACCTGTGCTTCATATCTGACGGGATGAAGGCTGAGGAAATCCTTGCGCACCTTCACAAGCATCAAGTTCCGGTCGAGGAAGGTCCTGTCAGGAGGACAGGCGCTCTGGGGCCGATCCAATCTGTCTATATTCGGGATCCAGATCAAAATTTAATTGAGATCTCACACTATCCGGAGGAGGAATGAGTCGCTCGGTACTCAAGCCAAATGGAAGAAAGGAATTCATCTATGTCCGTATACAAATTGCGCTTGTTTAACTACAGCTACTTCTCCTTGTTTGCGATCTTTCTCTCCTTTCTCCCCCTTTACCTGTCAGCAAAAGGGATTCCCAAAACGGAAATCGGGATGATTTTAGGGGCGGGTGGCGTGATCGGGATATTCTCTCAGCCATTTTGGGGGATTGTCTGCGACAAGCGAAAGACGATCAAAAGAGTGCTGCTGGCGATTATCGGCGTTTCCATCGGTTTAGGCGTCCTGTTGTTCCAATCTTCTGCCACGCTGCCGCTGGTCGTATTGGTTGGGCTGATGTACTTTTTTTTCATGCCCACCGACCCGCTCTGCGAGAGCCTCAATTACCAATCCGCACAGAGGTATCGCGTTCACTACGGTTCCATCCGCATGTACGGAGCGATGGGATACGCAACTGCGTCCCTCATCATCGGTACTGTTACCAATCATTTTGGCATTTCCAGTATCGTGTACCTGTTTTTGGGATATGGAATCGTGACGTTCATGACCTGTATCACCCTGGATGACGTGCAAGCCAACCAGAAGCCGCTTAGGTTCCGAGATCTGAAAAGATTTCTTTCGCAAAAAACGACGCTGGTTTTCTTTATGATGGTGTTGATCATCGCCATCCCTCATCGAATCAATGATACGTATATTGGCATCTACATCGAACGAAGCGGTGGAAATCTGCAATACGTCGGGTACGCCTGGTTTATCATGACGATCATTGAAGTCATTTTTTTTGCCATCGTTCACCGGTTCCAAAAACCGGGTAACGAATTGAAGATCATATCCATCGCGGGCCTTTTTTACGCGGTGCGCTTTTTCTTGACTGCTGTCACGAATAACCCAGTCTTGATTGTCTTCCTTCAACTGCTCCAGGGGGTTACCTTTGTCTTTTTTTACGCTTCTTCGATGCAGTATCTCTACTCCGTCATACCCGACGAATGGAAGGCGACGGGTCAGACGATCCTTGCCGTCTTGTTTTTTGGCGTTTCCGGGATTATCGGTTCGGTCGCCGGCGGGTGGGTACTAGATACACTGGGGGGAAGTGCCTTATACAAGATGATGGCGATGCTGTCCGCTGTAGGTGTCATCCTGGCGATGGTGATTCGGAGAACGGGCAGCCGTTCATAAATTGCGGGCGATCCCCATTTTTTTGCGGGGCAAAAACCACAATCTCCAACTATAATTGTCTTAGATAAGCTGTGACGGAAACCAAGACAGGTCAAGATGGAGGAGATGGGACGTATGGACACATCCCGCGAAAAAAGCCTGCCGCGTACGGCCAAGGAAGACATGGAACGACCTGACGAAAGATATAAAATCATTGCTGAAAACACTTCTGACACGATTGTTTTGGTCGATGATCAAGCGATGGTCCGGTATGTATCGCCCTCCCTGCAACTTATTTCGGGGTACCGCATCGAAGAGTATGAAGGGATGGATGCTTTTGACCTTATTCATCCCGATGACAGACAGCGAGTCCGCTCTTTATACAACCAGGTGCTGCTCGCAAAGAAACCGGTGGACACCGAGTATCGTATTGTCCACGCCCAAGGCCATCTGGTCTACGTAGAGGCCCGGGTAAAACCTGTACAGGGCAGCGACGGAAATGTGTTGTATGTCGTAGCGGTCGTCAGGGATGTGACAGAACGGAAAAAGACGCTGGAACTCTTGGAAAATATTTTGGACAATGTCAACGCCGCTGTCTGGTCGGCGGATAAAGATTTTAGCCGGTACACGTTTTGTTCCGAGAGTATTAAGAAGATTTCCGGAATACCGAGAGAAGAGATCTTGTTTCATCCGATTCGTTTACACGATCATATTCACCCGGAGGACAACGCGGTTCTCATGGGAGAAGTAAAGGCGAAGCTGGATCTGGGCATCCCCGTCAGTCAGGAATTTCGCTTTATCCATGTGGAAGGAGAGACCAGGTGGGGCAGGCTCATCGTCCATCCCACGGTCAACCAAGCCGGGGCGATTGAGCGGTTAGACGGGATCATTTTGGACATGACAGAAAAAAAGCGTTCTGAGCTGGCATTAGAAGAGAGCGAGCAGAGGTACAAGTCTTTGTTTGAAAACAACCTGGACGGGGTCTTCTCCATCGAACTGAACCATTTCTATTTCGTCAATGCCAATCACGCCTTCGAGACGATCACCGGCATTACCTTAAACCAACTGCCTGATCGCTGCTTTCTGGGCTTGATCCACGATGAGGACCATGCTGCGGTCTATCAAACGCTTTTCCATGTGATTGAGCGAGGAGAGTCGCGGGATATTGAATGCCGCTTGGCATATCCCCGGCCGGGCGAGAAAATCGTCAGCATCACATTTGTGCCGATCTTTCTTTCCGGAAAATTAAACGGCATTCATGGAATCGTCAAGGACATCACAAAAAGGAAACATGACGAGCAAGAGCTGATCAAAAGCGAAGAAAGGTACAAAGCCCTGCAGCGAAGCTTAAATCGTTTCTCTTCCGACCTGGCCAATGTCATGAAGGTATCCGAGTTGGAGCATCGGCTGATCGAAGAAGTGGAAGCAGTGCTGCAGGTTGCGAGCGCATCGATCGAAGAAGTGCCGAAGGGTCAAGAGCCAGCCACCCCAGACGGGCAAGAAATCTGGATTCGCATCGGCGAAAAGCAGCAGCCCGTCTACCTGCGGATCAAAGCAGAGCAGCCGCTGCGAAAGATTGAGCTCGAATGGCTTGAGACGGCTGTGCGTTACGTTACCATTCTCTACGATAATCTCCACCTGCTTGAGGATTTGATGAAGCGGCTGGAAGATACGGTCGCGAAGAATGAAACGCCCAGATGGATGCTGCGTCTGCTGTTCAAGCTGTCTGAGAAGGAGCGGGCATCGCTGTCCGGCGACTTGCATGATTCCGTGCTGCAGGATTTGATCATCTGGTATCGCAAACTGGAATCGTTACGATCTTCTCACCATTTCGAAAGCGACACGGCGGCGGAATTGATGCAAATCGAAGAGGGATTGCTGGACGCCATACACCAGATCCGCATTACCTGCAATGAACTGCGTCCGCCGTTTTTGCTTAAAATGGGTCTGGTGGAATCGTTGAAAAGCCTTTTTGCTTATACGCGCATGTTTTCTAATTATGAAATTGAATTTTCTGCCGAGCAGCTTGACACCGCTTTAAACGAAGAGCAGATTCTCGGCGTGTATCGAATCGTTCAAGAACTGCTGAACAATGCATCGAAACATGCGAAGGCCAGGAAAGTGACGATGGCGCTGACCAGTACGAAGGATCAGCTTGCTTTTTCCTACTCAGATGATGGGATTGGCATGGATCTATCCGCTTTGGCAGGTTCATTTCAGCATATGGGGATTGCCGGGATTGAAAAAAGAGTGCTGAGTCTCGAAGGGAAGGTGGAATTCCATTCCGCCCCCGGGCAGGGGTTTCACGTGGCGATTCAATTTCCCCATACTATAGGGTAAAGGTGATTGTGATGGATATCTTATTGGTTGATGATCATCGCTCGGTCGTGGAAGGAACGAAAATGCTGATCGAATCCGAGCCGGACATGAATGTTACGATCGAGACGGATGTCTATTGTGTCCGGGACCTGGTTCGAATCAAAAAATTTGACGTCATTCTGTTTGATTTATACATGCCAAATAGTAACGGCGCCGATTTGGCTCGCCAGGTGCTCGAGTTTGTACCGGATGCCGTGATTTTGATCTATTCAGGGTTCGAGATCGCGCCCCATTTCAATTTATTAATGGAATCGGGCATCTCCGGCTTTATCGCCAAGACATCCACCAGGGAACAACTGATCCAGGCCATACGCTGCGCGGCTCGAAAAGAGGCCATCGTCCCGATGCATCTGCTCAAACAGCTGAGGCGTCAGGAAATTGTTGTTCAGGGGGGGCTCGAAGCGACGACGATCACCCGGGAAGAAGAAAAACTGCTGCGTGAATTGGCCAAGGGCAAGAGCAACAAAGAAATATCAAAAGAGCTGATGATCAGCCAGCGTTCCCTGGAATACAGCTTGACAGAACTGTTCCAAAAGCTCCATGTCAGCTCGCGGGTCGAGGTCATTAAAAAGGCCAAGAGTCTCGGGATTCTCCCGGCAGAGGACTTATACTAGTGAGTGTCACTTAAAAAACAGCATAATGTCTTGGTTTTCCCTCCAGGTACGCAGTTTGGCAGAACTGTGCGGCTGGAGGATTTTTTTTTTTTGCAGGTCCTGACATCTTTTGCGTGCCGAGCGCAATCTTTTGCGTGTTCCTGTTCAATGTTTGCGCGTTGCCATGTTGTTTATCCAAGTAAGATGAGATCAGAAAATAAAACTAAAGGAGATCGATTCACATGTTGCGTTTTTTATTGCGGTCAGCGGTTTATGCTCTGATTCTCATTCTGGTTGCGGGAGGAATCGGTACATTCGGCTTTCTGCGTTCCCAGAAGCAATTTTGGCTCTCGGTTCGCCAGGAACCCATTCCCACTCTGCAAGGTGTGGAAAAACCGGTTCACGATCCGAATAAACCTACGGTCGCTGTGCTGTTGGGGAATGAGAATACAGAAGGATTGGATTTCACGATTCCGTATCAAATCTTTTCCATGACCGGCGCCTATAATGTGTATGCCGTTGCCGCCGACAATGAGATCAGGTCGCTGACGGGCGGGCTGGAAGTCGTGCCTCATTACTCGTTTGCACAGCTGGATAAACTGCTTGGCAAAAGTCCGGATATCATCACCATTCCTTACATGACCATGTTTGACGCCTCAACCTTTCAGCCAGTCCGGGAATGGATCCTGAAACATAAGGAAACCACTCTCGTGAGCATTTGTGCCGGAGCGGATAACCTCGCCTCTACCGGGCTGCTGGATGGCAAGCTGGGAGCATCGCACTGGCAAGTCATGCCCATCCTGACAAGGAAATATCCCGAAGTGGACTGGAAACAGGATCAACGCTATGTAGTCAATAACGGCGGGAAGATGGTCTCCTCGGCCGGGATCTCATCAGGAATTGACGCAGTCCTCCACGTCATTTCACAGCAGCTCGGGGAACCGATGGCGGAAAAAATCGCGAAAGAAATGAATTATCCTTCTTATTCATTCGTGAAGAATCCAAAGGTGGAGCCCTTCCAGCTCGACTATCGCTTTTCAACCTATGTGTTGAATAACGCTTTTCAATGGAACAAAAAAGAGGCAGGCGTGCTGCTGTACAACGGTGTGGAGGAAATGGCGGTCGCTTCCGTCTTTGACATCTATTCAGACAGCGGGACGACAAGGGTCCATTCCTTTTCCGGCACGGGTCAGCCGATCGTAACGAAGCATGGCCTGATCCTGCTGCCCCGGTATGAGATGTCCCATCTCCCCAAGCTGGATAAAATCATAGTCCCGGGCACCGAGGCAAAGAGACTGGCAGAAAGTGAAATCAAAGCCTGGAATAAAGTAGGGAACGGGCAGGAGCTTCAATTGGTTCACAGCGGCTCGAATCGGTTTCTCTTCGAACTGCAGCTTGAGGATTTAGCCAAGCAAGAAGACGTCTTAACCGCGGCGCATGCAGTAAGGCGACTGGAATTTCGCGCCAATGACTTTCAGCTAGAGGGCAAGTCGTTTCCGCTTGAAACCTATGCAGATTTGCTGCTTACCTTGGCCGGAGCTCTGCTGATTGCGTTTTTCATCGACAGGCGATTCATTTCCAAGCGAAAAGGAACCGTCCGCTCATGCCCGCTGCACAGATGATTGCTATGATTTGGAGCGTCTTTTGTTGCGGTACATTTCCGCGTCAGCAAGCTTAATCATTTCTTCCGGTGTGATCTGCATGCGCGAATGGTACTGAAACAGCCCATGACTGACCGAAATGGGATATGGTTTTTCGTGGCGAATACTGGCCTGGGAAAAATCTCTATGCAGGTGTTTCCAAAGCGTCTGCACTTCATGCAATTGCTTGTGGTCAAAAAGAATGATAAACTCATCGCCGCCATATCGGAAGAGCATGTCATTTTCTCCGATATGGCTTTTGATCGCGTTGCAAACGATTTGGATCAGTTCGTCTCCCTCTGCATGGCCAAACGTATCATTGACAAATTTGAGGTTATTCACGTCAACAAAGCAGACGATAAACGCCAAATCTTCATCCTGTGCCCGCTCGAGAGCCCGCTTGAGCCGTTCCATCCCGGTTATCCGGTTCAAGACACCCGTGTGCATATCCAAAGAGGCGTGCCTGACGAGCTCCGCTTCCATTTTTTTCAGTTCGGTGATGTCGGTCACGCCCAGCAGCATGCATTTTTCATCCGCGTAATCAATCGTCTCTGAACTGGCCATGGCCCAGCGCGAATGACCGGAAGAAAGCTGATGTTCCATGATGGTATTCTTTACCATTCCATGTTGGTGCAAAAGCTGCAAAAAGGAATGTTTATCCTCAGGAGTCTGGAAGAGCTTCGTCTCGTCCAAGGTGGCACGCTCAAGCGGGGAAAACGCAAAATACTCCGCTGCGCGCTTGTTATACAGCAAAATTTCCCCATCGCTCAGGCGGGAGAGGAAGAGGGGGAACGGATTCATATCGATGAGCTTTCGCAGGTTCTGTTCATTTTCTTCCAGTTTTCGCTTATCTTCGAAATGCTTCCATCTGTAAGAATAGAAAGAAAACGACAAAAGAAATGAGAATCCGACAGCAATCGTACTGTTGATTTCCTTTGATATGAGGGCGTACGTGCCAGTTTCCGCCAGTTGCAAGCCGGTGAGAAAAAAGGCATGGATGACCAGCAGGATGGATAGAAAATGCTTGGGCCTGATCGGAAACATCGCCGCCACACAAATCATCACAATGACGTATGCATCAATATTTCCGATTAGTCTTAGGCTATTGATGGAGGCTGACGCACCCATAAAAAGATAGAGGAAAATTGTGCTGTTGATAATGATCGCGGTTCGCCTGGGGGATAAAGAACGCTGCTTTCTCTTTTGCCATGAATAAAAAAGCAGGTATGCGATTGACATCAGCAACCCGGTGAGATGAATGCCTGTAAGCGTCTGGGCGAATATTTGATCCTGAACATCCCGGTACAGAACGAAATCTGTATAAAAGTAGATCGGGTACAGCAAGATCAGTGTATAGGAACCCAGCTTGATTCTGGCGAGGATGAGTTGATTGTTTTGTTCGATGAAGTCTTGTAGATAGGGGGAATGCCTGTCTTTTCCCATGTCAAGCATCGTCAGCATCAACAGATCCAGTCCTTTTTTATGCGATAATACGTATTCTAGCATGTTTCCCGCGCTGAAAGAAATGGTTCGCCTGAAATCAAGCTGCAAAATTCCAGCTTTCCCGGATTTGCTGACGATTGATGTGATTTAAATAGGCGAGCGATTGCCGGGCGATTCCAACAAGTAGATTCAAGAAGATCGTTCTCGATATTCCGGATTTTTCTATGAATTTTATTGTGTCTGACATATCCTTCCCATTAGAAATACATCGCAGCTGTGGCGGTAAGAAACGACAGACATATTTTTCTAATTCGACGAGTGTTCTCATGTTCCTTGCCAGCAAAATAAGGTACCATAGGTGTAAACCGCAAAGATTTTATCCTTGGGAGGCTGCCATGGTATCGATTATTCCAATGAAACGGGAAAACTCGTATAAAATTCGCGAGATTGACCGCTCGGAAAAAATCGAGCTGATCTACAAATGCACCGGAGGAGTTCTTGAAGAAATAAAGGCAGGACATGAATGCCCCAATTGGGATGAAGACCATTACCAGGAGATCATTGGCCGCTTCGAGGATGAACTCGCGAAAGGTGGAACGGCTTTTGGAGCCTTTGACGGCGATACATTGGTCGGGTTTGGCGTCTTGGCTCATACATTTAGGGGAAGTAAAAATGATCAACTTCAGCTTGACCTGATGTATGTGACGCGAGCATACCGCCGACAAGGAATCGGTCGCCGGATTTTCGGTGCACTTAGCGCTGTGGCGGTCAATAAAGGGGCGAAATCTTTATACATCTCTTCAACTGAAACGGAATCTGCAGTCAAGTTTTATGCAAGCTGCGGTTCCGCAATAACCACAGAAATCGACGCGGAACTATTTGAGAAAGAACCGTACGATATTCATATGCTGAAAAAATTGTGAGTTTTTCTTGATATCTTCTGTGGGGACCGCTGCCACTCCCTGAGACCTCCGGTGCTCCTTTGAAGCCAAAAGTAAAAAAAGGCATTCGAGACTTTTTGGTTTCTCGACTGCCTTTTTATGTATTAAAATGGGAATTATTAACAATACTATTTTGGGGCGTACATTATCATTAGAATAACGGATCGGGAAAAAAAAGTCTACTCTTTTTTTCGGTATTTTTTTATATTGAATATGCTGTTTCCGTCAAGTGTGATTCATTTTTGGAAGGGGAGGTTTGTAACGGTGATTAACAGTACTGAAGCGGAAGAGAGAAAATACCTGGAGCTTATTGTCAGCAAGCTTCATCAAGCATTAAAGGAAATGGATGACAAAGTAGCTTCCACTTATAACGCCGTGATCGAAGCGAAGAAGTACCTGTGGGAGAATCTAGCGATGCTGGATTCGGCAGAGAGAGCAGCCCATCGGATGGATATTTCACTGACGATTGACGTTGGAGAAAAAGAAGTTGCCAGGCGCAGAAGAATTCAGAGACTGATCCAATCACCTTATTTTGGCAGAGTGGATTTCGCCGGTACTGATCAAACAAGAGCAGATTCCTTTTATATCGGGATCCATTCGTTTGCAGAGGAAAACGGACACGAAAATTTGATTTACGATTGGCGTTCACCGATCGCCAGCCTGTTTTACGACTTTGGAATCGGCAGCGCCCACTACACAGCCCCGGCAGGGAAAGTGGAAGGAGAGATTAGCTTAAAGCGGCAGTACAAAATCAAGAACAGTGTCATGGAGTACATGATTGAAAGCTCGCTGAATATCAACGACGACGTCTTGCAAAAAGAACTCAGCAGCACTTCTGACGAGAAAATGAGGAACATTGTCGCTACCATCCAAAAGGAACAAAACGTCATCATCCGTAACGAAACTTCCCATGAACTCATCATTCAGGGAGTGGCGGGGTCCGGCAAGACATCCGTCGCTTTGCACCGGGTTGCCTTTTTGCTGTATCGGTATAAGGAAAGCTTAACGTCAAGGAATGTTCTGATCCTGTCTCCCAATAAGGTTTTTTCCGATTACATTTCGAATGTGTTGCCGGAGCTTGGGGAAGAGCCGATCATGGAGATGAGCTTTGATGAATTGGCATCGAGAGAGCTGTCGGGAATATGTGATTTCCAGACGTTTTACCAGCAAGTCGGAGAGCTTTTGCATGGTGCCGATGACAGCGTGATTGAACGGATCAAGTATAAGGCTACGATGGATTTTGTTCATAAGTTGGATTCTTTTATCGAGTATGCGGATCAGGAATTTTTTTCTCCTGCGGATATAACCATTGATCGCGTCTCCATTTCGAAAGAAGCACTGCTCGCCGGCTATCAGTCTTTGAAAAGAATGCCGGTAAAACAGAGACTGGAAAAGCTCGCTATGCAAATGATCGGCAGCAGCAAAGTAGAAAATGGACAAAGAGTGGCGCCGTCCACTGAGAAAAAAATCAAAACCGCGGTCAAGAAAATGTTTGCTTGTCAAAACGTGCTTTCTTTGTACAAGAATTTTTATCAATATACCGGAAAACCGGAAATGCTCAAAATGAAACGAGCAAAAACGCTTGAATGTTCCGATGTCTTTCCTCTGATCTATTTGAACATGTATTACGAGGGGGCAAGGCCGCTTGATTTTGTCAAGCACTTGCTCATCGATGAGATGCAAGACTATACGCCGATCCAGTACGCGGTGATCGCGAAATTGTTTCCCTGCAAAAAAACAATTCTCGGGGACAGCAGCCAATCCGTCAATCCTTATTCTTCGTCTTCCATGACGGACATTCAAAAGGTCTTTCCTGAGGCGGAGACTGTCGAGTTGGTGAAAAGCTATCGCTCCACTTGTGAAATTACGCAGTTTGCCCAGAAGTTGAAGGAGAACAAGAAACTCGTTACAATCGAACGGCATGGAGAAGAACCGCAAATCACAAAATGCCGCAGCAAAGCGAAGGAATGGGATGAAATCAGAAGACTGATCGCCGAGTTCACCGCATCACAGCATCGCTCGTTGGGGATCATCTGTAAAACTGAAGCGCTATCGAACGAAGTGTATGCCAATCTGAAGGGGCTATGCACCGATCTTTACTTGTTGGATTTCGACAGTAAAGCCTTTCATGAGGGGATCATCGTAACCACTGCCCATTTGGCGAAAGGCTTGGAGTTTGACCAGGTCATCGTGCCCTTCGTCGACGCATCGACTTATCGGACGGAGCTGGATAAAAGCATGCTGTATATCGCCTGCACCAGAGCGATGCATAAATTGAATTTGACTTGCACAGGCGATTTGACGCCTTTCCTGGATGAGGTTTGAGATTTACTGAACCATCAGCGGGAAGATCTGCTCGCTGGGAAAATGATGTTCTTCCTTGAATGGTGGTGGTGTGTAGTACAGCTGAAAGGCCACACGAGCGGCGGTATCGACACCGACCGATATGGGTGAAGATATCGCCCAATTCGATGGTTTCCATCTGGAGAAATAGAGAGGAACAACACGTTTGCTTGAAGGAGCTCTCCGGTGGTGGGAGTATTCATAATAGTCAAAAGGAAGCGGGGGTGAACAATGGCAGATGAAGAATTAAGCAATAGCACAATCTTTCCATTGGGAGAGAAAGTTAAAGCAAACTTTATCGGAGATGCATACTTGCTTATGGTGTTTACCGATCCGAACCCGTAAATGCCTCAATCGGAAATGTAACTTTTGCCCCTGGAGCCCGCAATAACTGGCATTCTCATAAAATCGGACAAGTTTTGTTAGTTACAGGCGGTGAGGGTTGGTATTGGGGCATAAACCGATGCTGCTGGATCCACAGCATCTCGCCCGGGATTGCCCGATTGGTTGAGATTCTTCGCTTTCCTTATCTGCCAACGTAATCAGGTTTTCACGGACCAAGGTTGATCACGACGTGGTATGGGGCGGCCTGGTAAAAAATAAAGCGCCATCGGGCAGATGGCACTAATGGTTTCATAACTTGTTGTAAAGGCAGGGAATCTTGGTTTTAAAAACAGGAAAATGAAATAATTAATCTTAAATCAAATCCGGTGTATCTCCAAAATCTTCCAGTCCATCTGAAGCCTGCAATTGATCTGGGACCTATAAAAACAGGAAAAAACCAGAATTGATCCCGATTCACGAGCCAAACATACGTCATGCGAAATCTACAACCAGCAATCGCTCCGGGATCAACTGCAAAGGGGGCTGGCTGTTGGGGAATGAATGTTGGGGGAGGAAATGACGGCGGTGAAAATTGCTGTGGTCCTGGAGGCTGACCAGGAAACTGACCAGGAGGCGGCCAAAATGCCATTCGATTCCACTCCTTTTTACAAATTATTTTCCACATTGTACGTTGGAACAAATCATAATGATTGGGCAGAAAACTCAATTTTGGCTTATCCAGATGTAAATGATACAAATTTGGCTCAAGAAGAAAAAGTCCGAATTTGGAAATTCGGACTCTAGAATTAACGGCGGCGGAAACGGTGACGAATACGGCGACGAATACGGCGACGAATACGGCGGCGGCGACGATGGAAGAAAAACGGCATAAAACCACCTCCTCCGTGTTAATATTTTATTTTATGAACGATTGTTAAAAATGATTGGACAAACTAACGAGTTAAAACGTTTGTTTTGCAGAACGGTTTGTACCGCCAGGAGAATCGAATCGAGAAAAAGTAGCAACAAAAATTGTTGCCACCCCAATGATCATGCATCAAATTTTTCGAATTGATGTTGCAGCATCTTCATCGCTTCGTGAGACCGATGCTTTTCAAGATGCTGGAGTGGCAGGCCGGCATTCAGACCGACTTTTCCGTCAGCATCGGCAAAAGCGGCAAATACCTGGAGAAATACCTTTCTGCGGACAACTGGCAGCAGCTTTTGGACACCTATCCTGAGGGGAGTTATGAAGCGGTATGGGAGGCGCTGTTCACGATGGGGGATTTGTTCCAAAAAACAGCTCAGAAAGCGGCGGCCCAATTGCAGTACGAGTACCCTCTCGAAGAAGCCCGGCGCGTCATGGAGTATTTGCGGCGAGTCCGGGAATTGCCACCGGATGCCGCTGAGATTTTTTAAATTTGCGAAGAGTCACCCGTACTTTTCCATCTGTGGCGCTCTCACTTGGGCGCCTTCGCTATTGAAACGATGTACCTTTTTATCCCGCCTCTTTCCTGACCATCAGCCAGTGACCGCCATAGGCCGCAGCAGTAAACTAGTTCTTTATTACCATATTCTTATTCAATTATATTTGTCTTTTTGGGACTATTTCCCCTGTTACATAAATTGGAATTTGATTATTATGGTTAGGTATGAAAAATGTTACAGATATTGGGAGGAAGCTGGAGTTGAAAAAATTTACACTCACTTTATTAGGGGCAATCTTGGCACTAGGGATCACAGCATGTGGCGACAAAGGAACCAACGGCACGAACACAAACAATCAGGGGGAAACACAAACAGAAAAGGCAATCACCGTGGATGAACTGCTCACCAAGTCTGCGGAAGCTAGCCAGAAGTTGAATAGCTTTTCTATGGAAGCGAACATGAACCAGAACATCACAATAGCGCAGGGCGATCAGAAGCAAGAACAAAAGATCGATATCGCGATGAAAGCAGATGCGAACAAAGAGCCGTTCGGCATGTACCAGGAAATGAAGATGTCCATGCCGGGCCAAGGCGAGCAGGATATCAAGCAGTACATCACGAAGGAAGCGATTTACACGCAAGTGCAAGGAAATTGGGTGAAGCTTCCGGATGAAATGATCGGCAATATGATACAGGCGCTGGAAGAGTCCGCAAAACCTGAGAAGCAGCTGGAGCAGTTCAAGTCGATCGCCAAAGACATGAAAGTAGCGGAAGACGGCGACAAGTACGTGATGACAGGCGATCTTTCCGGCGACGGACTTAAGGACTTGGCCAAATCGCTGATGAGCCAAGCGGGCAGCGGCGAAGATCAGCAGGCCCTGGAAATGATCGAGAAAATGAATATCAAGAACATCAAAGTCACCTACGCGGTCAACAAAGATTCCTTCCTGCCGGTACAGTCGGACATCGACATGGTAATGGAAATGGAAGAGGGAGGTCAAAAGATCTCCATGGATATTGCGATGAAGAGCTCGTTCTCCAAGTATAACGAAGTTGGCGAGATCAAGGTGCCTCAAGAGGTTGTAGACAGCGCGCAGTAATCTGGGCGTTCAACCGCCGAATCCATCATCAGGATTCGGCGGTTTTCTTGTCCGGTCATTGTACGTCTAATTTGATTGGCGTTGTCTTTTTTGGCAGGCGACGATTTTGCCTTTCCTCTTTTTTGCTCTTTTCATTTTGCCCAATCTTCCTTATTCTGGAGATGTTATCAAAGTTGAACCAGAATAGAGGGGATCGTGTGACTTTCTTGAAAAGCAATAAAGTTGAAAATCGTGTAATATGTATACGATGACACGGTTGGATAAAGCCAAAGCCAATGAAAGGCGGTTTTACAGTGATGAATGAACCAGATGATGTAGGCGGAAGCAGAAGTCAAACAGCCCCGTTACCCAGTTACATCGATACTCCTAAGATGCAGGAACGGCTATATAAACGGACGCTCGTAATCGTCGTCATCTCACAAATTTTCGGCGGAGCCGGTCTCGCGGCAGGAGTCACGGTCGGAGCGCTCCTCGCCCAGGAAATGTTGGGAACAGACAGCTTTGCCGGCCTCCCTGCTGCGCTGCTCACTCTCGGATCTGCCCTCGCTGCATGGCTAATCGGACGGCTCTCTCAACGCCACGGACGCCGTTTCGGACTGGCGGCGGGATTTTTGACGGGAGGCGCAGGCGCGGTCGGGGTCATCCTGGCCGCTGTAGATCGCAATATTCTGCTGCTTTTTGTTTCGCTGTTTCTCTATGGTGCCGGTACTGCTTCCAACCTGCAGGCACGCTATGCCGGCACAGACTTGGCAAAGCCTTCACAGCGGGCGACAGCCGTCAGTATTGCCATGGTATCTACCACATTTGGCGCTGTTGCCGGTCCCAATCTCGTTGATGGTATGGGGCGCTTCGCCGAGTCGATCGGTGTTCCGGCGCTTGCCGGCCCTTTTATTCTGGGAGCGGCGGCCTTTACCCTGGCCGGCCTGGTCCTCTTGGTCTTCCTCCGTCCAGACCCCATGCTCCTGGCCAAAGCAATCGCCGAGGCACAGAGAACGGATCAGAGCCAAACCACAGGCAAGACCGCGAATATTCCGGCCATCAACAGCCGGGGGATTATCGTCGGGGCAACCGTGATGATTTTGACCCAAATCGTGATGGTGGCGATAATGACGATGACTCCAGTACATATGAAGCACCACGGACATGGGCTGGGGGAGGTAGGATTGGTCATCGGGATTCACATCGGGGCGATGTACCTGCCATCGCTTGTGACCGGCATCCTCGTCGACAAGGTAGGGCGGATTGCCATGTCTTTCGTCTCCGGTGCCGTTTTGCTTGCCGCCGGTATACTTGCCGCAGCAGCGCCTGCCGATTCCCTGCTGCTGCTCATCACCGCTCTCGCACTGCTGGGGCTGGGCTGGAATCTTGGCCTGATCAGCGGCACAGCGCTCATCGTAGACGCAACTCACCCGTCCACCCGGGCAAAAACGCAAGGGACCATTGACGTCTTGATCGCTTTGGCCGGGGCTTCGGGCGGAGCGCTCTCCGGGATGGTCGTGGCGCAAACGAGTTACGCGACACTCTCGCTGGCTGGAGGGGTCCTGTCCCTGCTGCTGATTCCAGTCGGTATCTGGCTGCGCAGCAGTCGCAAGCGGGAGAGTGTTGAGAAGCCTTCCTTCTAACCGGCCGGGATGAAAGCGGCTTATGGCTCGGCTGACGTTTTTTTGTTACATGTCTTTTTTGGTTGCAATCGGGTATCATCTTACTAACATGTGGAAGGGCATAACCCATTGGCAGCAGCAAACACTAAACAATCAAACATACATATAGAAGAAAAGGAGATGCGATGACGACGCAAAACGAATTATCAAAAACAGGGTGGAACTTTGACAACAGCTATGCACGCCTGCCGAAATCCTTTTTCAGCAGCCAGAACCCTACCCCGGTGCGCTCACCGAAATTGATCATTCTCAACGAGCCATTGGCAGCATCCCTGGGGTTGGACGCGCAGGCGCTGAAAAGCGAAGAAGGGGTAGAGGTGCTTGCCGGCAACCGGATTCCCGAAGGGGCTGCACCTCTTGCGCAAGCTTACGCGGGGCATCAATTCGGGCATTTTACCATGTTGGGCGACGGCCGGGCACTGCTGCTCGGCGAGCAGATCACTCCTCGGGGTGAGCGGGTCGACATTCAACTCAAGGGTTCCGGCAGAACGCCATATTCCCGCGGGGGCGATGGCCGGGCGGCACTTGGACCAATGCTGCGCGAATACATCATCAGTGAAGCCATGCATGCGCTTGGAATTGCAACCACCCGCAGCTTGGCAGTGGTGACAACCGGTGAGCCAGTCTTCCGCGAAACCGACTTGCCTGGTGCCATTCTGACCCGCGTGGCTGCCAGTCATCTGCGTGTCGGCACCTTCCAGTACGTTGCCAATTGGGGCACTGCCAGTGATCTTAAGGTCTTGGCGGACTATGCCTTGCAGCGCCATTTTCCAGATATAAGTGCGGATGAAAACCGCTATCTTTTGCTGCTTCAGGAAGTGATCAAGCGTCAGGCGGCACTGATCGCCAGGTGGCAGCTGGTTGGCTTTATTCACGGGGTGATGAACACCGACAACATGGCCATCAGCGGGGAAACCATTGATTACGGACCTTGTGCTTTCATGGATGTCTATGATCCGGCAACGGTATTTAGCTCCATCGACATGCAAGGCCGCTATGCCTATGGCAACCAGCCATATATTGCCGGCTGGAACCTCGCGCGATTTGCCGAAGCCCTGTTGCCGCTATTACATGCCGATCAGGATCAGGCTGTCGAGCTGGCCCAGGATGCCCTTTCCGAATTTGGCAAGTTGTATCACCGGAATTGGCTCTCGGGAATGAGAGCGAAATTGGGACTGGGTAACGAAGAGGCAGAGGATGAAGCCTTGATTGAACACCTCCTCGAGATGATGCAGAAGTACCGCGTGGACTATACCAATACCTTCCGGGCATTGACCTTTGATGCTCCGGAGGATACGGCCCTGTTTGGCAGCCCGGAATTTGCCGAATGGCATGAGCGGTGGCAGGAGAGACGGGGCAGGCAGCAGGAATCGAAAGACGCCTCACAACAGTTGATGCGGAAAAGCAATCCGGCGGTGATTCCGCGGAACCACCGGGTGGAAGAGGCTCTGGAAAGCGCGGTGACAGATGGAGACTACAGCGTGATGGAGCGGCTGCTCGAGGTGCTTTCAAGCCCCTATGCCCACTCACCCGAACAGGCTGAATACGCCACTCCGCCTGCACCATCAAACCGCCCCTACCGAACCTTTTGCGGTACTTGATGATAACGCAGCTAGAATTATTTTATCATTTCGCCGAGAAGACTCCCTCTTCACCGAAGCAAGGGGGAGTTGAATCGGCTTTTTGTTAAGAAGCTTCTGCCGTCGGAGGCAGGAGCTTTTTGATTGAATCCGAGTGTTATTCGGAACATATCTGGCATTGAGCTGGGAGAACAGTTGAAAAAATGAATCCTTTTGCCCTTAATAGATGTATTATTATAGGAGCTAATTTTTACGGGGAGGTCCTTATGGGAATCTTGTCTAGGTTTAGAGAGATGATGGCCAGCAATATTCACGCTTTACTAGATAAGAGCGAAGATCCGGAGAAGACGATCGACGACTTCATGCGGAACGTGAACAGCGATCTTGGCAAGGTCAAAGCGGAAACAGCCTCGATGCTGGCGGAGGAGAGAAGGGCGAAGAGAGCGCTGGATGAATGCACGACCGAGATCAGAAAGCTGCAGCGTTATGCCGAGAAGGCCGTGGAAGCCGGCGATGACGAGAGTGCCAGAAAGTTCCTGGACAAGAAAGCGGCGCTGGCAGAGAAAGAGGCTGAGCTGCACGCCGCGTATCAGGCAGCCTCTGCGAACGTCGCCAGCATGAAGCAAATCCAGGATAAGCTGGCAGCGGATATCGGACAATTAGAGGAGCGGCGTGCGAAGCTGAAGGGAAAGATAGCGGCGACCAAGGCGCAGCAGAGCTTGAATTCCATCGGCTCGTCTGGCGGCGGCAAAGAAGCTGTGTTCGACGCTGTGGAGGAGAAGGTAAACCGAGCCTATGACGAAGCCATGGCGATTGCCGAGCTGCGGACAGAAGCGAAGGACGATTTTGACGAGTTGTTCGCGCAATTTGAGAAAAGTACGAGCGCGAATGCCGAAGATGAGTTGGCTGCGATCAAAGAAAAAATGAAAAAGAAGGAATAACTGTTTTTTTCCTACAGAGGTGAGCGCATGCAGATTATCGATTACAAATGCCCGAACTGCGGCAGCGACATGGTTTATGACAGTGAAACAGGGATGCTATCCTGTCATAGCTGCGGAAGAAATGACAATATTGATCAGATGCCGGATCCTCTGGAGAAGAACGTTTTTTCAGAAGGTGAGGCGATCGAGTACCATTGTAAAAGCTGCGGAGCCGTCATCATCACCGAAGCTGAGACGACGGCAACGTCCTGCAGTTTTTGCGGGTCGGTCGTCGTACTTGGCGATCGGTTGACGGGGAAGCTGGCTCCGGTGTCGGTCATCCCTTTTGCCATTAGCAAGGAAGAAGCGATGCAAGCTTTTCGGAAATGGTGCAGGAATGGCCGCCTGACGCCAAAAGGGTTTATGACGGCGGATCGGATCAAGGGGATAACCGGGATGTACGTCCCCTTCTGGCTCTATGATTTGGATAATGCGGTTGAGGTTCAGGCCCACGCTACGCGGGTGAGAACGTACGAGCAGGGGGACTATCGGGTTACGGAAACACAGCATTTCGATGTATACCGGAAGATCCGCCTTAATTTTGTCAAGGTTCCCATCGATGCTTCGGAGAAAATGAACGACAGACTGATGGACAAATTGGAGCCGTTTCCTTACGATCAGCTAAAAAGCTTTAAAACCGCCTATCTCGCCGGCTACGTCGCAGAAAAATACAGTTGCGACGACAAGGAGCTGTTTCCGCGGGCGAAAGAAAAAATCAGCGATTACATCGATTCGTATATTCGGTCTACGATGGGACAATATACCACGGTGAATTATACGAACAAGCACGTCGATACGCGATCCAAGCGTACGGAGTACACGCTGTTTCCAGTCTGGGTGCTGCACTATGATTACAGAAAATTGGAGTATACGTTTGCCATGAACGGTCAGACGGGCAAGGTGGTCGGCAAACCTCCGATCAGCAAGGCGAGGGTGGCAAGCTGGTTTGCCGGCATTTCCGGCGTCTCCTTCCTATCACTAAAGCTGATCGCATGGATGATGGGGGGAGGATTTTGGTGAATAGGAGCGGTGTGATCCTGGCGGTCTTGCTCTGCTTCGCTGTATCCCTCATCTTTCCCTTAGGAATGAAGGCGAGTGAGGCTGCCGCAGCGGAAATGAAGCAGTTGGTTTATGACGAAGCGGGCCTGTTGAATCAGGAAGAGCATGATCTTTTGAACGAGATGGCGAATGAATACAGTGCTCGAAAAGAAACGGACATGATCATTTTGACTTCACAAAACACTACAAATGCCGATGTGGAGAAAATGACGGAAGATTTTTATGACGAGCACGCATTTGGATACGATAAACCCCATGGCAATGCAGTTATTTTGACGCTGGACATGAAAAATAGAGAGGTGTATCTGGCCGGGTTCTATAAAGCAAAGACGTACCTCGATGACGAGCGGCTTGACAAGATCCGCACCAAGATCACCCCGTATTTAACCGGCGGCGAATACATGCTTGCATTTGAAACGTATATGAAAACCGCGGACAAATACATGGGTTTCCGCCCAGGCATAAACCCGGATAACCTATTTTATAACGGTTGGTTTCAATTGGCGGTTTCATTGCTCATCGGAGGGATTGTCGTCGGCATGATGGCCATTCGATCCGGTGGCCGTGTTACAGTCAATGGGCACACCTACGAGGACGCCGCTGCATCAGGGGTTTTAGATCATCGAGATCAGTATCTTCACACAACGGTAACGAAACAGAAGATTGAAAGAAACAAGAACAGCAGCTCGGGCGGTGGCGGCGGGACTACCAGCGGCGGCCATTCGCACAGCGGCAGCAGAGGATCTTTTTAAACGGAAGGGATGGGTTTACAATGTCGTTTTTCGGAAACCAATTTGCAAATGTGGTGGAATGGGAAGAGTTTCGGGACGATATGATTTTTTGGAAGTGGAGCAACCGGGAGATTAAAAAAGGCAGCAAGTTAATCATCCGCTCCGGCCAAGACGCGATTTTCATCCATAATGGCAAGATCGAGGGGATATTTGAGGAGGAAGGGGAGTACCAGATCGCCTCTGAGATCATTCCGTTCTTATCCACGTTAAAGGGGTTTACATTTGGCTTTAACAGCGGGATGCGGGTGGAAGTTTTATTCGTCAATACGAAGGAGTTTACCGTCAAATGGGGGACGCAGAGTCCGGTTCTGATCCCGACTCCCCAACTCCCGGGCGGCCTGCCCATTCGGGCGAACGGCACGTTCAATTTTAAAGTGAACGATTACGTAACGCTGATCGACAAGGTAGCCGGAGTGAAAGACAGCTATCTCGTCGAGGACGTCAAAATCCGGATTACTTCCGTACTGGACCAGCTGCTCATGAAGTGGATCAGCCAGGAAGGGAAGGACATGTTCAATCTGCAGGCAAATGCGCTGGATATTGCCAATGGCATTCGGGAAGATCTGGATATGCAAGTGATGGACATCGGCATGACCATTACAGGTTTTCACGTGATGAGCTTCAATTACCCGCAGGAAATTCAAGATAAGATTACACAGGCGGCCTCCTACGAAATGATCGGCAATCTGCAAAAGTACCAGCAGGTCGCGATGACAGACGGTATGGCATCCGGCAACGTAAAAGGCGCCGGCGCCGCTTCAGACATGGCAGGCATGATGATGGGGATGAACATCGCCAACGAAATGATGAAAAATATAAATGCCGGCCAAACGCAAAAGCCTTCAGAGGATGCTACTACTGCTCCTTCAGTACCGGCTGGCGGGAAAAAGCCGAATTTCTGCCCAAACTGTGGCACGAAAAACGAAGGGGCCAACTTCTGTCCGAATTGCGGGCAGAAACTGAGTTAGAATAGGATCACGGAAGACATGCATTTGGATAAAATTGGTGCATAATAATCCTGTAAGCCCTGTATTCGATCAAACGCACTAACCTCAGCCGTTAGTGCTTTTTTTACTTCATCGGAAAGTTGTAGAATTTCACCCCTATCCATGTCTCTCTGAAATACCTGACTCATTCCTTTTCACTGCCAAACATCGGATATTCTGCTGATCAGGTAATATCGGTTCCTTGTGTTTATCCATGCTCCACTGCGATTCCGCGAGGGAAAAATACGAAAATTATGTCCGACATTAACCGCGACTGCTTGTTTCATCCCTTCATAAGTTATGAGCAAGCCTGAGTGAAGGGAGCTGGAAAAAAACAATTCATCGTCGTGAAAATTTTCCAAAGGTCAACTGCGAGAGCGGTCGGAGGAAACGCATTGGCGATCAATGCTGCGAATGTCCGGAATTGTTTTCCTGATCCCCTTCCATTTCATTGGCAGCCCCTTGTTCATTTTGATGATTGAGGTAGTCACACGACAAAAATCACGGTGCCCAGATTAGGAAAATACTCGTGCATTTTTGTGTATACTTAGGGATAGAAAACTGGCAGGAGGTTCCAATATGGGCAGAGAACATACACATGCAAACCGTCTGATTCGGGAAAAATCACCATACTTATTACAACATGCCCACAATCCAGTCGATTGGTATGCGTGGTCGGATGAAGCCTTTGAAAAAGCGAAACAGGAAGACAAGCCAATATTTCTATCTATCGGCTACTCCACCTGCCACTGGTGCCACGTCATGGAACGCGAATCATTCGAAGACGAAGAAGTAGCATTCCTCCTAAACCAGCACTACATCTCGATCAAAGTAGACCGCGAAGAACGCCCGGACATTGACCACATTTACATGGCGGTGTGTCAGGCGATGACCGGACATGGCGGCTGGCCGATGACGATCATCATGACGCCACAGAAGCAGCCGTTCTTCGCCGGAACGTATTTCCCCAAGGCCTCGAAGTGGGGCAGACCCGGCTTGATGGATATCCTGCATCAGGCAGCGGAGCTCTGGGAGAAAGAACCGGAGCGAATAGCCCATATCGTTGAGCGGATCACAGAGGCAGTCTCTGGGCACCTGACGGGGGACGCCGATGGGGAACTCACGGAAGATACGATGGCCCATGCCTACCAGCTGTTTCGCCAACAGTTTGAACACCGCGATGGCGGGTTCGGCGACGCGCCGAAGTTCCCTACGCCGCACAACCTCCTGTTTTTGCTGCGCCACTGGAAACTGACCGGCGAAGAACAGGCCCTGGCGATGGTGGAACAGACGCTTACCGCCATGCACCGTGGCGGGATTTACGACCACGTGGGGTACGGATTTTCCCGTTATTCGGTCGACCGGGAGTGGCTCGTTCCCCATTTTGAAAAGATGCTGTACGACAATGCGCTGTTGGCCTATACCTATCTGGAAGCCTACCAGGCGACGAAGCGGCCGCTGTACGCCCAAGTGGCGAGGGAGATCTTTACGTATGTTCTGCGCGACATGACCGATCCGGAAGGCGGTTTTTACTCGGCGGAGGATGCCGATTCGGAGGGAGAAGAGGGCAAATTTTACGTCTGGACTCCCGAAGAGATCCGCAATGTGCTGGGCAGCGAGGTCGGGGAGCTGTACTGTGCTGCCTACGACATCACGGAATCGGGCAATTTTGAAGGGAGCAGCATCCCCAATCTGATTCGGCATTCTTTTGCGGAGACGGCAAAACGGCTGGGCAAAGGCGAACCGGAGCTGCGGCAGCTCTTGGCAGACGCGCGTGAACGGCTGTTCGCGGCTCGGGAACAGCGCGTTCATCCGGGCAAGGACGATAAAATCCTGACGGCATGGAACGGTCTGATGATTGCCGCCCTGGCCAAAGCAGCTCAGGTGCTGGGAGAAGACAAGTACGAGCAGGCGGCGGCGCGGGCGGTCCAGTTCGTGCAGGGCAAGCTCAGCCGCCAGGATGGGCGGTTGCTCGCTCGTTACCGTGATGGCGAGGCGGCTCATCTTGGCTACGCAGACGATTACGCGTTTCTCGTTTGGGGGCTGTTGGAACTGTACGAGGCCACCCTGGATTCCCGGCATCTGCAGGATGCGGTCCGATTGACAGACGACCTGCTCCGGCTGTTTTGGGATGCGCAAGCGGGCGGACTGTTCTTTTACGGCAGCGATGGAGAAACACTCATCGCCCGGCCGAAGGAGATCTATGACGGGGCCACACCGTCGGGAAACAGTGTCGCTGCGTATAATCTGCTTCGTCTATTCCACCTGACCGGCCGCACGGAGTATCAGGAGCGGGCCGAGCAGCTACTGCAGGCATTCGCCGGAAGCATCGAGCAGTATCCGCCAGGATACAGCTTTTCCTTGATGGCTTTGCAGCTTGCCACTGGTCCGGTAAGGGAGATCGTGATCGCCGGAGAGCACGGGTCGGAAGAAGTGAAGCAGCTTCGCGCTGCCTTGCGGGACAGCTACCAGCCACTGGCCGTGATCGCCTGCCACGACCCGAACGACAACGACACCTTGGCAGACATCGCCCCGGCGATCCAGGAGAAGACGATGCAGGCCGGCAAAACCGCTGTCTACGTGTGCGAAAACTTTACCTGCAGCGCTCCGCTTACCGATCTGCAGCAGGTAAAACAACTGCTTGCCGATTAATGGTCTAAACGGATCCCCGTCACCAGCTGTACAGCAGGTGGCGGGGACTTTTTGATTGGCATGATCGGCTTTACCTGGGAGCAAAGAAATCAGAAAACTAAAATTAGTGCGAAAAACACATTGAGTTTCTTGTTATAAGCTGGTAGTATATAGAATAAATAAGAAATATCGTTTCTTAATAAGAAACAATAAGGAGGATAGATGTAAAGCCGTCGGGCTGCTTCTTTTTTACACCTAATTAGAAACGTTGTTTCGTAATAAGAAACAAACAAATGAGGGAGGATTCTATGGCACTTCAAACGGAACAGCTGGCCCGTTATGGCGAGCTGACCAAGACGATCCGCCGGCACATCGTCAGGATGACCCATCAGGCGGGCAGCGGTCATCCGGGAGGGTCCTTGTCGGCAGCCGAAATCTTGACCGTTCTGTTCTTCGAGCACATGAATGTCGATCCGCAAAACCCGAAATGGCAGGGCCGCGACTACTTCTTCCTGTCGAAAGGGCATTGTACGCCGGTTTACTATTCCGTATTGGCGGAGAGAGGATTTTTTCCGGCGGAGGAGCTGCTGACGTTCCGCCAGGTTGACGGCCGTCTGCACGGACACCCATGCAGTGAGAAGTGTCCGGGAGTAGACATCTCCTCCGGCTCGCTCGGCCAGGGGCTGTCGGTAGCCAACGGAGCCGCATTGGCAGCAAAGCTGAATGGGACCACCCAGCGGGCCTATGTGATGATCGGGGATGGGGAGCTTCAGGAAGGACAGGTTTGGGAAGCGGCAATGACAGCATCGCATTACCGTCTGGACAACGTATGCGCCATCATCGACTGGAATAAAATCCAGCTCGACGATTACGTCGAAAACGTCAAAGGCGTCGGCAACCTGGCGGACAAATGGAGGTCATTCGGCTGGCATGTGGTGGAAATCGACGGGCATAACCTCAATGAAGTCGACGATGCCCTCCGCGAGGCGAAAGCGACGAAAGGAAGGCCGACGGCGATTCTGGCCAACACGGTCAAGGGAAAAGGCATTTCTTATATGGAAAATACGCATAAGTGGCATGGCTTGGCTCCGAATCGGGAGGAACTGGAATTCGCTTTGAAGGAGTTGGTGTAGATGACGATCGCAGCAGCTGCACGAAAGGCCCCGCGCGAAGGATACAGCCAAGCATTGATCCGGTTAGGCGAGCGGCATCAAGACCTCGTTGTTCTGGATGCGGACTGCGCCAAATCGAACATGACCAATCTGTTCAGGGAGAGGTTTTCCGACCGCTTCTTCAACGTCGGGATTTCCGAGTGTGATTTGGTCGGAACGGCAGCCGGATTGGCACTGGGAGGCAAGACGCCGTTTGCCAATGCATACGCCAATTTCTTGACGGGTCGCGCTTTCGACCAGATGCGGATTTCTGTCTGCTATGCCAACAACAACGTGAAGATCGTCGGGCATAACGCAGGCACATCGGCTGCCCAGGAGGGGGCGACGCATCTGCCGCTGGAGGATATTTCGCTGATGAGAAGCTTGCCGCGAATGACCGTGATCGTTCCCGCCGACACAGTCGAAATGGAGAAAGCGGTGGAAGCCGCGTACAACTGCCAGGGTCCCGTTTATTTGCGGGTCGGCAAGCTGCCTGTGCCAATCGTGACGGGAGCCGGGGACCCGTTCCAGATCGGCAAGGCGATCCGCTATCGCGAAGGCAGTGACGTCTCGATCTTCAGCACAGGCATGATGCTGAGCGAAGTGTTGCCTGCAGCAGAAGAGCTGAAGAAGCGAGGCATCAGCGCCGAGGTGATTCACTTCCATACGATTAAACCGATTGACGTAGAAGCTGTCGTAGGATCGGCGGACAAGACGAAACTGGTTGTAACGGCTGAGGAGCACTCCATTATCGGCGGTCTGGGCAGTGCTGTCGCGGAGGTCCTGGCAGAACACCGGCCCACCAGACTGCGCCGCGTTGGCACGCGGGATCGCTTCGGCGTATCCGGCAAAATGGATGAATTGCTGGATTGGTTTGGCCTCAGGGCTGCCAATATCATCCAAACGGTTGAGGAGAGCATCCAAGGGGAGATTTGACATCGTTTTTCCCGGCAATGCAGGCGGACCGCATACGTTTGCCGATCTGATCGGCACGAACAATCGTGTGAACAAGAAGAACCAATCAAAGGAGGAATGACGACAATGGCAAAGCAAAAGCTGCAAGTTGCCGAAGCGATCGCGCTCTACTTGCAGAAGAAGGGCGTAGCGCACATCTACGGCGTACCGGGCGTAGCGATTTTGCCTCTGTACGACGCCATCCGCGAATTGACGGATATCCGGGCATTTGTCGTCCGGCATGAGCAGACAGGAGCTTTCATGGCGGATGCCTATTCCCGGGTAACGCGAAAAGTGGGAGTTTGTGCGGCGACTTCCGGACCAGGGGGGACGAACATGATCACAGGCTTGTACGGAGCCTATATGGACTCTATCCCGATGATCGCCTTCACCGGTCAGGTGGCTTCTCACCTGGTAGGCACACAGTCTTTCCAGGAGGTTGCCATCACAGAAATCGCAAGGCCGGTTACGAAGGGCGCATATCTGATCAACGATGCACAGACGGCGTTGGAAAAGTTCCATGAAGCGTGGGAAACGGCTACGACCGGGAAGATGGGTCCGGTACTTGTCGACTTGTGCGTCGATGTCCAAAAAACGGTAGTGGAAGTCGATCTGGACGAATTGACCAGCGTCTCTGCCGAGCTTCCCCAGGCTGCCGACGAAGATATCGCCATCACGATCGAGATGCTTCGCGAAGCGAAGAAACCGGTTCTTATCTCCGGCGGCGGCGTCAACCTGGCCGATGCCCATGCCGAACTGAAGGAGCTTGCGGAAACACTGCAAATCCCGGTTGTAACCTCCGTGATGGGGATCGATACGTTTCCCAACGACCATCCCCTGTTCGCCGGACGCATGGGTACGATGCTGAACACGCCGCTTGGCAACAAGACAGTACTTGAAGCGGATCTCGTGATTAACCTCGGCGGACGCTTCGGCGATCGCAGCATCGGCAATTTTGAAGAGTTCAAGCACAATACGAAAATCGTACACGTCAATCTGGACAAAAAACAAATCGGCAAATATCTCGAGACGGAGCACGGTGTCGTGGCGGACGTCAAATCGTTCATGAGAAAGCTGACGGATACCGTAAAAGCGCTCAACCAGGAGGTGGCTACTGCCAATGCTCTGGAAATCAAACCGCTTGACTTGACGGAGGAGCGCCATCGGCTTGCCCGCAAAACGGATTTTGATTCGGTCCCGATCAAACCGCAGCGCGCTTTGCGAGAGCTTCGCGAGTATTTGGAGCGCGATGCCTTCGTGAGCCACGATTGCGGGATCAGCCAAATCTGGTCATGCCAATTGTTCGAGGTGTATGAGCCGCGCACCTATCTGATCACGGGCGGGGCGGGGACGATGGGCTGGGGCCTGGGAGCTGCCATGGCGGCGAAGCTGGCATTCCCGGAACGCCAAAGCGTCAATATCGTCGGAGACGGAAGCTTGGGCATGTCGCTGCAGGATCTTGCGACAGCGGCAAAATACAACATTCCGATCATCGTGTTCGTCCTGAACAACTCCTTGTACGGCTTGATTCGCCAGCAGCAAAACTGGTGGTATGACGAGCGCCGCATCTCTACTGACCTGATCTACAAAAACGAGCTTTGCAACAATGACGAGCGAGGCATCGACTTTGTAAAAACAGCCGAAGGGATGGGCGTTCGCGGAGAACTGGTCACCGACTGGAAGGACATCAAACCGGCGCTTGAGCGCGGTTTTTCCCTCAACAAACCGTACCTGATCGAGGTTGTTGTGGATCCGGAAGCCGTTTGCGGCTTCTCCTTCAACGGCAGACTTTCTACGGTAGACTATTCGATCCATTAGGCAGTCAGGTCCCACCCCCAGACTAAATACTGTCCCCCTTCAGCGGGAAGGACAGGGTAACAAAGGAGCGTCCTTACACGATGAGAGGCACTATTCACGATTACATGCAAATTGGGATTGTTCATTTTATGGCTTATCCGCAGACGATGGCCGGAGACGGCCCTATCGCAGAAACCATTCACAAAATCATCACCGATGATTTTTTCTCCGCCATTGAGATTACCCAGGTGAATGATCCGAAGCAGCGGAAGCTGGCAGCCCGGATGCTGGAATCCGGCCGGATGACGGTCGGCTTTGGAGCGCAACCTGTGCTGCTTCGAAACAAGGGCGATTTGAATTCCTTCGACGAAGAGAAGCGCCGGTCTGCGATTGAACTGGTCAAGGGGGCGATCGATCAGGCGTATGAAATGAACGCAGGCAAGCTCGGATTGCTCAGCGGACCCAAACCGTCCCAAAACGAAGAGAAGGCTGTCCAGCTTCTGGTCGACTCCTTGAACGAGCTTGCCCGCTATGCGAGAAGCAAGGGCGATCTGGTGCTCTCCCTGGAGACGTTCGACGACGAAACAGACAAGAAATGCCTGATCGGTCCGAACCGTTTGGCGGTTGAGGTAGCGCAGGAAGTAAGAAAAAACGATCCGACCTTTGGCCTGATGCTTGACCTCAGCCATCTGCCGATGCAGCGCGAAAGTTCCCGCGATGCGCTGTTCACGGCCAGGGATTACATGAATCACGCCCATATCGGCAATTGCTGCGTGAAAGATCCCTCTGATCCCGCCTTTGGCGATACACACCCGCGTTTTGGCTACCCGGGCGGCGAGAATGACATTGACGAGCTGGTCGAATATTTGAAGGTGCTGCTGGACATCGGCTACATCGGGGAAGGCTCCTCCAACGTCGTCGCTTTCGAAGTGAAGCCAGTCGGAGACGAATCGCCGGATATTGTCGTGGCCCAATCCAAGCGCACCTTGATGCAGGCGTGGAAGAAGCTGTAAAGTTGGAATTTTTGCCAATGTGGGATATAGTAAGATGATGGATACTTGTCAATCTCAACTAATAGAAACGCTGAGGTGTCTCACATATGGCAAACGATAACATCGTACAATCGGTCGATCGCGCCTTGAAAATTCTGGATATTCTGGCTTCTAAGCGAGAGGGATGCGGCGTAACGGAAATATCCAAAGAGATGGATTTGAATAAGACGTCCGTCTACCGGATGCTGTCTACCTTCGTCAAGCATGGTTATGTCGAGCAGGATGCCGGAACAGAGCGATACAAGCTGGGCTACAAGGTGCTGGAGCTGAGCTCGAGTCTGCTGGATTCGATTGATTTGCGCACAGAGGCGAAGATGTACTTGGAAGAATTGTCACAGTTTACCAATGAGGTGATTCACCTTGTCGTGTATGACCGGGGCGAGGTTGTGTATATCGAGAAGCTGGAAGGCAATGAAACGCTTCGCATGCATTCGAAGGTCGGATCAAGAGCCCCGATGCATTGCACCTCTGTCGGTAAAGTCATTCTGGCCTATCTGCCGCCTTCCGAAGTGTCAAAAATTCTCGAAGACCACGCCCTGGAGCCGCATACCATTTATACCATTACGGATAAGGAAACGCTGTACCAACAGTTAAACCAGATTAGAACCCAAGGGTACGCGCTGGATTTGGAGGAGAACGAACTTAGCATCTCCTGCATTTCCGCTCCGATTTTTGATCGAACAGGCAAAGTGGCCGCCGCCGTCAGTGTCTCCGGACCGACAACCAGAATGACGATGGAGAAGTTCGACCAATTAAAGGATGTCATGATCTCGATTGGCAAAAAGATCTCGGCGAGACTCGGATACCGGGAATAGCTGTATAGTGCCGGGAGTAAAAATTAGCTGACGGGCCATTCAGCTTCAACAGGTGGAAGCACTTTACAAAAAATATCGAAAAGGGTGATGAGGGTTGAGATTGGTCGATGATCAGGCAAAACAGGAGATTCTCGAATGGATCGATTCCGAGCAGGAGCGGCTTGTCCAATTTGTTCAGGAACTGGTGGCGATTCCATCGGATAATCCGCCGGGCGATTGCTTGGCGATCGCGGACTTTATTGAACGAAAATTAAGGGAATTGCAATTTCATGACACGGCACTTTTGGAAGTGGCAGAGGAAGAAGTGAAGGCGAACGGCATGCTTAAAGTGTCCAACGTGCTGTCGACGACTGTGTTCGGCAGCGGAGCGGGTGTCGATATCGCGCTTAACGCTCACGGGGATGTCGTTGCGCCGGGCCTCGGATGGACGCATGATCCGTACGGCGGCGAAATTGTCGACGGCAAGCTCTACGGTCGGGGTGCCGCCGTATCGAAGTCGGATATCGGTACGTATACCTTTGCCGTCATGGCGCTGCGCAAATACGCCGATCAGTTGAGCGGCAAAGTGTCGCTGGCGTTTACCTTTGACGAAGAGGCGGGAGGGCTGGTCGGTCCCAAGTGGCTGCTGGATAATGGCTATATCCGTCCTGATCTTGCCATAGCGGCAGGCTTCACGCATTCAATCGTAAACGCACATAACGGCTGCTTGCATCTGGAAATCCGGGTCAAAGGCAAGTCTGCCCATGCCGCCCTCCCCGAGACAGGACACGACGCGCTGGAAGCGATGACCGGTGTTCTGCAGGCGCTGTACGGATACCGCCGGACGCTTGGTCAGGTTCGTTCACAGGTGGCAGGAATAAAGTCGCCCTCCCTGGTCGTAGGCTTGATCTCAGGCGGGATTAACACGAACGTCGTTCCCGACCAATGCGTCATCCGCCTAGACCGCAGGCTGATTCCGGAGGAGAACGGGGAACAGGTGGAAGCAGAGATTCGCCAATTGGTCGAGAATGCGGCCGGCAGTTACCCGGGCATAACCGTGGAGATTGAACGCATTCTCCTGGCCAACAGCTACGGCCCTGTTCCGGAAGATTCACTGCTTGTGCGGACACTTTGCGCTAACTGGAAGGAAGTCATGGAAGGCGAGCCGGAGATCCACGGGGTACCGCTGTACGCGGACGCCAGACTGTTTGCCGAAGCCGGCATTCCTGTCGTCATGTTTGGCGCTGGTCCGCGGACGCTTGAAGAAGCCAATGGCCACCGTGCAGACGAACATGTAAGAGTCGACGATTTGATCAAAGCGACCAAAATCGTTGCCCTGACTCTGTACGATCTGTTGAAGAAACCCGCATAAGGATACTTGAAGTGCCGACACAAAAGAAGGACCCGGCAGTGACAGCCGCCAGGTCCTTCTTCACGGTCAACGAAAAGCTTATATCAATATGCTGTCGTTCTGGAAGACGACACTCCCGTTCACGATCGTCGTCACGACTTTTCCTTGGAACGTTCTGCCGACGTACGGCGACTGCTTGTGGCGATAGAACAGGTCTTCCCGCCTCAGTTCAAAGCTTTCCTTCAGGTTGACAATAGCCAGATCGGCATCGCTGCCTGCGGCAATGGTTCCCTTTTGCGGATAAAGGCCAAACAGCTTGGCGGGATTGGCAGACGTCAAAACGACGATTTGCTCCAGCGGCAAGCCGCGTTTGAAGTGTCCTTCTGTCAGCATGATATTGAGTGTCGACTGAGCGCCCGAAATGCCGCCCCAGGCTGTAAAGTAATCGCCATTCTTCACTTCCTTCATCGAAGGCGGGGCAGGGGAGTGGTCGGAGGCGATGATGTCGATTTGGCCGTTGACGACAGCAGCCCACAATTGTTCGACTTCCCGCTCGTCCCTGAGCGGCGGGCAGCATTTGGCGATGCCGCCCATGCGTTCCAGATCGGCGACTGTCAGCGACAAGTAGTGGGGGCAGGTTTCGACGGATACATCAACTCCCCGCTCCTTGGCATCCTGGATGACCTCTACCACCTTCCGGCTGCTCGCGTGAACGACGTGGACTCTGCAGCCGGTTGCTTCCGCATAGGAGATTACCCTGTGAACCGCTTCGATTTCCGACAGGATCGGCCTGGAATCTGCAAAGTCTCTGGCCGAAGTTTGGTTCCGGCTGCGTTTGTCCGCGGCCAACTGATCGCAGATGACGGTGCTCTCCGCGTGAACGGCCAGCAAGGAGTTGAGGGAAGCGATTTCTACCATGCCTGTAAAGAGGCTGACATCGTCAACATGTTGAAAGTCGGCAATACCGCTGGGGGACATAAATGCTTTGAAGCCGATGACACCGGCTTCGTGCAATTCTTTCAGATTCCCGATATGCTCCGGTACCAGGCCTCCCCAGTAATAAGGGTTGACGATGGACTTTTGTTCGGCAAGCACCCGCTTCAGATCCAGATTTTCTTTCGTGACCGTCGGCGGAGTATTGTTCAGCGGCATGTCAAAGAACGAAGTGACACCGCCGGCCGCCAGGCTCCTGCTTCCGGTCTCAAGACCCTCCCATTGTGTGCGTCCCGGTTCGTTAAAATGAACATGTGTATCGATCAAACCGGGAAATACGTGCAATCCTGTCGCGTTGATTTCACTCGGGGCTCTAGATTCAAGCCGCTTGCCGATCGCCACTTCGTTTATCTTCCCGCCCTGAATCCCGATGTCCGCTTGGGCGGTAAACTCTGCCGTTACAATGGTGCCATTTCGGATAATCAGATCGTGATGACGCATTGCCTGTCTCCTTTCGATTGGTCATAATTTTCTGGCAGATACGGCTTTGTTGTTGGTGATCCATTGGCCGATCGGCTTGCCGACGATACCTTGATAGAGATCGAAGACAAGATGGCCGCGCACAAAAGTTTTGGTGACTCGGCAATGGATGGTTCTTCCAATATAGGGGCTGTGCTGATGACGATAATACAAATCTTCCTTCGCGACGGCATAGGACTGGGTGTCGTCTACGAGAATGAGATCTGCATCCTTGGACACGGCGATCTCTCCTTTTTGCGAGAGGCCAAAGCGCTTGGCTGGATTGGCAGCGATCATCCGCACGAAATCGGTTACGGGGAGACCGCGCTTCCGAACGGCTTCGTCGAACATCAGATCAACATTGTTTTGACAGCCGGTAATGCCGCCCCATACTTCAAAGATGTTGTTTGACGAGCTGTGCTTCATCTCAGGGGGACAGGGGGAATGATCAGAGGTCAGCATGTCGATCTTGCCTTCAAGCAATGTATCCCACAGCTTGGCTTGCTCTTCATCGCTGCGGAGCGGGGGAGCGCATTTGGCAACCGGCCCGATTCGCTCAAAATCGTCCGTTGTCATCGTAAAGTAGTGAGGACATGATTCCAGCGTAACATCCTGACCCTCCTCGCGAGCTTTCACGATTTCTTCAACCGCTTCAGCTGAGCTGATGTGAACAAAGTGCAGCTTGCAGCCCGTTTTTTTTCCGAAGTAAAGCGCTCGTTTAACGGCTTCGACCTCGGCGAATACGGGGCGTGAGTTCACGTAGTCGGCGGCAGTGGTCTTGCCTTGTTTCACCATTTCTTCGCCGAGGCGGTCTGTCAGGTTGGCATCCTCGGCATGGATGGAGAGGATGGCCCCTAGCTCAGCCAGTTTTTTCATCCCGTTGTAAAGCGTGTAGTTGTCTACATTCTTGAAATCGTTTGGAATATCGGACCCGCAGGTAGACATGAAGCACTTGAAGGCGACGACGCCTTCCTCGGCCAACTCTGCCAATTTGCCCAGGTTTCCGGGGACAAGGCCGCCATACAGGGCGTAGTCGACATAGTTTTTGCCTTTTGCTGCCTGAATTTTGAGATGAAGCGCTGCCTTATCGACGGTCGCTGGCAGCGCATTCAGCGGCATATCGACGTAAGAGGTCGTACCGCCCGCTGCGAGAGCCTTGGTTCCGCTGAGGAAGCCTTCCCATTCGGTACGTCCGGGCTCGCATATATGCACATGGGTGTCAATCATGCCGGGCATGACATATTGGCCTTCCGCATTGACGATCTGCCTGGCAGGCTCGTCGATGGATTCCGCAATGGCGGAGATCACTCCGCCGCTTATAGCTATATCTGCGACTCTGACCTCGTCGCCGAAGACGACTTTGCCGCTTTTGACAATCAGATCGTATCTCATATTCTCGCTCCTTGTTCACATCGATTGGTCAAATATCGTCCCCTTTTTGAAGGGAGAATCTTTCCATGCATACTTCATCAGCAGGTAATAGGCAATGCCAGCGACGAATACGCCGACAAGCCAAGCCAGCTCCACGACGATAAACGCCGCACCGGCACCGATGAACATCGCGAGCAGCGCGCACGGATTATATCCGGCGAAAGGGCCGTCTTCTCTGTACAGCTCGGCGATATTCACTTGTTGTTTTCTTAAAAGATAGTACTCAACCAGCAAAATGGAGATGATTGGGCCTAAGAAGGCGGAGTAGATCAGGATGAACAAGCCAAGCCCTTGCGCTGAAGAATCTTGCACGAGCACCCAGGGGAAAGAGCCGATCGCGAGCAATCCGGTTATCGTCACCGCAGGCTTATACTTCAGTTTTGTAAGCAAGGTAATGACGTAGGCCGGCGGAACAATATTGGCAACCATGTTTACGGCGATCGCACCGATGACGATAAAGGCAGATACGCCTACCGTGATATATGCATTGTCCACCACGATCGCGAATGCCTTTACCGGGTTGGATATCCCGGTAGCAGAAGCAAGCATGGCACCGATCGTCAGGACGAATCCGTACGCCAAGAAGATAGGTGAAAAGTACAAAAACCCGCGTTTTGCATCGCTCACACCCGATTTCAGTTCTCTTGAATAATCGGCTGCGCTCAAGAAGATCGCCGCATAATTGCCTAAAAACATCACGATGAATCCGAAGAACGGAAGCCCCCAGGTACCTTTCGCATTCACCCAGTTTTCGGTGATCGCGGCTCCGTGGGATGTCAGAAGAACGCCAAATACGTAGACAAGCGCCAATATAATGACAACAGAAGCAAGGATCTCGACCCACTTGATGGCGTGGAAGCCGTACAACGAAAGGGCGATTTGCACCAGCTGCAGCACGACAAAGCAAGTGGCCACACTGTCAAAGGAACCGCCCGTTGCGACTTTGGCAATTTCATTGAGGGCTGTGCCGCCGATCCAGCTTTGAAAGCCGTACCAGATGATGGCCGGGATGCCTCGCATCAGCGACGATACGACAGAGCCCTTGAATCCGAAGGACATTCTGAGCTGGACGACGTACGGTATTCCCGTTCTGTAACCAAGACGGTCATTGAGCGCAAACACAACGGAGATGATGCCAATGGCGATAATCGCGGCGGCGAATGTCTGGATGAGGTTTAGCGTTGCAGTTCCCGCTACCACCATGCTGGCACCGAGCGTCATGTTGCCCAGATTCACGCCATCTCCAAGCCACATAAAAAAATAGGATATCGGGCCTACCGTCCTGCCGCCCTCCGTTTTCGGCTTCAGCGATTCATCCAGGGCCGCCGGCTGGTGGGGCAGCGACTCGGATTGGATGGAATCTTCCAAATGTACTGACATTTCGTGACCAACTCCTTTTTATCCTTGTTTCTGGATCCCTGTTAACGCTTACAAAAAGCGTAATCACTTTCAAATGGGATGTCATTGGCTAAGATGGATAATATTCGCATCCCGATTTTATGCAAAATCAGCTATAGACTTATAAAAGGAGTCCGATCGCACCAGGAAGGCGGGGAATGTGCAGCGCCATGCAGGATTGACGAAGGAGATTCACGGGTTTACCATATCTTATCATCCCTTTGTGTGAAACATGACTTGCGCAGTCACTGAATAGAAGGAGGCGAATGTGATGGAAGTAAGGGTGGAGCATCTGCTCCGGATGGAACGGCTGCGTCATGCGGTTGTGGTTGCGGGAACCGCAGGGCTGGCGAATGTCGTCAAGGGCATTACGATCATGGAAGCTCCCGACATCGCCGATTGGCTGAGGGGCGGAGAAATGCTGTTGACGAGCTTGTATGCGATCCGCTCGTTCACCGATGATGAGAATCGAAATTTTGTTCTTCGCCTCGGCGAGAAGAAGGTGAGCGCAATTCTGATCAAGCATCAGCGGTTTGTCACAAGCATTCCGCATACGATCATTGAAACAGGTGAGAGAATTTCCCTGCCTGTCATTCAAATTCCGGAGGACGTCCCCTATGTGGACGTGCTTTACCCCGTTATGCAAAAACTCTTCAATACCCAGGTCGTCAAGCTTAGTTATTACAGAACGGTCCATGACCGGTTCACCGCGCTGTCTCTGAATGATGCAGGGCTGGAGGCGATTGCTTCGACCTTGGAGGAATTGATCGGAAACCCGGTCGCCGTCTATGACCGCCATCGGACGTGCATTTCCGCCAGTTCCGGATATACGGAGCCGGTAGGAGAAAAAGTACGGAACGAAGCTCGGGAGAAGGCGGTGGATACCAAGTTTCCCTATTACTGGGTCAAGATTCAATCCGCGAGTGCGGCTGGAAGGACAGAGGAACTGGAACAGGTGGTGGTTCCGATCCATACCGTTAATCACATCAAAGCATATCTCGTCGTATCGGAAGTGAATAAGCCTCTGGAAGAGCTCGACTTCATTGCGATTGAAAGCGCAGCTACGGCCTTGTCCCTGGAACTGGTTAAGCAGTTCGCCGTTTCGGAGGTTGTACGGAAATTCGAGAATGACATTATAGACGACCTGCTTGCGGGCAAGGTCCAGAACGCGGAATTGATTTACCAGCGGGCGGAGATGATCGGATGGGATTTGAAACGAGCCTATGCCGTGATGCTGTTTCAGATTAATGAAGAGAAATTGTTCAGCAGTGACCGCGAACTGCCCAAGCCGGGGGACTCTCACCGATATCTCAGCAAAACCAGCACGTACCTGCAGGATGCGATCCGCGACCGTTTTCCGGAGGGCATTATGCGCAGCCGCAGTGACACCATCATCGTTCTTTTGCCGGCAGACGATTGCGAAAGGAAAGCGAGGGGCTGGTTGTCGCCGGTCAAGGAGAAAGCCAGAGATATCCGGAAATGTGTAAAGCGCAAGGCACCGCATTCAGTCGTGCAGGTTGGAATTGGCAACATAGCGGAGTCGGCGCTGGAGATCGCGGACAGCTACGTGCAGGCCCAGCATGCGCTGGAGCTGGGTGGCACACTGCACGGCTGCGAATCGGTCACCGCTTATTCGGAGTTAGGCTTGTACCGCATTTTATGCCAGTTCCCCGATCCTGCGGCTCTGGCAGCTTTTATCCCGCCTTCGTTAAACAAGTTGGCCGAAAGCAAAAATGCGATGAAGCATGAACTGCTGCGTACGCTTGAGGTTTTTCTCCAGCACAATCAAAACGCGACCAAAGCTTCCCTAGAGCTGTTTGTTCACTACAAAACCGTGATGTACCGCCTGGAGCGCATAAAAGAAATGACGGGAATGGATTTTGACGATCCGGAAGAGATGTTCGCTGTGCGTGTGGGGTTGAAAATTTTGTACTTGCTAGATAAAACAGGAAAAATCCGCTAAATCTATTCTGAATATTCTGTATAAAATTGGTGTGAAGACGGGTGAATGTCCCGTCTTTTTTCCTTCCATGGATAAAGAATGGCCAGGAGTTTTATCCTCTGCTGTCAATGACTCCCGGGAAAAAAGCGTTTACCCTTGAATACAATACAACCACTGTACTGAGATGATCGCTACTGGATGCGAGTACGACAATCAATCGAGGAAAGGAACAAGAGGATGGTGGATTTAGAGAAAGAGATCGTGCAAATGCTGGAGTGGCTCGGGGCTTACGGAAGGGACCCGGAAGGAGGCGTCACCCGACTCCTCTATACCAAGGAATGGCTTGATGCCCAAAAGGCATTAGAGAGCTGGATGATACAGGAAGGATTCGACACGTATTTTGATGAAATAGGCAACCTGTTCGGCGGCCTTAGAGGCAGCAGGTATGGGAACGAGACGGTGTTGACTGGTTCGCATGTAGATACCGTGTGCAACGGAGGCTTGTACGACGGACAGTACGGCATTATCGCCGCTCTCATGGCTGTCAAATACCTGAAAGAAAAGTACGGTGAGCCCTTGCGCAATCTGCAGGTCGTCTCTATTGCGGAAGAGGAAGGAAGCAGGTTTCCTTACACCTTTTGGGGAGCCAAGAACATCGTCGGCACGGCAAAGCGCGAGGAGGTCGAGGGGATAACCGGCTTTGACGGCGCGTGTTTCGCTTCGGCGATGAAAACATGCGGCTTTGATTTCCCCCGCGAGTCAGCGGGCATGCGCCGGGATATCAAGGCGTTCGTCGAGGTTCATGTCGAACAGGGAAGTGTGCTGGAGAAGGAGAAGAGGTCGATCGGCGTTGTCACCGGCATTGTCGGCCAGTGCAGATACAAGGTAGAAGTAAGCGGGCAGGCGAACCACGCCGGAACGACGCCAATGGGCTATCGTCGTGACGCGTTGCATGCCGCCAGTCTGATGATTTTGGACATTTACAGGCGGGCCCTTGATTACGGCGATCCGCTGGTGGCGACGATCGGCAAGATAGAAGTGAAACCGAGTGTTGCCAATGTCGTTCCCGGCCACGCTCTGTTTACGCTGGACATCCGTCACCCAGACAAAGAAGCGCTTGCCCGGTTTTGCGCAGAGATCACGGACTCGCTTCAGGCAATCGCTGACGAAAGAGAGGTGGGACTTGCCGTTGACAAGTGGATGGACGCCTGTCCAGTCCCGATGGACGCCAGAATCGTGGAGGTCATCAGGAGACAATGCGAACAGCAAGGGCTGAATTACAAGCTGATGCACAGTGGAGCCGGACACGATTCGCAAATTTTGGCCCCTTACATTCCGACAGCGATGATTTTTGTTCCCAGCCGTGACGGAGTGAGCCACAATCCTGCTGAATTCACCGAACCTCGCGATCTGGCTGAGGGGTTAAAATCCCTGATCGGCACGCTGTACGAATTGGCTTATCAAGAGTAGAAGCGGCTTCTTTTGACCGGTGTAGGTGGGTTCCCCCGCATCCAACCGTGCAGTTGGGTGCGGGGGAGTTTTTCTTAGAGGGGAGGCATTTTTACTTTTCCTTCCTCGAACAACTCTTTTAACAAGTGTCGGGCATACCCTGCCGCCTGCCCAAAGGTCACCTTTGCCGGCATTGGCGCTTCGTTGGCGTCGACGACAACATCGACGATACACGGTTTGCCAAGGGTGACAGCCTGCTGCAGCGCAGGGAGTATCTGATCCGGATATTCTACCCGGATGCCGACCCCGCCGCAGATGTCGGCGTACTTGGCGAAGTCGGGGTTGTGCAGATCGGTGGCGTATTCGAGGTTGCCCATGACCTCCTGCTCAAACTTGATCATTGCGATCTTGTGGTTGTTTAACACCACGACGATGATCGGAAGCTTGTACTTGACCGCGGTAAGAAAATCGCTCATCGTCATCGCAAACCCGCCATCTCCGCAGACGGCGATCACCTGCCTGTCCGGATAGGCGATCTTTCCGGCGATCGCTCCCGGGAGGCCGCAGCCGAGCGTCGCCAGCCAACTGGAGATGACCATTTGCTGGTTGGTCATCTTCAGGTGGCGCGCCACCCAAACAGTCACATTTCCGACATCAACGGACAGGACGGCATCGTCAGCCAATACCTTCTGCAGCTCCTGAATGACGCGCTGGGGCTTGATTGGCACCTCGTCGTTTTGGGCGACATCATCCATTCTGGCCCACCACTGATGCAGACTTTGCTGGCAGCGTTCCAGAAACTCCCGGTCTTTTTTCGGGTTGATCTCATTGGTCAGCCAGCGCAGTACCTTGTTGGCGTCTCCTGTCAGCCCGATGTCGACCGGATACCTCTTTCCGATCTGAGCGGGATCGGTATCGACTTGGATGGTCATGGCCCGTTCCGGCAGATAGCCCGTAAAGGGATAAGAAGTGCCGACCATCAACAAGGTATCTGCTTCCTGCATCGCTTCCTGGGCGGGCCGCGTGCCGATCAGTCCCAAACCGCCCAGGCAGAGCGGATGGTCGTCTGGAACCACTCCCTTGCCAGGCAGAGACAGGATGATCGGGGCTGCGATTTTCTCGGCAAAAGCCAGCAGGTTGTCCCTGGTCCCTCTGGCTCCGCGTCCGGCGAGAATCACGGGTTTCTTCGCCTTCTCCAGGACTTGCTTGGCTTGCATCAGATCCATCAACTGGGGAAGGATGACCGGCTTGGAGAAAAACGTACTGGTCCGGCGGGCTTCGCCTTTCACTTCAAATTTGGGGATGTCGTCAGGAACGGTGAGGACGGCGACGCCTCTTTTGGTGTAGGCGCTTCTGATCGCTTGGTTGACGACTGCCGGAAGCTGTTCGGCGGACATGATGCGCTGGTTGTAGACGGCGACGTCGTCAAACATCCGCTCCAGGTTCACTTCTTGAAAGAAATCGGTTCCGATCAAATCAGACTCCACCTGGCCGGTGATCGCAAGCACTGGGGCTCTGTCCAGCTTGGCGTCGTACAGTCCGTTTAACAGATGGATCGCGCCGGGTCCGGCGATCGCCATACAGACGCCCAGCTTGCCAGTCAGCTTGGCGTAGGCTGCCGCCGCGAGGGCGCCTGCTTCTTCGTGTCTCACCTGAATGAACTTGATCTTGTCCTGAGCCTTGCGCAGCGGCTCGATCAAAGAATTGATCGAATCGCCCGGCATTCCGTAGATGTGGTCCACGCCCCATTCAATCAACAGCTCGACCAAGACCTCTCCAGCCAATTTTCCAAACATATGATCTCTCCTCCGCAAAAGAAATGCTCTCCGTAGTCTTTCGCAAATCTCGAAAAAGAAACCGTTGATTTCTTCATGAACAGGTATGAAAAAGGGGAGAACCCATTCGGGAAGATAGGCACCGAACCAGTCAGGCGGCAATAAACTGATCAAGAAAAGAGAGAAAGGAGGATCGCTTCTGTATGCAGTTTTATTACGAGGAGAAAATGCCGCTGAGAATTTTGGACGAAGGAGAGTTTTGGAAACTTCAGGAAAGCGAACACACCGATGTCATCCGGGCATTGGTGCCTGATCTGGAGCAGCCGTTTGTCGAGGCGCTGAAGACTTGGGAGCAGTCCCTGGCCCAAACGCAAGCCTTGTTCGTCCGCTATATAGAACTCGTCGTCCGCTCCAAACATGTCAGCCGCGCGGTTTACTGGCAAATTATGGAACTGGTTCGCTTTGCCCTGAAACAAAGCGAGCAGTTCGTTCAACTGCTGAATCAGTTGGGGAAGGAGAGCAAAGCACTAAGCAGTAATCCGACGGCGATTACCGTCCTCAACCATATCCGCCGCGAATCGGAGTACTTTATCGGCATTGCCATGGCGGTGCTCCAAAAAGAGTCTTATTAAACAGCAGTCTCCTGCCGTTCCGACCTGAACTGTGACCTTAAATGTAGACAGTTTAAAAAAAGTCCTGCT
>NZ_JBJQOQ010000029.1:0-60213 GCF_046036945.1 Brevibacillus sp. B_LB10_24 | reverse complement strand
CCCTACCTGCAGAGGAAGGGGACTTCTCTCGGAAACATGTTAAAATCCCCCTCTTGGCATAAAAACGCGCGAAGACATCGCAGCTTATCTGAACATTTTCCTGACTGGCCGGCGTATGGCCTGAGGGATTGTGAAAGATGATCTCCCGGCTCTGCTCATTTCGGCCAAATACATAAACTAGATGTCCCCCTTGCTTGGGCGGCGTCGTCTCCGGCGTGCGGATGCTGGGATGGACTGAAGCCAAATACACATACCCCTGATCGAGCAGCTCGCAAATCTCCTCGATCGGCGTGTGCTCCTTAACCTCGGCTTCAAGACCAAACCTGTCCGCGATAAAAGTTACGAACGGACGGTAAAACAAACCCTTGATCGCCCCCGCTTCATCGACCACGTATCCGCCGTAATCCCGGCACTGCTTCATCAGTTCGATCGTCGGTACAACCTCTCCTCTCCAATGGGCGAGCAGCATTTTTAGACAGGCCATGCCGCAGATGTGGGAGCTCCATCGGGCGTACTCATCCCGATCCGTTGCGCCGGACAGATGCCATAACGGATCGTCGGCCGGGTGCAAGCTCCCTGATAAAAAGTCCGGCACCAACTGACGAGACTCCCACTGTGAAAAATACGGTACGGCGACCATGTTCCCCCTCCTTATTTGAACGCTTTATCTATCACATATGACGAATCTGGAAGATATTTGTTGCACGCAAAAAAGAGCCCGGTGCCATCACCGGACTCTTTCGCTTACTTTTTAAAGCCGTAGTTCCAATCTTTTTTGTCCATTTCCCTGATGAAGTTCTCCAACACGTCCAGCACAGCCGCTTCCAGCAGCTTGCCTTTTTCTTTCGTCGCCACGCTCGGGTCGCCGGATGCACCCGTGTTGGTCAGCTCTTCAAAGCGCCATTTGATCTCGACAAAATCCGGCAAGTCGGGTACGACGCCTTTTGCGTGTTCCATCTCAATCAGCTCTTCGAACAGGGCGAGGCCCATTGAAGTCTCTCCCTCGCCGGCGTGTCCCAATCCGTTCCATACATCGAACGTACCCTCGGGAACCATGCGGCCGGCGGCTACCCACCAGTCATTCAGGCAGGCAATCGTTACGTCAGGATGGGCTACCTTGACGGCGCGGGCTGCCAGCTCGATCGGTGCGATATTGCCATCGTGCCCGTTCATGATCAGGATCTTCTTGATGCCGTTGCGCACGACCTCCAGCAATACCTCTTTGATGACATTGGTCGTCGTCTCAGGAGTCAAACTCACCGTAAAGGGGAACTTGTTGTAATGCTGGCTCAAGCCATAGTTAATCGGCGGCAGCACCATCAAGCCTTCGACGCGTTCCGCCAGCTTTTCGCAAATGATGTTGGAGATCAATGCATCTGTGCCAAATGGCATGTGGTAACCGTGGTTTTCAAAAGCTCCTACACCAAAAATCACCTTGTCCACTTTGCTGTTGTTAAATTGGTGACCCGTCATCTTCGTACCGATTAAAGCCATTACCATTCACCTCTTTACAATTTCATTATTCCGGAATGAAGCTGTCTTTGAAGGTAAACTTCCCGTCTTTTACTTCGATAATCGTCACACTCTTCTTCGGAACGCGGCTGTTCTCGTAGTTGATTTCGCCGGTGACCGCTTTAAATCCTTTGGTTTGCGCGAGAGAGTCGCGAATGGCTTTTGGATCTTCGCTGCCAGCGCGAGTGATCGCGTCGGCGATCAAGTACATCGTATCGTAACCCAGCGCGGCGAATGCGTTCTCCGGTGCATTGCCGGTCTTTTTCTCATAAGCCTTCATAAAGTTCTGTACCTTTTCGTCGGAGTTTTCCGGCGACATGTGCGTCGCGAAAAATACGTTGTTGGTCTGCGGAATGCCGCCCAATGTTACCAGCGCTGGAGTGTCAAAACCATCTGCACTGAGGATCGGCAGGTCAATGCCCTTGTCCCTGATCTGCTTGACGACTACTCCCGCTTTGTCCGGAAGCGCGGAAACCATCAGCACGTCCGGTTTTTCCGGCAGGTTTTGCAGGCGGGTGATTTGAGCGGAGAAGTCGTTGTCAGCCGCCCCGTCGTATTTGTCTTCCAGAACGATTTTGCCGCCCTTGCCCGTAAAGCGGTCCGTGAAGAACTTGGAGACGTTGACGGTAAAGTCTGACGATGTATCAGTCAGCACCCATGCGGTCTTGGCTTGCAATTGATTTGTGGCAAAATCGGAAATGGCGTACGATTGGGCGTCATCCCCAAACGCAGTCATAAACATGAAATCGCCTACTTGATTAGGGATCAACGGTGAAGTTGCACCCGACGTTACAAATGGAATGCCGGCATTCTGGGCAATTGGACCGGCTGCCTGAACGTATGTCGTATCGCTGAATCCGCCGACAGCTACTACTTTTTCCACGTCGACCAGTTCCTGCATGCCATTAGAGGAAGCGGCCGAGTCAGTCTTTCCGTCAACAGCAACCACCTTGATCTTTTTGCCGTTCACCCCTCCGTTTGCGTTAATCTCCTCGGCAGCCAATTGGAAGCCGTTGAGCGAAGGAAGGTCAAGGGACGCTTGTCCTCCCGACAAGTTGTACAATGCCCCTACCTTGATCTCCCCGGAGCCGCCGCTGCCTCCGCCGGATTCTGCCGGTGCTGCAGCGTTGTTCGCATTGTTAGCGTTGTCTGTACCGGCAGTGTTGGATTGGCTGCAGCCGACCAGTGCTAACATCCCTACTAGCATCACACTTACAAATCGTTTCATGAAAACCCCTCCCAATTCAATGTTGATGCGGATATGATATCTGCCCGGTTAACGAGAAAGAATCACCCCCTTTGCCTCATCTATTTACCCAACAGACCTTTTGGCCTGAGGATGATCAGTGTAATCAACGCAATCGACATAATCACCTGACTGGCCCCGTACATTTGGGGGAGGTGAATGCCAAGGATGTCGATGCCCCGCTCCAGCTTGTTGAGAAACAACTCGGGGATCAATGTGACGAGTATCGCGCCGACAACCGAGCCCAAGATGCTGCCTGAACCGCCGATCACCAGCATGACGACCAGGCCGAATGTCATCGCATAGGAAAACATGTTAGGGTTGATCCCGGTGATCAGGTGGCCGTACAGAGACCCGCCGATGGCGGCGAAGAAAGCGCCGATCGAAAAAGACAGCAGCTTGTGCCTGACGACGTGAACCCCTGCAGCCTCTGCCGCCAGGTCGTCTTCGCGAATGGCCAGCATCGCTCTCCCATAAGCGGAGTGCAGAATGCGCCAGATCAGGTAAATCGTAATGACTGCGATCAGATACACCCACCAGATGTTCGTATAAGTCGGCAGGCCGCTGATCCCGCTTTTCCCCCGGGTGATGCTGTGCAGGTTGGAAGAAAATACGTTCACGATGATCATAAACCCGAGCGTTGCCACCGCCAGATAGTGTCCTCTCAGTTTCAGCACGGGATATCCAATCATGAGAGCGCAAATGATCGCCAGGACGCCACCGATCAAAAGCGATACGACGAACGGCAGCTCGATCTGCAGCAGCCAGCCCGGCATCTCCGGAAACAACAGCGGCTTCTTCTGCAAGGGGTACGACAAGATGGCTGTCGTATACGCGCCGATCGCCATAAATCCGGCGTGCCCAAGGGAGAAAATACCCGTAAAACCGTTGGTAAGATTCAAACTGACGACGAGAATGATATTGATGCCAACCAGATTGATCAGCCTGAGATAGTAGCCGTTGAGCAAAAAGTTGGCCGCCATGAGCAGGCCAAACAGAATTGCCAGCCCAAGTACGGTGTATACTTTCGCATTTCGCTTCGGCGCCGGTCGCAGATCAGAAGTTTGTACAGACGGATTCACGCTAGACCCTCCTATCTTCGGCGGCACCAAATATGCCCGTTGGCTTGATTAACAGAACGATGATCAGCGCAATAAAGACAAACGCATCCTTGAAGGCAGACAGTTCAGGCGGCAAAAATCCGACGAACAGGATTTCGCAGACACCCAGCAGCAGCCCGCCCAGCGCTGCTCCCGGGATATTGCCGATGCCGCCAATGACCGCCGCGACGAAGGCCTTCAACCCGGGTACGAATCCCATGAACGGCTCGACCCGTCCGTACTGGGAGGCCATCATGATCCCGGCTACCGCGGCCAGCGCCGAACCGATGATGAATGCCGTACGGACTACGGAATTGATGTTGATGCCCATCAATACGGCAGCGTCGATATTTTCCGAACTGGCCCGCATCGCCACGCCGATCTTGGTCTTTTTGATAAACAGCGTGAGCAGGGCCATCAGGACCGCCGTAAGCCCGATGATCATGACCGTGACACTGGAAATGGAGATGCTTCCAAGCTGTATTGGCGACTGCAGCGCAGCCGGTACGGAAAATGCCCTCGGCTGCGGACTTAAAATCATGACTCCGAGATTTTGGATCAGGATAGAGACCGCAAACGATGTGATCAGCGTCGTTTCCTCCGGCGCTTTGCGCAGCGGCCGGTAAGCCGCCCGCTCGATGACCACCCCGACTGCCGCTGCGGCCGCCATCGCCAGGATAATACCGATGAAAAAGGGCAAATGAATGCTCCCGAATAAAGCGATCATCACGTAAGCAGCAATCATCAGGATGTCGCCGTGAGCGAAGTTGATCAACCGTAAAATGCCGTACACAATCGTGTAACCGATGGCGATCAGCGCGTACACGCTGCCGAGGCCGACTGCATTGATCAACTGCTGTACGATGTAGTCAAAAGAGAATGCCATTGCATCATCCCCCAAGGTAAGCCTTTTGAATTTCCGGATTGTGCAGCAAGTCTTGTGCGGCACCTTGCAGCTTGACCATACCCGTTTCCAACACGTATGCGCGATTGGCTATCTCCAGCGCTTCATACGCATTCTGCTCGACCAAAAGCACCGTCATCTTGTTTTCCCGCAGCGCCTTGATGACGTTAAAAATGGTCTCGATCATGATCGGTGCCAGTCCCAGTGACGGCTCGTCCAAAAGCAGGAGCTTCGGCTTGCTCATCAGCGCACGGCCCATCGCCAGCATCTGCTGTTCTCCTCCGCTCAACGCTCCTGCCGGCAGGTGCTGCCGCTCCTTGAGCACAGGAAACAACGAGTAGATCCACTCGATGTCGTCGCTGATCTCCTGGGCGGTTTTACGGATGTAACCGCCAATATGCAGATTCTCCAAAACGGTCAGTCTGGAGAAAATCTGCCTTCCTTCCGGAGAATGGGCGATACCCAGTGAGACAATTTTATGCGGCGGCACTTTGGCGATATTTTGACCGTCGTAAGTGATGCTTCCCGACCTCGGCCGCAGCAGCCCGGATATGGCTCGCAGCGTCGTCGTTTTGCCTGCGCCGTTTGAGCCGAGCAGCGCCACCAGCTCGCCTTCGTTAATTTCGAACGAAACGTCTTTTAAAACGTGAATCTGATCGTAAAAAACATTGATTTTATCCACTTTAAGCATGGGATGCCGCCCTCCCCAGATAAGCTTTGATGACGTCGGGATTCGTGCGGATCTCCTCCGGTGTACCCTCGGCAATCAGCTTGCCGTAATTGAGCACTTGAATCTTTTCACACAGGTCCATGACGAATGGCATGTCGTGTTCGATCAGCAAAATGCTGAGGTTGAACTGCTGGCGTATCTCCCGGATCATCTCGGACAGCTCGATCGACTCTTGCGGATTCATTCCCGCAGCCGGCTCGTCCAATAGAAGCAGTTTGGGACTGACGGCAAGCGCACGGGCGATCTCCAGCCTGCGCTGGTCGCCGTAAGGAAGATTTTTTGCCTGCTGATCCCTCAGGTGGGCCAATCCGACCACTTCCAGCAGGTGCTCTGACGTCTCTTTAATGGCCCGCTCTTCCCGCAAAAACTGCGGCAGGCCGAACACCGTCGAAAAGAAGCCGTATTTCTTGTGGATTTGCGCAGCAACCATGACATTCTCTAGAACGGTCAGCTTTTTAAATAGACGTATATTTTGAAAGGTGCGGGAAAGCCCCAATTTTGCGACTTCATCCGGCCGTTTCCCGGTAATGTCTTGTCCCAGAAAGGTAATTTGACCTTCTGTCATCTGAACAAGTGACGTCAGCAGGTTAAATACTGTCGTTTTCCCCGCGCCGTTGGGTCCGATCAGACCACGGATTATACCGGGTTCAATCTTCAGGCAGAAGGAGTCGACAGCCGTCAATCCTTTGTATCGTTTGGTAAGGTTTATTGCCTCCAGTATCATCGCGGCACCTCCTGGGTTACAGCTTTTTAGCCACGCGGTTGCGAGACGCTTCAATATGGCTGACCAACATTTTTTTTACACCTTCAGCATTTCGCTCTTTGATCAGCTTCACCAGTGCCGTGTGTTCCTCGCTCATAGCATACGGATTGGCTATCTTCAAGTCGAGATACAGCACCCTCTGCATCTGATCCAGATTGTTCTCGATCAATTTGACCAGACGCCGATTGTTGGATGCTTCCGCCAATGTGATGTGAAAGTTGAAATTGGTCTTCATAAACACGATTTCACTCTCTTCATCGTCGGGTCTAAATTGTACCCGTGCCAACTCTTCCAATTTTTCTATATCTTCCTTGGTGGCGTTCTGTGCCGCCAGCTCGCCTGCCCCCCCCTCAAGCAGGATGCGGAGCGTAAAAAGTTCGTTCAGATCTTGCAAATTGACCTTGCTGACAAAATAACCTTTATAGGGGAGAACCTCCAACAGACCGTTATGCTTCAATTCATTAAAAGCATCCCGGACGGGTGTTTTGCTTACATTGAACCGCTCAGCCATTTCGCCTACAGTCAGTAGTTCACCCGGTTTAATCTTGCCATAAACAATCAATTCTTTAATGTCTCTGTATACTTGTTCAGAGAGAGAGTACTTTTTACGTGTAACCATCCACCGCACCTCGCCAATCTGTAAAGATTGATGATTCTGTTTGTTTTCTAGATCTGCAGCACCTTCATCTCCTCCGCACGGCCGTCATGCAGCCGCACAACCGGAAATGAGTAAGAATTATGTACCGCTGCACTTCGGCCTAAAGCGTCTACAACAATGATGCCGCCTGTTTCCCCCGTCAATTGATGCAACCGTTCAATGGCCCTGCAAGCAGCTGTTTCCGGATCTTCCCCGCCGCGAATCTGATCGTCGACGTACTTGGCCGTTAACGTCTTGATGAAGGCTTCACCTCGTCCGGTGCAGACAATGGCACAGTGTTCGGAAGCGAAAATGCCTCCGCCGATGAACGGCGTGTCTCCTACGCGACCGGGCAATTTCAGGAAGGATCCCCCGGTGGAGGAACCGGCAGCCAGCTTGCCGTGATTGTCCAGAATTACGCAGCCAACGGTATCCGTCTCCTTTTTCAAGCCGGTGTATGGGCTGAAGTCAAGCTCTTGTCCCTCCTTCAGCAGGCGCATCGCCAATTGCCATGATTTCAGCTGATCCTCCGTTATGCAGTTATCTGCCGGAAAGCCCTTCTCTCTGGCGAATTGCGTTGCGCCCTCGCCGGCCAAGACGACGTGTTTGGTCTCCTCCATGACCCGCCTGGCTACGGAGATGGCATGCCTTACATCGCGCATAGCGGCTACAGCGGCAAAACGGCCGCTCTGTCCGTCCATGATCGCTCCGTCCATTTCCGCGATCCCGTCGCGATTGAGCACCGATCCCAGCCCGGCATTGTACAGCGGATTGTCCTCCAATTCATTTACCACTGCTTCGACAGCATCCAACACGTGCTGCTTGTTTTGCAAAATTTGCGAGCCCTTCTGCACTGCTTCCAGCAAACCGTTGATATACTCCGGCGCCGTGCTGGTTTCTACGCTCCCATGTGCCAAAATAACACTCATCTTCGACTGTTCCTCTCCGCCTTCTGCTCTGTTAAAAAAATTTCTTGCATATACTAGCGATATATCGCTGGAATATTTGTCTAATAAATTACCACATATTTCTACAATGTTCAACTCATTATTACAAAGATTTTCATTTTTTATGATAACGGACACTTCCCTCAATTGCGAAAAGTCAATTCAAAAAGAAAAACATCCCCAGCCTTATGGAAGACGGAGGATGTGGACTGAATCCTGTCATTTTTGTAGTTGAGCCTGCTTGCACCACGATACAAAACTCTCAACGACCTGATCTAAAAAAGCAACTGTCGGCTCGTGGGTCAAAACGCCATTTTCATCAATTTTTTCGTGAACCGCTCCGATATAGACTTCGTTCCCCAGCATGATCGGAGAAGATACACCGATCGAATACAGGATATCGCGCAAATGCTGCTGGGCACGCACCGTTCCCAGAGCCCCCATGGAAGCTCCAATGATCAGCGACGGTTTGCCGATCATTACTTTGTCCACGCGGGACAGCCAATCGATGGCGTTTTTCAGTACGCCTGGAATCGAGTAATTGTATTCGGGCGTTGCCCATAATACGGCATCGGCAGCAGCCACCTTGCTTTTGAATTCCTTCACCACGGCAGACGGTTCATTTTCAATATCCTGGTCGTAGTGCGGGAGGTCGCGGATGTTTACAATTTCGATATCCAACTGTCCCTGATACCGCTTCTGCATGAATTTGACGAGCTTCAGATTATAAGACTCCTTGCGAATGCTTCCTACTATGGCTGCCACTTTCATTTTTATTCCCTCCACGTGAATAAATGATTTGAGCGAATTACTCTGATTCAGATGAAACCGTAAATCGTTCGTTGATATGCTGCGGATTCTCGATTTCATCTAATACAGCAATGGCAAAGTCTGCGTAGCTGACATAGCTTTGCCCTTTCGAATTTACCAGCAGCAGATCTTTCCCTGTCCGGTATGATCCGGTTCTCTTCCCTTGCGGATCAAAAAATGCCGAAGGGCTGATGAACGTCCAGCGGATGCCTGTAGATTGCTGCAGGTCCTCCAGGTTTTTGCCCTGGTTTTGCGCTGTCGCGAGATACTCTTTGGGGAAATCGGGCGCATCCATCACACGCAGTGTTTTTGCTTCGTCAACGAACAGGCTTCCCGCCCCGCCGACGACGATCAGCCTCGTATCCGGCGCGCCTTTCAGCGCTTCAATCAACACTCTTCCCGCTTCGACATGAAGATGCTCACTGCCGGGAGCGGCACCAAACGCGTTGACCACGACGTCAAACGCTTTAAGGTCGTCTGCCGTCAAGTCAAAAACATCCTTCTCCAACACTGCAGCATGTTGTTCGGTCAGTTTGGAAGCATTCCTGACGATCGCAGTGACTTCGTGACCTCTTTCCACTGCTTCCTTCGTTATCAGGCTTCCCGCTTTGCCGGTTGCGCCAATGACTGCAACTTTCATCATTTCCCCTCCTGTTGTTGATTATTAGCATAACCATCACGCATTGTTTTTTGCACGAATGGGGCTTCCACCATTCGTTGTAACGTTGTAACGAACAACATTACAACGTGTTGAAAAAAATCTAATCAGCAGTCGCTTGTATTTTTTGAGAGAGCACGTTTACCAATTCCTCGATTGTGATATCCGCCAAGATCTGCTCCATCGCCTGTTGGGCCCGTTTCAGGATCAGCTCCAGGACTGCCTGGATGTTGGCTCCCACCGGACACTCCGGATTCGGTTCGGCATGGATGTGAAAAAGTTGATCTTCTTCCACGACGTCAACCGCCCGGTACACGTCCAACAGGGAGATCTCGTCCAGATCCTTCAACAAGAACGCTCCGCCCGTTCCGGCACGCACATTTGCCAAGCCTGCTTTTTTTAACTGCCCCAATATCCGGCGAATGGTCACTGGATTCGTATTTACGCTCCCCGCAATCCATTCTGACGTCCCATGTGCATCCTTGGCAATCGCCAACAACGACAAAATATGGACGGCGATGCTAAATCGACTGCTGATTTTCATTTTCTTCCACCCTCTCGTTGTAACGATTATAGCTACAACAAAAATGGAAAGTCAACCTCTCAACTCTTTCAGTCTTCAAACTGCCAACGACAAACCTCATTCCAATTGTCATGGCGGATCAGGTCGCGAACCTGCAGCCGCTTTTCCCATTTTGCCTGTTCCAGCAGGGGGGCATCCGGATAGTGATCGGTATACCCGAGCGACAGCAGGGCAACCGGTTCGATATGCGGCGGAATGCCCAGGATCTCACGCACGTCATGCTTCTTGTAAAAACTGACCCAGCCCATGGCGATCCCTTCGGCATAAGCAGCCAGCCACATATTTTGGATGCAGCAAGCCACGGACAGAATATCTGTCTCCGGGATGGAATTGCGCCCGAGTACATGCCCGCCGCCCCTGGTTGGGTCGCATGTCACGCAGATGGTAACTGGCGCCTCCCTGATTCCTTCTACCTTTAAAGACAAGAATTTGGTTTTTCGCTCATCCTCATAGTGAATCGCGAGTGCTTTCACTTCCTTTTGACAGATTGTCGCCAACCTCTCTTTTCGTTCCTGTGATTGGACGACGATAAAATTCCACGGCTGCATGAATCCGACGGAAGGAGCGTGATGGCCAGCAAGGATAATCTTCTGCAGCTTCTCCTCCGGAAGCGGATCAGCACGAAATTCCCGTATGTCTCTCCTTTCAAATATCGCCTTATAAACGCCTTCCTTTTGCCATTCGTTGAACAAGTGCATCTCTTCCTCCCCCTGTAAAAAAACAACACATTCCCAGCCCGAAAAAGACTGAGAATGTGTCGTTTCTCAAATAAGCGATCCAGATTTGGCAGGTCTTCTGACTCAAGCTCATCGTGAATATACGCCTTCCCAGTCATCCCAGTGGCATTGTTGTACATTCACTCGCTTCATACAGCGATGGACACATCGTGTGGGTTCCTTCCCTATTCTCCATGTTTTCATGGCACCAAATCGGTTTATTTCCTTTTTATGTTATCGTACCGGCAGCGCGTAAGGAAATCAAGAGCAAGCGGCAAGCAGCCGCCTACTTCACTGCCAACTTTTCACCTGCATCCAAGCCCAGCTCCCGGTGCAGTGCCCTTACGGCTGTTTTTACCTGTTCGGCCGGCAGCGCGATGGAGACTTTCCGCTCACTCTGATGGAACCAGCGAATCGGAACTTGCAGCGCCTTCATTTTTCGCTTGATTGTCTTTGGCACCTTTGAGGACGCATGCCGCGATACCCCTACAAGTGAGACCATCGCAAAGCCGTGCTCCGCTTCCATCTCATCAAAGCCCAGACTCTCCTGCTGCTCCTGCAAAAAAGCGGCTGCCTTTTTGTGCTGTTCTGTCGCAACCGGAAACGACAAAAGGTCCGTTCCGTGGAGAACAGCATTTGCCATAACGCCCGCTTCCCGCAGATTGCCGGTCAACATCGGCGTCCGGCGGTGAATCTCCCGCCCTTTTACCCACAAAATGGAAATCTGCTCCTGATGGGCTATGCCCCTGGCGACCGATTCCGCCTGAGCCGGCACATCCGCTCCCACATAAGTCCCCTCTTCATCCGAAAAGCTGGAGCGGACAACCAGGCGGACGTGGCGTTTCCGTGCGGTTTCGACGGATCGCGGATGCAAGACGCCCGCTCCCAGTTGCGCAAGATCCAGCATATCCTGATAGGATATGGCGGACAGCTTTTGTGCAGTTGGCACCAGGCGCGGGTCAGCCGTAAACACACCCGTCACATCCGTATAAATTTCGCAGCGCTCCGCACCCAGACTGGCGGCCAGCGCAACAGCGCTCGTATCGGATCCGCCCCGGCCCAGCGTGGTGATTTCACCGTGTTCATCCACGCCCTGAAAGCCGGCGACGATCACTACCTTGCCCTCCTGCAGGTGCCCGCAAATCCGGTTGTTCTCGAAGTGCCGGATGCGAGCATCGCCGTGACAGCAATCTGTCAAAATCCCTGCCTGCCAGCCCGTCAGCGCAACAGCTCTGCACCCTTCCCGCTGCAGCGCCATGGATAGAAGGGCAATCGAGACCTGCTCCCCTGTACTGACCAGCATGTCCAGATCCCGCTCGTCAGGGTGGGGAGAAATTTCTTTTGCCAGCTTCACCAGTTCATCTGTCGTTTTGCCCATGGCCGAGAGGACGACCACGAGCTGGTGGCCGGCATTCCTTTTGTCCATCACACGTTTTGCTACCTTGCGAATCCGGTCAATAGAACCTACGGAAGTGCCGCCGTATTTTTGGACAATGAGAGCCATCCTGTTCCTCCCTGTATGCGTAAGTCCGGTAGACAGGCAGCCGCCTGCGTTCACACTCGAAGCAAGCGGCCCTGTAGTAAAAACGTCAATCGCGGGTCGCGATGTAATCCGGCCTCGGCTTCTGGCCCGAGAAGGGGCTGACCAGTTTGTTCTCAACGCTGTTGTAGACATAAAACACATTGGACCGCGGGTAGGGCGTGATGTTGCCATTGGAGCCATGCATGACGTTGCAGTCAAAAAGCGTGACCGTTCCCGCCGGTCCGACGGCTGTATCGATACCGTGATGCTCGACCAGCTCTTGCAAGCTCGCCTGATCGGGCACACCGTATTCCTGCTTGCGCAGCGACTGTTCGTAATGCGCATCCGGCGTTCTGCCCACACACGTGATGAATTTCTTGTGGGAGCCGGGGATGAGCAGCAGCGGGCCGTTAAAATGGTGATTCTCCTCCAGCGCGATGGAGCAGCTTAACGCCCGCATTCGCGGCATGCCATCCTCTACGTGCCAGGTCTCAAAATCGGAGTGCCAATAAAACTCCTTGCCCGTAAATCCTTTTTTGTAATTGATCCGGGACTGGTGCACGTACACGTCGCTGCCCAAGATCTGCCTGATGATGGCGAGCAGCCGCGGATGCTGCGACAGCCGACGAAAGACCTCGCTGTCTCGATGTACGGCGAAAATCGAGCGAATCTCGCGGCTCTGCGGCTCGCGGATCACTTCCTTCCGCTCCGTTTCCCTGTTTTCCTGCCACAGCCTCTGCAGCTCATTCCGAAACGTCTTGACCTCCTCAGCCGAAAAGAAGCCTTTCAGGTTGAGGTATCCGTTTTGTTCATAGGACGCAAGCATGTCTGCATCCAGCTCGGACGTGCCGGAGCCTGCGTCCGAATAGACGACAGGGTCCTTTCGCTCGATGATGCCTGGTGTATCCTCGATGCGGGATGGATAGCAATCCTCCATGACGACGTAGCGTTGGTTCATACTTTCCTCTCCTTCCAGGTTTTTCGCCAAATCTCATCCTGCCGATTTACTCAACCAAGGGGTATACTCCGTTCTCATCGTGTACTTCGCGCCCGGTCAGCGGCGGATTGAACACACACACCATTCGCATCGTGCTCTTCGCCCGCAGGTAATGCTTCTCATGACCGCTTAAGGCGTACATCATGCCCGGCTGGATCGGGTAGGTTTCACCGCCGACCACCTCGATCTCTCCTTCCCCCTCGATGCAGTACACGGCCTCCAGATGGTTCGCGTACCAGATGAACGTTTCTGTACCGGCCTTGATCAGCGTATCGTTCAGGGCAAAGCCCATGTTGTCTTTTTTCAGAAGCAGTCTTCTGCTGTTCCACGTAGGAGTGTCAACGTCGTCCTTTGTGCCGATAATATCCTGTAAATGCTTTACGATCATGGTACCTACCTTCCTTTCTCCTGGCTTTCTTTGATCGCGTCCTCTAATATAGACAGGCCTTTTTTCAGGTCCAGCTCATCGATCGTCAATGGCGGCATGATCTTGACAACCTCGCTTTTTGGTCCCGATGTCTCCATGATCAGCCCGCGGCGGAAGGCAAGCGAGCAGATCCGGTCAGCCAAATCATCGACCCCGATGGCAATTCCTTGCATCAGTCCTCTTCCCCGCACCTCTCCTTTGATCAACGGATAGGTTTGGACCAGATGCTCCAGGTGCTGGCGAACAAGGTCGCCTTTCATTCGGACGTCCCTGCTTAAATCGTCGTTTTCCCAATAGGTTAATGCCTCAGCAGCCGCGATAAAGCCGAGGTTGTTCCCGCGGAAGGTGCCGTTGTGCTCGCCCGGTTTCCATATATCCAGCTCCGGGCGAAACAGTGTCAAGGCCATGGGCAAACCGTAACCTCCGATCGATTTGGAGAGGCAGACAATGTCAGGCTTGATCCCGGCTTCCTCAAAGCTGAAAAAAGGTCCTGTTCGTCCGCAGCCCGCCTGCACGTCGTCGACGATCAACAGAATGCCGTGCTTGCGGCAGAGCTGCTCGATTTTGACCAGCCAGGGGATACTGGCCGCATTGATCCCGCCTTCTCCCTGAACGGTTTCGAGGATCATAGCCGCAGGGAGAGATACGCCGCTGCTATCGTCTTCGAGCAGACGTTCAATGTACTCGGTGGTATCCCAATCCTTCCCCAGGTAATTCTCATACGGCATCACAACCGTGTTGGCGAGCGGTATGCCCGCTCCTCCCCGCTTCATCCGGTTCGCCGTCACAGCCAGCGAGCCGAGGGACATGCCGTGGAAGCCGCTGGTAAAGCTCATGATCAGCTCCCTGCCCGTCGCCTTTCGCGCCAGCTTGAGCGCGCTCTCTACCGAGTTGGTCCCCGTCGGTCCAGGAAACATCACCTTGTAATCAAGCCCTCTCGGCTGCAAAATCACTTCGTGAAACCGGCGCAGCAGCGCTTCCTTGGCATCTGTCGCCATGTCCAGGCTGTGGGTAATCCCGTCGTTTTGCAGATATTCGATCAGCTGCTTTTTCAGTCGGGGATGGTTGTGACCATAGTTCAAGGCCCCCGCCCCGGCAAAAAAGTCGATGTACTCCTTCCCCTGTCGATCCCACAATCTGGACCCGCTTGCCCGGGTAAAAACGGTTGGAAAACTTCGGCAGTAACTCCGAACCTCTGACTCCATCTGTTCAAATACGTATAAGGGTGTTCGCGTCTCGGCAATTGCTTTCAATGCGTAACCTCCTATCGTGTTTTGTCTAACGGTCCTATGCGATACGTCCATTCCGCTTCGTGATCCTGCCCGGGAAAAAGCGACGCAGGAAAGCATGGCTTCACTTCGCAGGCTGTGCCCATCTCCGCCGCCAGTCTGCGGAAAAGAGCCTTTGACGGTTCATTTGACGACGTGACGGTCGCCTCCAGATACCTGACCTGCCGGCAGGCATCACGCATCAGCAATGCACGCAGCATGCTGCTGCCAATTCCCTTCCCCCGTTGCCCTTCGCTGACTCCGATTTGCCAAACAAACAAGGTATCAGGCTTATCAGGCAGGCAAAAGGCGGTGACAAAACCAATCAGCTCCTCCTCCACTTCGGCTACCACACATGTCTCCGAAAAATAGCTGCCTGCCATCAGGTACGCATAAGGCGAATTGGGGTCGAGCACCTTCGACTCCGCCGCCAATCTCCACATCGCGGCACCGTCTTTGGCCGATGCTTTGCGGATTGTCGCCCGGCTTTTTGTTCCTGCAGCCGTGTTCATCTTCTCACCTCCTTTCACGGTCTCGATTCATCAACAGTGTATTTTAGTATGAATATTACCAATATTCAGTATTATGGTTGTGCGCAAAAACGCGCCCTGCAACGTCGGTCAGACCATGCGAATGGCACATAGAAAAAGTCGACGAACTGCTGCCGTGGGATAAGGGTTGGGCAACCCGGCAAGCAGATGCGTCGACTGGTTTGTAACTTGGGTACGCCGGCTGCTGCCGCAAAAGAGCGTACACAAGGGATCAATCATTTTAGAAAGATGAAAATCTGCTTTAGCCGACGAGGTTAGCTGACGGGTAGGATGGCAGAGACGCATCCCTTCTGCATGCACAGAATTAACCCCAAAACGTGGTTCCCCCGCTTCCGTTTCGAAAACGGAACTAGGCCCGCTATTTGATTGTTTTTTCGCTCGCTCTCCTTTTTCATCCGACTGGGGTAAAACATGGTTTGTATGTTACCATAACATCGAAATAGGCACACCCCTGGTAATCCGTTCGATTTTCCCTTCTCGGCCCCTCTCATCCCATCAACTGGAAATATCAGCCCTATGCAGAAAATTACGCCCATATCCTGCCATCATTGGTCAGATTGTTAGAAGAGTTCACGCAATTCAAGCGGACTCAATGGCCACGATCAGATAGCCAATAGCCAACCGTTGATTATGCACTCCGAGGTTTACGTACCGCTGCGGGTTGTAGCGGAAAACATGGGGTATCAAATTCCACCGTTTACGTCAATTTCTGATGATCAACCTTTTTACCTGCGTGGAGAATCCGTCGACTTTTACGTCGGTTTGTACGAGTATACGCCGTACGCAGCAGGGATCCCGGAATTCGCAATACCGCTGGCGTCTTTGATTCCGAAAGGCAGTAATCTATTTCAGTAAAACGAATTACGGACTCATATAAAAACCTGTCATGACTACTCTTTATCGTGGCAAGTTTATTCAATTTAGAAATAACCTGTCAATTGCCTCTTCATCGTATTTTAAAATCCAATTATTGTATTGTTCATACAAAAACCGAATGGATTCTTTGGATGAAGCAATTACATCACAACCTCGATCATCGTAAATGTGGAAGATTGAATTTTTCGATAGGTTAACAAAGAATACATCATGAGAGATCTTAGGTTTTATACCCATATCTTGATTACAAATCGCTTTAATCAAGTTCGCATACTTTACATCCGCAACCTGACAGTTTAAGGCAAATCTATGGGTTTCAAAATCGTAGATATCGTAAACATCTTCAAAAACATAAGGAATAACATTGTGTTGTAACCTGTACAAGACTTTTTTTGACTTTATATAGTGCTGAAATGTCTTTATTTTTCGTCTTCGGAATAAGTTTTCTTCACCGTCGTGATGAATGTTTGCTACAATGATGATCTCATCTTTTGCGGAATGAAGTGCCTTGAAAAGTGTCGTCGCACGAGAATAGACACGCTCCATATAGTTTTTTATGTCTTCTTCGTTTGGGTCTCCCAATTCAAACCGAATCCCTAGTTCCCAATTGTAAAAGAGAGGCGGTCTTAGCTTCAGATTAGGAAAGCTGCTGTTCAGGTAATGTTCGAGTTGCACATAAACACTCCAATCTTTTAGTGTAATACTGAGCTATATTATTAGTGATACTCATCTGGAGCTCATCGTCAAACTGCAGGTGTCACAACAGCCCGTCCCTACATAAAAATAACAAAAATAGTGTACCACGAAAAAAATGGTGAAAACGATTGACCTTGACGGCAAAATGGGTTACTCTAGTGATAATGATTATCAATTTTGATCGGACTGTTTGAGAGGAGAGGCTTATGACAAGTATGCTGCTTCCCATCTTAACCCTGCTTTTAGTCGCGTATGCAAGTCTATGTATTTTCATTGCGCTCGATCATCAGCGCCGCGTCCGCGAGTGGTCTGCCAAGGCCAGCCATCCACACGTTGCGGAAATGATCTCATACGGCCAGCCGGAAGCGGCCGGAACTTTATTAGCCAGGTCAAAGTCATAGCCGGCAAATCAACCGGCATCCATTGCTTTTCCTCCAATTCGTTGGGGGAAAAGCTTTTTTCGTTTGGGCGATGATTCTGGCGATCTATAGTTTTAAAAAAAGTATTTACATTGTCACCACTATTACTTTATAATAATTATTGTAAAGTTTCCTTCTCCCAATAAAGCTGAATAAAGTAAAAACGAAAATCATTCTCGTTTGATCATGCTGTTCCTTCATGGAACAGCATGACCCATTTTAGAGGCATTAGTAATGGGATTCATTCTCATATAGGAGGGGTGTACGTATGACTATGCTTCCAGCGACAAACAGCAGTGTAACGGAATCTGCACAACTGAAAAAGGCTGCGCCGGCGGGGAAAAGCAGCAAGATCGGCGAGTTTGCGGAGCGGTATGGAGAGGCGGCGGCGGCTCTCGCCAGCGGTTTGCTGATCGGTGCGGCCTGGAGTCTGGAGACCGCAGCCCCAACCGCGTCGATCATCCTGTATCTGCTCTCGTTTATCATCGGCGGTTTCGTCAAGGCCAAGGAAGGAATCCATACCCTTTTTGTAGAGAAAGACCTCGATGTCAATCTGCTGATGATCTTTGCGGCAATCGGCGCAGCCAGTATCGGCTACTGGACCGAAGGAGCTGTACTGATCTTTATCTTCTCCTTGAGCGGCGCCCTGGAAAGCTATACGATGGGCCGCAGCCATCGGGATATCTCCACATTGATGGACCTAAAACCGGAAACAGCTTTGCTTGTGAAAAACGGAACGGAAATTGTCGTACCGATCGAAGAACTGCGTGTCGGCGATATCGTACTGGTCAAACCGGGCGAGCGTATCCCTTCTGACGGCACTGTCACAAGAGGCAATTCTTCTGTCAATCAAGCATCTATTACCGGAGAGTCGCTTCCGGTGGATAAAGCCGCGGGCGATGAGGTGTTTGCCGGAACGTTAAACGGGCAGGGCGCTTTATTTATCGAAGTGTCGCAACCGAGCGAATCAACCCTGTTCGCCAAAATTATCCGGCTGGTTCAGGAAGCGCAAAGCGAAAAGCCAGCATCCCAATTGTTTATCGAGCGTTTTGAGCGTATTTACGCCAGGGCGATTATCCTGATTACGCTGCTCTTGATCTCGCTTCCCCCGGTATTGCTGGGCTGGAGCTGGACAGATACCTTTTATAAAGCGATGGTATTTCTGGTCGTCGCTTCTCCTTGTGCACTGGTCGCTTCGATCATGCCTGCCACGTTGTCGGCCATCTCCAACAGCGCAAGGAAAGGCCTGCTGTTTAAAGGAGGAGCCCATCTGGAAAACATCGGTCGGGCAAAAGTCGTCGCTTTCGACAAAACGGGCACGCTGACCAACGGCAAACCGGTCGTTACTGACCTGTTCCCCTACCAGGGATACACAGAGGAAGAACTGCTGCAGATCACTGCATCGATCGAGAGCCTGTCTGAACACCCGCTGGCCAAGGCGATTGTGCAAAAAGCGCGGGATCGCTCGATTGACCTGGATCGCCCCGCTTCCCTGCAAGCGCTGATCGGGTCGGGTGTACAGGCGGAGTTTCAGAATGATACGTGGATGATTGGAAAACCCGGTCTGCTGTCCGATCGAGAGCGTACGCCTGAGGTAACGGCGGCCATTGACCAACTTGAGGTAAAAGGGAAAACCGTCATCGTAGTCTGCAATTCCAGAGGCATCGCCGGAGTGATTGCGCTTCAGGATACCATCCGCCAGCAAGCAAAAGCAGCCATCGTCCAATTGCAAAAATTGGGAGTGAAGGTAGCTATGCTGACCGGAGACCAGAAAAAAACAGCAGATGCCATTGCCCAGGAAGCGGGGATCGATCTGGTATTTGCCGAATTGCTGCCGGAAGACAAGGTGAACTGGATCAAGGAATTGAAAGCCAAGTACGGCTATGTCGCCATGGTAGGCGACGGCGTCAATGACGCCCCTGCGCTGGCAACCGCCACGGTGGGTATTGCCATGGGGGGCACGGGCAGTGACGCCGCCCTGGAAACAGCCGACCTCGTCTTGATGAATGACGATATTGAACATATTTCATCGGCGATTTCGCTTGGAAAACGCACCAGCCGAATCGTCCTGCAAAATATCGTATTTTCCGTAGCCGTCATCTTGCTGCTGATCGCCGCCAATTTTTTGCATGGCATTGCCCTGCCATTTGGCGTCGTCGGTCACGAAGGAAGCACCATTCTGGTAATTTTGAACGGATTGCGGCTGCTGCGGTAATTACCAACGCAACAAGAGGTGAAGGGATCCGTCCCCTTCACCTCTTTTTTCTGCAGATGTATCCTGCTGTGCAGAGCTTCCAGCTCCTTGCCTTCACATATTCCATCCACAATTGCAGATAATACCCTTGTCAATATTCAACAACAAACAAGGAGGATATCATGACGACAACCACACTGTACGAGAAACTTGGCGGCGAAGAAGCGATCGGTAAAGTCGTTGATTATTTTTACGATTTGGTATTAGCCGATGATACCGTCAATCACTACTTTACCAACGTTGATATGGAGAAGCAGCGCCGTCACCAGACCAAATTCATCAGCTTCGCCCTTGGGGGGCCGCAATATACAGGACAAGCCATGGCCAAAGTACACGCAGGCATGAACCTGCAGCCCGTTCACTTTGACGCCATTGTGAAACATTTGCACGATGCCCTGGAGCACTTCGGGGTAGAAGATGCCGATATCAGCCAGGCATTAAGCAAAGTGGAGACCTTGAGGGATGATATCCTATACAAGTAGGACCCCCTTCTCCATTACTCATTCAAGAGCCATTTCTCCGCATCATCTTTCGTTTCAAAAACTCTAAACTGGTTGCTCTTATTTGATTCAAACGCCATTTCCTTAAACCTTCCCTGGTTAACCAGCTCTTTCGGAACGACAGCTGCCGTTTTTACACGGTAGTTGATCCACTTTTGAATCATTTGTCCCGCTACGCCCGTTCTCAGTTTGAAAAAGTTTTCCGAAAGAGCTTGACTGTGCAGCATCAGAAGATCCGTATCATTCTCTTTGCACAAAGCAACCAGGTCTACGGCATTCTGTTCGGTGCTAAGCGGGGTTTGAGCAGAAATGATTTCGATATACTTTTTCGTACCGTTCTCCACGATTTCGTAATTCATGGTCGTTCTCTCCTCCATTTGATTTCTTAGTTTGAGTTCCTGACGAATTCCTTGCACCCATTTTCGTTCGTTTTGATAGAAGGATATCAGGTTTTCGGAAATCTTATCCCACATAAACGATTCGCGCTCGTTTCTTTGAGGGGAAGGAACTCCCCGTTTGATTTTTTCCTTCTGATAGATGAGCTGAAGGTTGATCCTGCTTTCATATTGCAACAACAGTTCATCTAATTCCTCGTCACTCAGCTGGTCCGCCCACGCCAATTGAATGAGGAATGTGTTCTTAAACTCGGGCACTTCTGGTTCGGAAAGAACCCATTCTTTCAATCTGGCAAGACCTTCATCCGTTATACTGTAGATTTTCTTTGATGGGGAGCTCTCCTGATGTTGAATTTCGTTGGTCACAAGTCCTTCGTTCAAGAGTTGCACAAGTGATTTGTATATTTGATTGTTGTTGCCAGACCAATACATGGTTGATGATTCTTCAATCATCTTTTTCAATTCATATCCTGTAGCCGACCTCCAGCTAAGAAGTCCAAGGATTGCATATTGGATAGACATACGATCACCTTATAGACGTTATCGATAACATATGTTAACAGTAACATATAAGATTGCTCGTGTAAACAAAGAAAAATACAAAAAAATCCACTCCATGTAGAGTGGGTGATCCTAAACCTGTTCTTCAAGTTCAACAAAATAATGATCCTTACGATAAGACAACGCATCCATGGTTGCAATAAGATTTTGCTTATGTAAGACATCGACTTTGTACTTCCATCATTGCTTCCGCAAAACCAGCCTCAAATTTAGTCAATTGAATTCCTAATGATAGAGCATACGGATCGTTTTTTACTTTTTCAAAAATCTGTTCATAGTTTTTTTCATAAATGGCAAACTCATCAATTTTCTTCTCCACGATCGACTCCTCCTGTGGTATAAGATTCTCTCGCCGCATTCAACTCAAGTCTGACAAATATTCAAATGCTGTTGTTCCGTATACACTTTTAAAGTGCCTGTTTAAATGTGATAAATCAACAAATCTGCATTCGGCTACCGCTGAATAGACATCCTTGTTTTTTTCTATTAGCCGCTTGGCATGCTCCACTTTGCAGTTTAAAAAATATTGATACGGAGAAATTCCGGTGTCTGCTTTAAACATCCTGATAAACTGAAATTTTGACATGCCTAACTCTCTGCAAATGTCATCAAGCCTGAGAACATTGTCTAAACTGAAATAGATCATTTCCTTTGCTTTATCGATGAGAGTATGATTTTTTCTGAACACATTACTCATTTCCGTTTGCGAAAAATGATCCCCAAGAGCTAACAGCAGCTCGCTGCACACAGATTCATCTTCATGGGTAAAGATCGCGTGGATCAGGTTTAATATGCTTTGCTCAAGTCTGCGATTATAGACAACCGGAGAAGAGAACCTCACTATCTCCTTCTTGCCAAGTATCTCCAAAAATAGTTTAGGGTTAATATACACCATTACATAATCAATGCCTGTCTTATCTTGTGCCCCGCCATCATGTACCTGTTCCGGATGGAAAAGCATAACCCCGTCTTGATAAGACGACTGAAAACTACCATCCAGATTATACTGCTGGACACCGCGCAAGGTTACACCCAAAGCATATTCTTCATGGCTGTGTTTTTTATATTTAAAATCGGTTAAACTCGCCGATAAGGCAGTAATCCCCGCTGCTTGTTTGTATACAAATTTGTCCATAGATGCTCACCTCTTCTCAACTATTCCTAACACCTCAATTGCTGAATAAACTAATAATATCGTCAAGGTTATATTTGTAACTTTTTGATGTTTATGTAAAAACCTCTTAAAAACTGTACCAAAAAGTGTCCACGTAACCATAGCTAAAAAGGCAATCATCGCTATAACCAAGACAAATATCCATAATACCAACGAAGTCTTATAATATGGCATTACATAGCTTGGAATAACCGTCATTGTAAACAGCCAAGTCTTGGGGTTTACAAACTGCATCAGGTATCCAGACATAAAGGTGGCGGCTTGTTTGGCATTATCCCCCGACATTTTCGTTTTGTACACCTGATATGCAAGGTAAAGCATGTAAAGACAACCTATTATCTGCATAAAAACAATAATTTTGGGCACGATCGCTGCAAGCACACTGTTTAGAATAACGGAAGCAGCAAGCAATGTACCGAAGGCAAGCGTTGCTCCCCATATGTAATGAAGGGTTTCTTTCACCCTGAAATGATGTGCTATAGACAATATCGCAATATTCGTAGGTCCGGGCGTAAATGTCACAATCACGCAGTACAAAAGAAAAGATGTAATGTTCATGAGAATACCTCCCTGCATGTATTCTGATGAATCATACATCCTGCGGTAAATGAACGTATAGTATGATATTGCAGGAATCCTACCCCTGATCTCCTTCGGCCTTGATTCTCCTGCAAGCAGAAAACCGTCTTCGAACTTTGAGGCGGTTCATCCGTGTCTCCCGATATCGAAGGCATTCCTTTTTCGCTTATAGATGAAATGACTTCCTCCAAAAGAGCAGCTTGGATATGAAACATAGAAAAGTCCCGATGACTGTAACGATCATCGGGTAAGCGTTTTTCGTGTTTAGTTGGTGCTACCTCAAGTTTGCTTTCATTAACAAGGAAATCCGTTGCTCATCTTGAAATGAACTTTGTTCCAACTGATTTATAATTAGCTCTTGTCGGTGTAATGATTGGTTTTGACTTAACTTTGCCTTTCCCTCTATCTTGCTGATTTTTATTTTGAATCCTTGGACTCCCTTGCTCATCCCCGCGAGAAAGTCAGCATCTACCTCTTGCAATCTGTATAAACTGTCAGGGGCTTCATACTTCAAGACCATTTCCTGCAAGGAATCCATTAACTCTTGTTCATCCTCAATCAGTTCGACTTCGCCGTATACATGAACAGCCACGTAATTCCATGTTGGCACTGCTTTATTTGTCTCATACCAAGAGGGGGAAATATAACAATGTGGACCATGGAAGACTGCTAAGACGGTTTGATGCTCAATATCTTTCCACTGAGGGTTCGGACGAGCAAAATGACCATACAAATAGCTTTTCTCTTTATTCAAAAGGAGCGGTAAATGTGTAACAAAAGGCATCCCTTCATGCATGGAAAACAATGTTGAAAAACTATTCTCCTGTATGACATCATAGGCTGCTGCCAAATCTTTTATTTTAAAATGTTCAGGGATATACATAAAAAAACTCCTTTCAACTTGTTAGACATAAAACATTCATTTATTTTTAAAAATATTATTACACAAACTGACATTCAAAAAGGTACAATACCAGACAAATATACATGTCAAAGGGATTCGCAAATGAAAAATACCATTTTTACTTTTAAGGATGGCTCCCCCCAAATACAAACAACTCTACGAGCAATTGAAACTATTCATTGTGCACTAGTGTATCCAAGCGCAAAAAACACCGGGTAAACTCCGGTGTTTTTGCTGAATCAATACAAAGTTTTCACCGCATCGGCCGTAAAGGGGAGCAGTTCGTCGAGCCGGCCGTCACGAATCTTGCTGGCCCAAGCGGGATCGGCCAACAGCGCCCTGCCTATGGCCACCAGATCGAATTCCCCACGCTCCAGTCTTTCGATCAGCCCGTCGATCTTGGTGATATCAGAGCCCTTACCTTCTGTAAAGAAACTCATAAATTCAGTGTCCAGGCCGACAGATCCGACTGTAATCGTCGGTTTACCCGTCAGCTTTTTGACCCATCCGGCCAGATTCAGCTCGGAGCCTTCGAACTCGGGCTCCCAGAAACGGCGGGTGGAGCAATGGAATATATCGACGCCCGCCTCGATTAACGGCTCCAGGAACTGCTCCAGTTCAGCCGGTGTTGCCGCCAATTTCGCCGTATAGTCCTCCGACTTCCATTGCGAGAGGCGCAGGTCGATCGGGAAGTCCGGACCGACGGCGCGGCGGCAAGCTTCGATAACTTCTACCGCAAAGCGTGTGCGCTTCACCATGTCGCCGCCGTAACGGTCGGTACGCGGGTTCGTTTTCTCCCAGAAAAATTGGTCGATCAGATATCCGTGCGCGCCGTGAAGCTCGATGCCGTCAAATCCGAGCCGCTTGGCTTCGGCTGCCGCCTGAGCGAAGGCCTCAACGATGGCGGCAATATCCGCTTCCGTATAATCGCCGACTTGGCCGCGGGCTCCCATATGCCAAATCTGCGGGAAGATCCGTCCGCCCGCCTCGTGCACCTCAACCGCCACGTTTGCCCAGCCGTTTAATGCGGCTTCGCCGTAAAAATGCGGTACGTTTGGTTGATTGGATGAATCTGGATGATTGATGATCGTGCCTTCAGTCACAATCAGTCCGACGCCGTTCTCCGCCCTGCGGCGGTAATAGGCAGCCACATCCGGGCCCGGCACGCCTTCCGGGGAGAATTGGCGGGTCATCGGCGCCATTACAAGGCGATTAGCCAGCGACAGATTTCCGATTGCGAACGGTTGGAACAAGACTTGAACGGATTGCGAGTATGTCATAAGAGCCTCCTGGATTACAAAGTCAAGAACAAAGCAAAAATTAGTCGCACCTTTGATTTTTCCCCAGTTGTGCCTAAACAATCCCTAAACTTCACCTATGATAAGAGGTAATGAGGTAAGGATACGAGTCCGTACAGGGGATAAAATACGGAAGAACCACCGAAGGATGAAAAATCCAGTGCGGTGGCTCTTTTTTTTCTATCGTCTTCTATGCCATCATTATAGATGGGGGCGATGAATGATGTTCCAGGATTTCAAGCTCGTCGGTGACCGTCCGGTCGCGATACAAGTGAAAGAATACGTTAAACGTTTAATTATAAAAGGAGCGCTCCAGGCGGATCAGAAGCTGCCCTCCACTCGAGAAATGAGCAGTCTGCTTATGGTGAGCCGCAATACAGTCATTGCAGCTTATGAAGGCTTGGAGGATGACGGATTTACGTATGCGATTCCCGGCAAGGGCAGCTATGTGGCCGCCATGGCGGGCCAGTCGGCTGCAGATAACGGAGGATCTGACGGTTCTGCCGCCTGGCAGATCAACTGGAAGGCCATCATGAACGAGTATGCTGTATCGGCTGTAGAGCTGGATATGATGAAGCAAGGCATTCGTGCCAAAAAAGGAACCATCTCGTTCACAAGCATCGCTCCTGATGAGCAACTGTTTGATCTGGGGGACGTAAAGCGAGCCTTTATGGACCGGATGGCAATCGAAGGCCAGGTGCTGCTCAACTACGGCTATGCCAAGGGCTACAAGCCGCTGATCGACTACCTGATGCATTATATGGAGAACAAGGGCGTCGATATAAGCGGCAAGGATATGCTGATTACGAGCGGTTTTACAGAAGGCTTTGACATTGTGCTGTCGGCATTGCGCCCTTCTGCACGCAGGGGAGCGGCCATTTGTGAGAATCCGACCCATCATACCGCGATCAAAAATTTGAAACTGCAAGGATTTGAGATTACCGGCATCCCGATGGAGCGTGACGGTATGGATGTGGAGCGGCTAGAGGCGGTACTGCAGACCAATCGCTTCGATCTGGCCTATTTGACTCCTTCCTATCACAATCCGACAGGCATCGTCATGTCGCCGGAAAAGCGCAGCGCCGTTATGAAATTAATGATGCGCTATCAGATTCCGGTGATCGAGGATGGATTCAATGAGGAACTGCGCTACTCGGGAGCGCATGTCGCGCCTTTAATAGCGACAGCAGGACAAGGGAACGGAGTCATCTATATTGGCAGCTTCTCCAAGGTGCTGTTCCCTGGCTTGCGAGTAGGCTGGGTGCTTGGAGACCGTGCGCTGATCGACACTCTGGAAAGCATCAAGCGTGCACGGACCATTCATACATCAACAATCGATCAATCGATTTTATACCAATATTTGCTTAATGGCAATTTCGATAAGTATGTAAAAAAAGCACGTACTGAGTATAAGCGCAAATATGAGCTGACAAAGGCATGCTGTGAAACAAATCTTCCAGAGGCTCAGCTGTCTGGAGACGGAGGCTTGCATGTATTCCTCACCTTCCCGACAGGCGTTAATACACACCTGCTATTAGAAGCTTGCACAGAACAGGGCGTTATTTTTACACCAGGAGACAAGTTTTTTATCCAAGAAGGCGAAGGGACGAATACATTGCGGCTTGGTTTTTCACGAGTAACGGATGAAAATATCGAACGAGGTATTCAAATTATCGGCAAACAGGTACCCCGCTTTCTTAAGGCTTAACGAGTAAGAAAAATGAGGTGTCATCATGAAAATTGGCGTTATTATGGGCGGTATTTCCTCTGAGCGTGAGGTTTCTCTGCAGACAGGTCAAGAGATGATCAATCATTTGGATCGCAGCCGCTATGAAGTGGTGCCAATTGTGATCCAACAGCGGGCGGATTTAATCTCGCAGGTCCAGCAGGCAGGCATCGATATCGCGCTGCTGGCGCTGCATGGCCAGTATGGCGAGGACGGCACGGTGCAGGGAGCGCTGGAGACGCTGGGCATTCCATACACAGGCAGCGGTATCCTGGCAAGCAGCTTATGCATGAATAAGCAGCTGTCCAAGATGCTGCTGCAGGCGGCGGGTGTGCATACGCCTGCAGGCCTTTGCTGGCAGGGGATGGACGATTATGATCCTCAGGCGGTAGAACGGTTGGGTTACCCGGTTATTGTGAAGCCGAATATGGGAGGATCGAGCATCGGCATCCAGCTTGTACAGAATGAGAAGGAGCTGCTGCCAGCTGTTCAGGAGGCTTGCAGCTTGGATCAAGCGATCTTGATTGAGCCCTATATAAAAGGGCCGGAGCTAACCTGCTCGATCGTAGATGGCGAGGTATTGCCGATTATCGGCATTCGCTCCGCTCATTCGGAGTGGTTCGACTACAAAGCGAAATATGAGGCCGGCGGCGCTGAGGAGAAGGTAATCCAGCTGCCTCCCGTTATAGAGCAGCGTGTGCGCGAAGCGGCATTGGCCAGCTACCGGCTGCTGAAATGCAAGGTCTATGCACGAGTTGATATGATTTTGTGTCAGGATATGCCTTACGTGCTGGAAGTGAACACATTACCGGGAATGACCGCCAACAGCCTGCTTCCGAAGAGTGCGGCAGCTGCGGGTATAACCTTTACACAGCTGCTGGACCGTATTATTGCCAGCTCGCTTCATGAGCGGAAACAGGAATGGGGGATGTTGCAATATGTTTAGTGAAAAAAGTACAGGGCGGTTTTTATCCTCGCGTGTACGGGATATTCGGCCATCAGGAATTCGCGCTTTTTTTGATCTGAATGCAGCTGGTGGAGATACAATCGCCCTTGGGGTCGGGGAGCCTGATTTCGTTACACCGGAAAAGGTACGGGAAGCTTGCATTCAGGCATTGCGCAGGGGGCAGACGAAATATACTTCGAATGCCGGCATGATGGAGCTGCGGGAGGAGCTCTCTGCTTATTTTTCCAACAGCTTCGCACTTTCCTATGACCCTGAGCAGGAAATGATCGTGACGGTGGGGAGCAGTGAAGCCGTCGACCTGGCGCTGCGGGCAGTGATCGATCCGGGTGACGAGGTGCTGATTCCGGCACCAAGCTATATTGCCTATGAACCCATTACCCATCTGCATGGCGGTAAAGTTGTAGAGGTGGCGACTACGGCTGAGGAGCAGTTCAAGCTGACCCCGCAAGCGCTGCAAGCGGCCATTACGCCTCATTCAAAGGTTTTAATGATCAATTATCCGTGTAACCCGACCGGAACCGTTATGACGGAGCAGGATTGGCTGCCGATTACAGAGCTCATCATCAAGCATAATCTGGTCGTCATTTCGGATGAAGTTTATGCCGAGCTGACTTACGGGAGAAAGCATGTCAGTATCGCCTCCTTGCCGGGCATGAAGGAACGCACGATTGTCATCAGCGGTTTTTCCAAAGCGTTCGCGATGACAGGCTGGCGGGTAGGCTATGCGTGCGGTCCGCGTGAGCTGATTGCCGGCATGCTGAAAATCCATCAGTACACGGCCATGTGTGCTCCCACCATTGCACAGATTGCCGCGCTCGAATCATTACGTCATGGCTTGGCTGCCAAGGATGAGATGATGGCGAGCTACAATGAACGCCGCAAGCTGTTTGTGGCCGGCTTGAATGTAATCGGACTAGCCTGTCACGTACCTGAGGGGGCTTTCTATGCCTTCCCTTCCATTACTTCTACTGGCATGTCATCTGAGCAGTTTGCCCTTCGGCTGCTGGAGGAAGCGAAGGTAGCAGTTGTACCGGGACATGTATTCGGATCAGGCGGAGAAGGCTTTATCCGCTGCTCCTATGCAACCTCGCTCGTCGATTTGGAGAAGGCGCTGGAGCGGATGGGAAGGTTTATGCAGGTGATGCAGCCGGTTTGATGAAAACTTTCAGTATATTGAAGAGACTCGAGAGAGCTTCAACTTTTCACTGCAGTGGGTTGAAGCTCTTTTATACTGCCTAACGTCTCCCTGATATTACTCCAGGAACGCTTGGCAAAATAAATCGGTACACCGCGTTCTTTCGCTTTTTGCTTGACAGCTTTGGACAGATTGTGATTCACGTAGTCGGTTAGTACGAGAACCACGGAAACGTGCTCCGGAAAACCTTCAGCGATTGATTGACTCTTACGGCCTGAAATGTGTATGACACGCTCAAAACCCATCGAGCCAAAACGTTCAGATATTTTTCCCAAATGATCGGCCCCCACAATCAGCAATGATGGCATAGTGCGTTTCCTCCAACAGTAGGAAAATTCAGAATCAATCGCAGCCTTTCCGCTTGTATGCGGGAAGGTTGGCAGCGGACTATTATCAATAGAAGCAGAAAGCGAATCGCTTCAAGTAGTTGTTCTATTCTCCGGGATAAATCATGCTCTCAGGTTTGACAATCGCATCGAATTGTTGCTCCGTCAGCAAGTTTGTTTTCAATGCCGCTTCTTTTAACGTTAAGCCTTCTTTATGGGCCAATTTTGCAATCGTTGCCGCATTTTCATAGCCGATATGAGGATTCAATGCCGTGACAAGCATAAGCGATCGCTCAACATTCCGTTTGATTACATCAAGATTCGGTTCGATACCGACCGCACAATGATCGTTAAAGGATATCATCGCATCGGCAAGCAATCTTGTTGATTTCAAGAAATTGTATATAATTACCGGCTTAAACACGTTTAACTCAAAATTCCCCTGGCTGGCGGCAAATCCGATCGCCGCATCGTTGCCCATCACCTGGCAAACGACCATCGTTAAAGCTTCGCTTTGCGTCGGATTCACTTTGCCCGGCATAATGGAGCTTCCCGGTTCGTTCGCCGGAATCGTTATTTCGCCAATTCCGCAACGCGGGCCGCTTGCCAGCCATCTGACATCGTTGGCGATTTTCATCAGATCGGCCGCAAGCGCCTTTAAGGCTCCATGAACGTATACCAATTCGTCATGGCTGGTTAGAGCATGGAACTTATTCGGAGCGGAGATAAACGATTTGCCGGTAATCGAGCTGATTTTCGCAGCCACCATTTCCCCAAACTGTGGATGAGCGTTCAAGCCAGTGCCTACAGCCGTTCCGCCAATCGCCAGCTCTTTTAGCGACTCGGCACTTTGTCTGATCATCTGCTCCCCTTTTTCAAGCATGCGGTGCCAACCGCTGATTTCCTGTCCCAGGGTCAACGGTGTTGCATCCTGCAAATGCGTGCGACCGATTTTAATGATGTCCTGATACTGTTCCATCTTTTGATGCAAGGTAGCTTTCAAACGGGACAAGGCCGGCAAAACATCATCTTCAATCGCAATGGCTGCGGCAATATGCATGGCAGTCGGAAACGTATCGTTTGAACTTTGCGATTTGTTGACATCGTCATTGGGATGTATGCGATGTTTGCTTCCGCTTTGTTCCAACAGTTGATTCGCCCGATGGGCAATGACTTCATTTACATTCATATTCGACTGGGTCCCGCTTCCCGTTTGCCAGACCACCAAGGGAAAATGTTCATCAAGTACACCCTCGATGACCTCATCGGCAGCCTGGACAATCGCGTTTGCCCGCTCGGAATCCAGCTTGCCAAGCTGCAGATTGACCAGCGCTGCGCTTTTCTTCAACACGGCAAGGGCCCGGGTGATTTCATGGGGCATTTTCTCGCTGCCAATTTTAAAATTGAGACTGCTTCGCTGGGTTTGTGCTCCCCACAATTTATCCGCCGGAACTTTGATTTCTCCAAGTGTATCCTTCTCGATTCGGTAATCCATGAACGGGCCTCCTCCGCCTTTTCTATTGGACATCTCATTCGTTCTCACGTCTAAAGCAGTTACTCAGGTCTCTGAAGTCATACCGTAAACACAACCTTTTTAACTCCCTCATGCAAGGTAGCCATATACATGCTGTCCCCGGACAAGATCAAATCCGTTACCGGGCATCCGTTCAGCATGGAACGTAAAAACAAACGGTTTCCAATCATCTCTATCCGATATAATCCCCGATTGGAACAAACATACACGCCGGTTTCCGTTGACTTAAGAAAATAAATCGTCAATCCTTCGAAGCAAATTTTTATGAACCCGCCTTTTTTCTTCCTTTGAACCAACTCTCCTTCGGTGGTCACACCGAGCAGACAACCGCGAAACACCACCAAACTTGAAATTGCGGTTTCCAACGGATTTTCCGACCATAAATCGGTATGACGGTCATGATGGATGAAACTCCTAGCGATGGACAATCGAATTCATCTGTTGCATCGGTGAACGGAGTAATCACACGGTCACATCCTTTAACATTTTCCCAAACGATTCTGCTTCCATCTTATATGATAATGATTATCAATGTCAATTAAATAAAAGAAAATAGAACGGTGGTCGCGGCACATCAAACTTTTCGCCGAGTACACCGTCCTATTTTCTGTTTTCCTTCGGTACAATTCTCCTTTCCCAATTGGCAGTATTACACCGCCTTTGGGTCCGTTTTTCCTTTTGGTCACACAGGAAACAAAGGCAAACAAATGCAGCCAGAGCAAGTCCTCCGCATGCGGCTACAGAGGCGGAAAACGCCCTTACATAGTCTGACAGATCGGCATTTGCCAAAGACTGTCGCAGGGAAGCAGAGAACAAAATACTGATCCTTACAACAGTGTCCGTCACATTCCCCTCCCTTCCTTTCAAAACGATACATTTACGATCGTGATCATGAAAAGAAAAAGACACGTACCTGATAGAGAACGTGTCTCACCATACCGGTGGCTGTATAAATACATACGTTAGCTGGCTCCTCGTATCAATCAGACCTAAAATGGTTGCACTGTTCGTGTTCTCGACTGTTTTTCCGTCCAGATCAGCTCGCCGATGATAAACAGCAGTAGCAAGGCCTGGGGAACCACCGTTTCCAAAGAAGGATAAAAACCAATCCATTCGGCAAACGGCAAGCCGCCAATCTGGTGAGAAGGCAGCACCTTCGTCACTTGCAGGACGTGGATGCTGACTCCCAAGATTTTAAAGGCAATAGCGTAGATCAGAATCGTGGCACACGTGAAGAAAAATCGTATCGGCAGTCTCACACTAAATCGGATCAGGACAAAGCCAATAATGAATAAGGCTGCAAGCGCACAGACAATCCCGATCAACAATTGATGCAGGCTCATAGATGGGGCCATCCCGGCGTAAAAGATGATGGTTTCCGCACCCTCGCGAAAAATCGCAAAGAAGCTGACAGCCGCCATCGACCAAAGTCCCCCTTTGGCCATAGCCGATCCAAGCTGCCGATTGATGTATTGGTTCCAGTTTTGAATATTAGCCTTGCGATGCAGCCATACGCCAACCGTAAACATCATCACAACCGCAACGATTCCTGTCAGCCCTTCGATGTATTCGCGGCTGGTGCTGGCGGTTGCCTTGGAAAAATACATGGTGATAAACACGGCCAACAAAGCGCTGCATACGATACCAAATCCAACCCCGGCCCAGATCCATTTTTGCTTGTCAGCTTGATTCGCTTTATTCAAAAACGACAGCAAAGCCGACACGATCAGCAGGGCTTCCAGTCCTTCACGGAGCAGAACGAGTGCCGCATCCAACGCTGTATAACCCAGATCGCCCCCTAGAAAAGGCGTTAATTTTTCTTTGACCTCCTGGATGATTTTTTCTGTTCGCTCGATGTCAGGCTGTTTGGAGCCCAGCAAGCTGATCGACAGTGGAATTTGACTCTCGATTTGCGTGTACAAGCCGGCTGAGCGAGTCTGCACCTGCCCTTCAACCAGCGGCCAAATCGTCACGAATTGATTCAGATTCTCTAACGCCGTTTGCAGATCCTGCTCCTTAATCGCCACGTCTGCATCCGTCAGCAGATCGACCAAGTCCTGCAGCGAAACTTCTTTCTCGTTCGCCTGGTTCCCCTGACCGCCGCCTTGGAGAAAATGATCCAGCGCCTGTTTTAATGCATCAAGGCTTTGCAGCGCCTTTTGTTGGTCGACAGGCTCTTGATTTAAAGCGATACGGATAAACATCAGATTTTTCTCAATTTCGCCGTAATCCATTATGCTTGCCTGTTGAACAGCGGATTCCGCCTTTAGCCACTTGCTGTTAAACGATCGATAGTACTCTTTGGCCTGGGCTTGGTTTTGATTTTTAACTTCATCGATCATCCGGTCAGCCAGCGGCAGCAGCTGCTTGATTTTTTCTTTGCCGTCGTCCTTTTTGTCACCCTGCAGCACAGCTTCAAACGCATTGGTCGCATGGGACAGTTGCACGAGTGCATCATAGACCGTATTTTTATCTCGGGGATTTTGGGCCATGACGTCTTGCACATGAGTGAGGGCATCGTCTACTTGTTTTGCTTCCGGATTGTCTTGCCTGATTTGTTTCCAGCTCTCCTGAAACTTTTGCAAATCCTCGAGAATGGCCTGCCAATTCTCATCTTTGGATTTTACCAACGCATCACCAACGTGAATAAATAACTCATCGGTAGGGGGGGCGGCGACGGCAGGACGCGTGACGACGGCAAACAGCAGCAGGACGAAGGCAAACAGACTTAGCTGGCGGATCTTCTTTTTCATCTCCATGCGAAACGAACTCCTCTTCTCTCGATGTGAAACGGGAGGAGCTCTATGAAAAGAGCGCCTCTCCCAAGTAACTGCCCTGTTTGATTCCGGGGAAGCAAGCGAATATGCCGCTGCCTCGATGTACGATATACTCGTTTAACTTGTCGTTCTTCGCCAGGTTTTGCTGAATGGGGATAAATTGTCTTGCGGGATCGCGTTGAAAACAGATAAATAAAAGCCCTGCATTCAGCGCGCCCGTTTTCGGTTCGATCCCGTCTGCATAGGAAAAAGAGCGGCGCAAAAGCTTCACGCTCCCATCTCCATGGGCAATACGCGAATGGGCTGTCACCGGAATGACGAGCTGACCGTTTTTGTCCTTTTGATCGAGATCAAGCGGTTCAAACTCGTCTGTTCCGCCGAGCGGAGCTCCGCTGTCCCGGTGGCGCCCGAACGTATCCTCCTGATCGCGAAGCGTTGTCCGATCCCACACTTCGATCCGCATTTGGATGCGCCGCACGACCAGGTAAGTTCCGCCTGCCATCCAGGCCGGGCCATCCTGCGGTTGCACCCAGACGTGCTGATTCATCAGCTTTGGATCGTTTACGTCAGGATTGCCCGTACCGTCCTTAAAACCGAATAAATTACGCGGCGTTGCCTTCTTGGGGTCGGCCTGGCGACTTCTTTGAAACCCGGCTTGCGTCCAGCGCACCACAGCAACTCCGCGGGCCCTGCGGGTAAGATTACGCAAGGCGTGAAAGGCAACCTGCGGATCGTCGGCACAAACTTGGACACACACGTCTCCGCCGCACCATTCCGGCCGCAAATCGTCCAGCGGAAATAACGGCAAATCGCTGAGCGCCTGCGGGCGCTTGGCCTTGAGACCGAAGCGATCGACACCGTCTTTTAGAAATAAACTGGGTCCTGCGCCAAACGTAATCGTCAGATTGGACGGCAACAAACCGGCTGCTTCCCCCGTGTCTGCAGGGGGTACATACTCGTTGGCAAGCTTCTGTGCCACATCGTTTCCCTGTGCCATATTGGCGGCTGCCACAGTCCAGTCCCGAAACAATTCGATCACTTCCGTGCGTTTTTCCGCTGTAATGTCAAACGAGGCAAAATACACGTGGTTCTGCACCTCGGTCAAAATCCCGGCCTGATGCTCGCCGTAAAACGGCACGATCCCTCCTGCCGCACCCGCTTTAATCATGCTGCCGGGCCCGGACTCTTGAGTCAGAGCCAAGACGCCCCCCATGCCGCTGGCGCCGACAAGGGCGCCGATCCCGCCAATGCCCGCCAGCTTCAGCATGTTGCGCCGGGAAATCGGCTGAGTCAAAAAATCGGATGTTCCCGTTTCTTTTCGACTCTTGTCCGTCATATTTATCCCTCCAGCACAATCCCTATATTGGAAAGCGGCTCTGCCAAATTGTCAATCGCCTGGCTCATTTTTTTGATTTGCTCCTCGCTAAGCTCGGTGTACAATACATACCCCTCCCCTTCTTTGCAGGAGGCCAGCAGCTTATCTATCTCTGCGAAGCGCTTTTCAATTTCTTGCGCAAGGCTGCTGTCTTTTTTCTCTATGGCCGGTTTTAAGAATTCATAGATTTTCTCTGCGCCTTGCACGTTGGCGGCAAAGTCGTACAGGTCTGTATGCGAATAGCGCTCTTCCTCCCCTGTCACTTTCGACGAAGAGACCTCGTTGAGCAAATCGACGGCACCCGTGACCAATAGTTGCGGCGTCACTTCTACTGTCTCTACCTTTCCCCGCAGCAGTTTGACATCCTTTAGCAGCTGGTCGGCATACGCTTCGTATCCTTTGGTTGTCTTGTCTATCCACAATCCTTTTTCAATCCGGTGAAATCCCCGCCATTCCTCGTCAGGCACGTCGTTTTCCCGGGCGTCGATATCAGGGTCGAGATCCCCGAGCGCTTCCGCGATCGGTTCGATGCGTTCGTAGAACATCCGGGTCGGCGCGTACAGAGCTTGTGCCTTCTCAAGCTCGCCGTTCTTCACCGCGTCCGTAAAAGACTCCGTCGCCTGAACAAACTGATCGATTTGCTCAAGCGCGTACGCTCGGTAACTGTCTGTTACGCTCTTCATTTCATCGCTTGCATCGGCTCCGCCGGCAGGTTGGGTCTGCTGCTGCGAAGGTTGCGGTGCTGCATTGTCGGCTGGTTGACTGCCGCACCCGAACAGCATTGCGCTGACGATCAGCAGCATCGATGTTAATGCAACTGTTCTATTCATAGACATCCACTCCTCATATGGGCTCACGTTTAATTAGGGCAGTTACATTATAAGGGGAATGATAATCATTTTCAATCGTTTTTTTTCTTCTCAAAAAGGGGAAGGAAAGACTGCGTTCATCACATTCCCTCCATCCCTTGAATTTAACAGAAACGGTTAATTGAGTAAGCTTCCTCTATTGGCGGTTGTTGTTTATTGCACAATAGAAATGCCTAGTGTTGCAGCGTAAAAATGCTCAAGACAGATACAAAAAGGCACTTGTCAGCATCAATACTTCCTCCTACCGTTAGGTTTGCGACAACTTAGCGAAGGAGAATGGAAAGGATGCTGAAAATGCCTCAACAACACTATATCAGGTTTTTACTTGAAGGAGAAGGATGCTCGGTAGACGAGATTGCAGAACGCGTGGGTGTTCACTGGCGGACTGCCAAAAAATATGCCGATCAAACGGATTGGAATGCCTCGCTAAGAAAACGAAAGGGTAGAAGTTGTGTCATGGGTCCGTTTATGGAGATCGTCGATACCTGGTTGGAGGAGACCGTTTGGTCCCCCGTAAGCAGCGACACACAGGTATGCTTATTTTCCAAGGTGAGGCATAAGTGGACTTTACAACCAGGCGTTTTTGAATGGTTGAACTTGTAAAATCACGTTTTCGTTTGGCCATCTTTTTCTCCCTAGTTCATTTGTAGGGTATGAATGTATTTTTATTTACTTGCCAATTAGGAACTCAAACTCCTCAGCTATATACTCCGGTAGGAACACCTGAACCTTATCAAAAATATCTTTGATTTCCTTGCGTTTTTCATCGCTCATTGGCACGTAGAATCTCGTGTTGTATCCACTAGTCCAAAGTTCAATATGCCGAATTGCTGTATCACGGATTTCATTTTCCCTCGTAGCACATGCGCGTAATAAAAATAGAATGCTGTCCGCCTTACTGAACTTCGTAAACAAAAAGAGAATGTTTTTCTTCACGTGAGGCCTTTCATCATTTTCGAAGATCTTCCAAAGCAATTCGGCATGGCGCAGGTCAACAATACCCGCCAGTATTTGTCTCGCTTCTCGAGACACGCTTCGCTTGTCTGATTGTAATGAGCTGAGAAAAACCTCGGTGTTATCTTCCGGATTAAGCATTCCTAGCGCTTTGACTGCCGACCTTTGCATCCGAGCATTGTCATGGAATAAAAATGGAGTAATCCACTGTGCATCTGTCTTTTCTCCAGTTTCACCCAATCCAACAATCGCAGCCTGAATCAATCCCTTATCTGTCTCTTTGAGTTTTTCCCGGTAAAAGGAGGGGAAGTCCATTTGTTGATCTTTTAGATAATACCTGGCCATTTCTCGAATTGTTTTATGTTGGTCCAGGAGAGCAGCACGCAGCTCTGCGATAGATTGCTCTGGAAAACGATCCATATATACTTGTAATGCTAGTTGCCGAATAGGAGGAAAAACGTCACTCCTGAACCGTTTTAACCATGGATTTAAACATTCGTTTGAGTCATTTCTGCAAATATGTTTAACCATTTGTAGCCTTATCAGGGCATCTGATTGACGTAATGCTTCTGATATTACTGATTCTCGATCAATATCGGGAAGGTTGATCGCCATTTCAAAACAAAATCGTCGAACAGTTGGGTCTTTTGAGTGAAAACCGCTTAACAGCACATTCCGATTTTGGGGATGACCAAACAGCTCATAGATTTCATCTACTAAGTCAGAGAACTTTTCTCGGGTGTAGTAATCGGACAGATGTTTTATTAGATATATGGCATCAAGAAATTGTTTTACATAGTCTGAATGTAATTTCTGCTTAATAGCCTTGAAAGACAGGAAACGAATTTTGGGTTGCCAATCATTCAAGCGAAGGAACAAAAAGGGAATTTCTGCTCCTGAAGCCTGTTTTGACAACACTTCAATGGCCGCTTCTCTTACATAGCCGTTGCGATGGAAGCTGCAAATCCCAATAAAACTTACATCGGAATCATCTCGAATAGGATGAGCTCTGATACTTTCAGGTAACAATTGATGCCATGCCGCCAATTTGCCACTGTATTGGTAAGGGGTCAACCTACGTATATATTGATCCAAGCCAATCAAGTCTTGCTTCCGATGGCTGGAGATAATTTGGTGTATAGCATCACGCGCTGTCTTTCGTATTGTTTGATTCTTATCTAAAGCAAGCGGTAATAAAAATGTCAGTGTAAACATACTTCCAGAGTTAGCTAGCGTCTGTAGGATTTCTATTTTACGTGTGTTTGTATTTTTGAAAACATCGAAGAACGCGTTTTTTTTATATAGTTCATCTATTAATTGATGCTCCTCTTTTGAAATGCCTTTCATCAGGCTATACACCCCTTTGTAACAGAAAAGAGCTACCCAGCACAGGTAGCTCAATTTTACAGACCGATTCTTAGTTGTAGGATCATGATGGGACTATCTTAAAGCACCCATTCCAAGTATTAGGAGTTATCTTCAGTCTAATACTTTATTATCCAGTCTACAACTTTATTATTGAGTCTAATACTTTATTATCTAGTCTAAAACTTTATTATCTCTGGACAAATCTTTGTTCGATGAGAATAATGTTTTAGACTGGAGTTGCTGATCTGACACGAAAACTGCATTTAGGAATTCGTCAACTTTTGAATAATAAGTTTTAGACTGAGTTATTATAAAATCACGAGCGACATAAAATTTGTAAAAATAAAGTATTAGACTCAGATTTGGCCTAGGTATTATTTTTCATTCTCCATCGAGTAACTTCTTCCATGAATCAAATGAATTTGCATTATTCGCATTTTCAATTCGTTTAATTATTTGCTTAAAAGTTGTGCTCGCTCTTTGGCGATAAACGCTGTTTGATTCCCCCAAGTAATTATCTACATGAATAGATTGACCAGTACTGTCTGTAATAGGTTTTAATACTGCTTTTTCTGCATGACGGCAGAACTGTTCAACCATACCTTTGTATGTCTTGGGTGCTGATGTGACATTTTTAAATGCATCTATTGCAAGGGACTCAATATGATAGCCAGATAGTTGTTTTTGTTGTGGTAAGCCTGCATTAATCTTTTTAATGAGCTTTATCAGGGGCACCAGTTTATTCGCGTTTGCTTGATTAACGGTGGTTAGTTTCTCTGCAAACTTACTTGGTTTTATTACATTGCTCCATCTATTCTCGCCAGGTCGAGAAATACGATACCCAGTTTGCGTTTTTATACTTGGTAATAACTGTATTTCATGTCCTGAAGTAAATTTAACTGTTACTGCCAATTTCCCTATTTTTACTTCTGTATTCGGAAGACGTCTTTTAACTTGCTCGCTAAAAATCTTCAATACTTCGTCAGGTTTTGCATTAGCTAAACCACTATTATTTATTTGAACAAGCATATCCACATCACTCAAACCATCTGCATAAGTATTTTTGATTATTGAACCGCCAAATCTAAGCTCCACAGAACCTTCAATATCTTTCTCTAGAGCATTCTTCAAAGTTTCCAAATGTCGGCTTATGCCTGCCACGTCACGATCGTTTAAGTCTTTGAATAGATCTTTGATGTATTGATTAATGTCAGCTTCGAACTTTTCTTTCTCTGCTCTAGCCTCTCTTTCCTTTTCCAATTCACCAAGCGTTTTTCCCGGAATGCTATATCCTCCACCACTGCCACCCATTAGTGTTCCTCCTCTACTCACTGCTTTTCTGAACCTCTAACTGTTTCAGAATCAGCATTAATTGATTTAGATTATTTTTTGTTAACCCCAGTTCGTCCCAATTGGATGATTGCGAGAATTTCGTCAATCTATTTTTAAGTTGGACTAATTCAGACAAGTTCTCGGAGAAACCAATTACTTTTACTTCACTGTCATGTCTTTGCCAGAGACCGTTACTAATCGAATAATGATTGAAATATGAAGGGACCCCGTTCTTAAAGGAAAAACGAAGCCAGGATAACCCATCAAATATATCTGCTCCACATAGAAAAAATAATGTTACGGATAAAGGATCCAAGCATCCAAAAACATGAATTGGTGTATCTAGTCCAGCATCCGATAGAGCTTTTCTGATTCTAAATATATTTAACGCTCTTTCAAAAACTGAGTGCCCTAATTCCTTTTCTGTAAATCCCAATACATCAAATGGTGCGAACAGCTTTATTTTCTTAATTACGTCTTCTACATTTATAAGTACATCTTCATTTGATATTGGTTTGCATAAAAAATCCGACGCAAATTCAGGATATTTTTCAAAATGTCCTTTTGCTCGATTTATTTGTACGTCTAAAGGCGACGATTCCCAATAATCAAAATTAACGAGCACAATATCTGTTATCGGTTTTAATTTACTTACTTCTTGTTCGTATAGGTTCTCATTCCATTCACTTGGAAAGTGCAAATCACCATAAATGTCTGAGACGTCATGTTCGCGGATTCTTTCGTAACCACCACTGTCAACAAAGAGTATATCTGATTCATAAATATGGTCACTCAGTAAATATCTGTAATGTAAGTCATATGTGCTCACAAGAGATGCATCTGTGAGGTGTTGTTTTAGGTAATCATGTAATCCCTTTACATGTGGAAACCCCTTACTTGAAAACGAAGGAACAAGTATTGGTGTACTGCTTCCAAGCTTTCTAATATACCTAATCTTCCCTAGGTGATTTTCCATCCAACATCCTCCTATCAATGCACGATAGACATTTCCCGCAAGGTTCGTGCTCTCCAACTTCACAGCTATATGTTAAGTACACGGGTACTTGCTCTTGTAATGCATACTCATAAATTTGCTCTTTTGTGTAATTAAGGAAGGGGGCTGTAATCCTTATTACCCCTCCGAAATAGCCATCAAGAATTGACTGAGCATCATAGACAAATGCTGGGCTTGCATCATAATAGCGGGTTCCTGAATGAATTCCTATTGAAACGAAAGATACTGATTTATCAAGAAAACTACATGCAGTCAATACAAAAAGTACATTTCGACAAAAGAACTCTCCCTCCTGATTTTTGATTGAAAACCCCAATTTCACATGTTTTAGTTCAATATTGTAATGTTCGCTAATTGCTCTAGCTGATTGATATTCTCGCTCACAACTAGCTTGACCATAATCAAAAAATATCGCTGTAGTTTTCTCTCCGTTTGAAAGATGATATTGAACTAAGGATGTAGAATCAACTCCACCGCTTAATAAAACCAGCACACCATAAGAGTCTTTAGCTTTGTCCTTCACGACTATTATCTTCACTCCTGTTATCCTGACCAAAAAACTGAGTAATTTTCATCTTCAGTTTATAGAATGGAATGCTCATATGAGGTGTAATTTCAAGTTTTTTACTAATGTCTATTTTTATTCTAAGACGTTGTTTTTCTTTTAAGAATGTACGATCTGGGATGACTGGAGCATTTTCATGAATGTAATTATATTCATTCGTTAATTTAACAATGTCATCTTCTGATATCACTTCGTTAGTTTCAAGTATGCTCGCCTTCCGAATAAACGAAGTCAATTGTTTGCCTATCGTTTCATGAGAAGCAGACTTTTCCCCAAAACGAAAGTATTCCTCTAAGATCGTTAAAATAAATACAAGTCCTGCAAAAACGCCAATCATAAGCTTATATTGGCCTTCTGTAAGATTTGAAATCCAAGGAAGAAATGTTTTATACTCAGCAAACGTTAATACTGCTATTGCTGAGGATCCCACTAATACCAAAGCATGTAATGATTTTTTTATCCAATTTGCTTTTTTACAAATACTGAAGTGCATTTGTCTGTTTTGTTCGGCTTTCTTTTTAAGTTCCTTTACTTGACTAATTGGGCTATTTAACACTTGTTGCCTCCTGGACTAACTTGCAAAAAATTAAAAAGGCGTAGCTAATAAAACTTAATCTGCTACGCCCTGATGTTAGTTAGTATTCATTTTCTTCTGTCTCTGCCTGCCCCATCAATTCTGCCTGCTGCAGTACAAGATCAATCGCCATCCTCTCCAGATCAGGTGGATACCCGTATTTCTTCAAAAGCCGTTTAACCGTAATCCGCATTTGCGCACGAACATTTTCACGAAGCGTCCAGTCAACCTTGATGTTGTTCTTGATTGCTTGGGTTAGCTCGTGTGCAATCTGCTTTAACATGACATCGCCCATTAATTCTTTGGCCGACTCGTTTGATGCGAGCGCATCATAAAAGGCGAGTTCTTCCTTGATAAGACCGAGATTTTCGCCACGTTTCATTGCTGTATCCATGTCTTTGGCCATCTGAATGAGCTCTTCAATAACCTGTGTCGTTTCAATGGTACGATTATTGTATTTTCGTACAGCTTCTTCAAGCATTTCGGAAAACTTCTTGGATTGAACGAGACTAGTCCGAGATACATCCTTCACTTTGCCTTGAAGTAGCCTACGCAGTAGCTCGACCGCCAGATTTTTTTGTTTCAACCCACGCACATGCTCCAGAAATTCGTCCGACAAAATCGCAATGTTTGGTTTTTGAAGACCGACCGCCTCCAAAATATCCACCACTTCATCGGAAACAATCGACTTGGAGATCAACTGATTCAACTCAGCATCTAGCTCATTTGTCGTTTTTCTTTTGTTTTCAGTCGTGATCAATTTGACGATCCCCGATTTCACTGCTTTAAAAAAGCTGGTTTCTAAATTAACTTGCTCGGCAGCTAGGGTAGTGGCACACAGGGAGTAAGCCCTTGCCAATTCGGTAGTCCAGTTGAGAAAATTCCGTTTTCGCTCATCACCCAGACCCAGAACATAGTCGATAGTCTCGACAATCGCCTTCATCCGTTCGGACGCTTTCTCCGAAGCAAATTTACTATAGTCGTAGCCATGCAACAGTTCACGAATCAGTTGCAGTTTCTCTAGCATGAAATCAACAGCCTGATCCGTGTCAATGCCTGCGGTTTTCCGGTCGTTTTCTGTATATTGTTGAAGGGCTGATTTCAGCATATCTGCTATGCCGATATAGTCTACGATCAGACCGCCCGGCTTGTCGCGGAACACCCGATTTACACGAGCAATCGCCTGCATCAGGTTGTGTCCCTTCATTGGCTTATCGATATACATGGTGTTCATACTCGGGACATCAAACCCGGTCAGCCACATATCACGAACAATGACAATCTGGAGAGGGTCCTTGACGTCCTTCATCCGTTTCGCCAAATGTTCCCGACGACGTTTGTTGCCGATATACGGCTGCCATTCCGCCGGATCGCTGGAGCTGCCAGTCATGACAATTTTGATTTTCCCTTCATTATCATCGTCACTGTGCCAATCAGGCCTTAGCGCCACAATCGCTTTGTACATATCGATAGCAATCCGCCGCGACATCACCACGATCATTACTTTGCCAAAACCGGCGTTCTGCCGTTGTTCAAAATGTTCAACGACATCCTGGGCCACCTTTTTAACCCGTTTCTCAGCTCCGGCCAATGCTTCAAGACGAGCCCAACGCGATTTCAACCGCTCACGTTGTGTATCTTCCTGATACTCCGTAATCTCCTCATACTCGCTGTCAATGACCGGGCGTTCCTCCGCCGACAGCTCCAAACGGGCAATTCGGCTTTCGTAATAGATTTTTACCGTCGTTCCGTCTTCTACGGCACGGGTCATATCGTAAATATCGATGTAGTCCCCGAATACGGCAGGAGTATTTTTGTCCGTCAGTTCGACTGGCGTGCCGGTAAATCCGATATAGGAAGCGTTCGGCAGCGCGTCCCGCATATATTTGGCATAACCATATTTGATCGCTGCTTCGTCATCTCCCGTGACCATTTCTGCCTGAAAACCATACTGGCTACGATGGGCCTCGTCTGCGATGACAATGACATTTCGCCGTTCCGTTAGCACAGGATATTTGTCTTCATTCTCGTCAGGGGTGAACTTGTGTACCGTCGTAAAAATGATCCCGCCTGACTCCACCGACAAAAGCTCCCTTAGATGTGCTCGATCCTCCGCTTGCAGCGGCGTTTGACGTAGCAAATCCTTCGATTTACTGAACGTACTGTACAACTGGTCGTCCAGGTCATTTCGGTCTGTCACAACCACGATCGTCGGGTTGTTTAATGTAAGTACGAGCTTACCCGCATAAAACACCATGGACAAGCTTTTCCCGGAGCCTTGTGTGTGCCAGATGACCCCGATTTTCCGATCTCCTTCGTCCATCGTGGCTCTTTGTGTGCTCGCAATCGCTTTGTTGGTGGCATGGTATTGGTGGTATCCTGCCAGTATTTTGAAGAGCTGTTCCCCATCGGTCTGGTACAGGACAAAATGCTTAATGAGATCGAGCACCCGACTTTTTTCAAACATCCCCTTAATCAGAACTTCCAATTGGGGCATGGAGGAAGGTGCCACATCATCACCATCTATAGTACGCCACATCATAAACCGGTCTTCGTTCGCCGTCAGTGTGCCGACACGTGCGTTCACTCCGTCGCTGATCACCAGGAACGAATTGTAGGTAAAAAGCGAGGGGATCGTGCCTTTGTATGTCTGAACCTGATTGTACGCGTCGCTAATGCCAACCTCTTCATTGGAGGCGCTTTTCAGTTCCAGGACAGCGATCGGCAGTCCGTTCACGAAAACAACGATATCCGGCCGCTTTTCCCCCTGATTCTCTACGACGGTAAATTGGTTGACGACAAGAAAGTCATTATTGCCCATACGTTCAGGGTCTGTGTCAAACAACCAGACTTTTTCGGTCGGATACTCACCGTTAGCTGCTTGGTACTGCACGTCGATGCCGTCGGTAATCATTTTCTGAAAGGCTTTGTTGTTGATCAAAAGACTCGGGCTGCGCGGTACTTCAATGATTCGGATCGCTTCCTCAATCGCTTCACGTGGCAAATGCTTGTTGATGCGAATGAGCGCATCGCGAAGGCGGTCTTTGAGAATAACATCGTGGTAAAACTGCCGCTCAGGATATTCGCCTTCGGGTGCAATGTCAGGTCCGTAGGCTTTTTCGTAGTTCAACTCTTCGAACCATTCCAACGCAGCTTGTTCCAGATCGCTTTCCGTGAATGATGTGGTGTAGTAGTTCATGTGATGTGTGCACCTCCTTTGGGTTAGGTAGCGTTATATGGCTCGCTTTCTTCTGCAACCATTTGCCATGGGGTTGCTTGTGGGGATTCTTGATCCACCGGTACACGGACTTTTCCGGACATGAGTTTGGGGAGGAGGGTGTCGCGGATTTGGATTAATCTATTGCTCTCATCATCGTTTCTTTTCATCAAGTTTAATATACTTTTAGCAACTCCCCCAAAAGCTAGAATTAAATCTGGAGTCACGGGAAGAGGAATTCGATAATTCCTCAGGCTTGATTCAGGTACTCTTTGGCGTCCTGAAGAACCTGTCATACTTAAGATAGCATGGGAGCGAAATTGATCCGATCTTGCTAAAAAATAAGCAAATTCAGATGGTATTCCTGGCCTACTTCGTAAGACAATAAATTCAGTAGATCCCCAACCAACTTCATTATCGTTCAGAAAATCTACATACGCTGTTTTGCCATTTTCTAAGCAAGGTGTGATTCGAGCAAAAAGTACATCACCATAAGAAAACTTTGAACCCGAGCTATATTCCCGCATAATATATTCTGAAACTCTAGCATAGTTATTTTGAATACTTTTCATTTCAACATAGGGTTTACATTCACCCTTTTTCAAAACGCTTTTAGGGTTAATGTCTATGACTTCTTCTAATTGTGTTAATTTCCACCCCTTCGGAATCAACCCCAACTCACTTTCCTCAAACTCACCGCCGCTGGACTCATACGGTTCCCCATTATCATTTGGAAACTCAAAGTCTACAAACCACCGTTTAAAAAGAGCCTGGGCAATTTCTTCGAGGATTTTGTTGATGGCGTTGTTGAGTTCGATTTTGTTGTCCAATGCACTTAATAAATTTACAATTCGATCCTGTTCCTCCAGTGATGGTAGAGGTATTTCAATATTTTTCAAGGAAGTAACAGGTCGTGAAATAGCTGGAACACCAGTAGTTGAAGTATTCATCAATAAGGCATGTTGACCAATTGGTGACTTGAAAAAGTAATAAACAAAGAAAGGATTTGCCTTTTTAATATCACATGTTAGCTTCATTTGACTTTGAGAAACAACATATCTTTTATATTTTGAATTCAGAGGGATTATTCCAACCTGTCCTAGTGTACCCCGATGTGTAAATATTAGATCACGGGGGAAGGCGTTACTTGACTTAAGTTCGTCTGCTTTTTGCTCAGTTAAGAATACGTAATCCTCTTCGTATAACATACCATCTGAAAGGTTAGTTCCCCTTATGATAGGTACTCCCTCATTTACAAAGTTCTCTGTTTTAATATTTGAACCAAATGGCCCCATTGCAATTGCATTCGGGATATCTGCCTTTATCTCATCTATTTTTTTGATTCTCCACTCAAAACTCAAACCCAATCCCCCCAAGCCGCTTGCGAATCTCATCCTCCAACTGACGGGATTTGGCGAACTGCTCCGCCAGCTCCGACGTCAACCGTGCCATTTTATCCTCAAACGGTTCCCCGTCTTCTTCGACATCTTCAATTCCGACATAGCGTCCCGGGGTCAGAATGTACTCATGTTCCTGTACATCAGCCAGCTTCGCCGCTTTGCAGAATCCTTTGACATCCTCGTAGGTCCCGGCTTCCGCTTGACCGCGCCATGCGTGATAGGTGTCAGCGATCTTCCGGATGTCTTCCGTGTTCAGCTCCCGGTGGGTACGATCCACCATATGTCCCATCTTGCGTGCATCAATAAACAAGATTTCACCGCGGCGATCGCGAAGTCCCTTCGGAGCCTTATTTTTGGCGATAAACCAGAGACATACCGGAATCTGCGTCGAGTAGAAAAGCTGTCCCGGCAAGGTAACGATGCAGTCAACCAGATCCGCGTTGACCAGTTTGCTGCGAATCTCAAACTCCGCCGTCGTGCTCGTAGACATGGAACCGTTCGCCAATACAAAACCGGCTACACCACTAGGCGCAAGCTTGTTCACGATATGCTGAATCCAGGCATAGTTCGCATTTCCTGCTGGTGGAACCCCATACGTCCAGCGTGCATCCTCAGTCAGCCGTTCAGCGCCCCAGTCGCTAATATTGAAGGGAGGATTGGCCAGGATATAATCAGCTTTCAAATTTTTGTGCAAATCGTTATGAAATGTATCCGCATGATGCTCACCTAGGTTCCCGTCAATACCCCGGATCGCTAGGTTCATTTTGCACAATTTCCACGTCGTCGGATTCGATTCTTGCCCATACACCGCAATATCACCAATTCGCCCTTGATGTTCCTCGACGAACTTCTCACTTTGCACGAACATGCCACCGGAACCACAGCACGGGTCGTACACACGCCCTTTGAATGGCTGGATCATTTCTACAAGCAGACGAACCACGCTCGTAGGGGTGTAGAACTCGCCGCCGTTTTTGCCTTCCGCACTAGCAAATTTACTCAAGAAGTACTCGTATACCCGACCCAGCACATCCTTTGAGCGACTCTCTTCATCGCCGACTTTAAATGAAAACAGGTCAATCACTTCGCCGAGACGTGTTTTATCTAAAGCCGGTCTGGCGTAATCCTTCGGCAGTACGCCTTTTAGTGATGGGTTTTCTTTCTCGGTGGAGATCATGGCATTGTCAATGATTTGCCCGATTTCCGGCTTTTTTGCATGATCCTTGATATGGTTCCAACGAGCTTCCTTTGGCACCCAGAAGATGTTGTCCGCTACATATTCATCCCGGTCTTCCGGGTCCGCGTACGGCTCATTTTTCAGAGCTTCGTATTTTTCCTCAAATGCGTCGGAGACGTATTTCAGAAACAGCAAGCCCAGCGCCACATGCTTATATTCCGCTGCATCCATGCTGCCGCGAAGTTTGTCGGCCACGCTCCATAGTTTTTCTTCAAATCCGATGTTCGCTGTTGCCATTCTACTTGTCCTCCCAAAGAAGTTTTATATTAGAACGGTATGAATACTATTTAAAGTAGGAGAATAGATCTCGTGATATCCGAATTGTATTATCCCGTCCCTCCAAAAGATCTGATCTACCTGTACCCCAAGCTTTCAAACCGTGAGTCCCTTTTTCACTCTTTATTGTGATTCGGTAACTTTCCCGGCCATAATGTACATCTAGACAGTCTTTTACTTGATCTAAAGACAAAATGGCAATTTCACTATCCTGCATTTTTTCTTGTCCGCATATTAACGCAAAGTATAAAGTAGTTTTGATTTCTTTATACTCCCGAATATATTCCACTTCTTCAGGTGAAAAAATAAATTGCCATAATCGTGCATCGTTTTTTTGTCTTGGTAAAGGAGTAGAAACATATTTGGCATAAATCCGGAAATCGCCGATGTTCGTCCCTAATTTGTAAATTCTACGAGATTCACCGGGCTCAATAATCGCTGGCGCAAGTCCGTTGTTGACAAAGCATGATAGCAAAGAGCCGTAATAAAAGTCCGCTTTCCGAAGAGCTCCCATTGCGATACCTCCCCATTTTGGCTTATCCTAATTGTTTTGGGTTACCCATAATTCATCGTATATTTTAACTCTTTCTTGCTTCCAACGCTTTGTTGCAGCTTGAATTGATTTGAGATACATCTCTTTTTCCTGTTTATATCTGTTCACTATCGATACTTGGATTTCTTCGCTGAACAGAGGGATTTCTATCTCTGCAATATCATTCGGATTAAGATTCATTACCGTCGTTCCACGCTGATAGCTTTGCAATAACGCAATTCCAATCGGGCTTTCAAAAAAAATTTGTGCATAATGGCTATGGATCAGCTTACGAAAGCGAATGACGAGAATATTCGCGGAGGCAATCACCATGTCGGTACTGTCCGGGAATACTGCCAATTTGTTTACGGTTCCCCGACATGTCATCACCAGGTCACCAGGGAGAATCTCATATCGTTTGACTTTTCGTTCTTCCTCATCAATTGTTTCCAACTGCTCAAGAAGCACTTCTCCATCATCAAGGTTTGAGATGTTTAACACTTTGATACTCCCGGCCCGTAAATCCTGTTTCAGAATGGACTTCCCACGGAAAATATCTGCCACATCTCGAAGCTTCACTTTTGGTATAGCAGCTTGTTGAAATGAGCGGAGCGTATCTTGATCTTCATCTAGAAGAAGGTCGATGCGCCAATTATCCAATATCCGAAACTGGTCAGGATGCATGGTGATTTTCCGTTCTGTAACTAACTTCGATTTCTCAACTTTCCATCGTCCTAAAACAATTTCATTTACAGCCAATTTACCAAATTCCACCTGATAGGTCTTGATAGAAGTGAAGGGGCGAAACAGCCCATCAGGATGTGCATAGATCGATTGCACCGGAGCAAGTTCATTTGTCTGCTTCCGCCAGTCAGCAATAGCTCCTGATTGAAACATCATTCGTGCTGGAAAGGTCACACTCATCCGTCCTCCATCATGTAAGAGGGGGAGAAGGTGGCTTACCGCCGCGCCTTCGGACTCACGAATCGGAACAGCGTCATCGTTCATTTTCATACCGAAATTCGGAATCGAGAGGATAGCCTCATATTTCGCATCCAATGGCAGCATCTGATAAATAGACCCTTGAATGACATGAACATTAGTTACGGATTCAAAGTAGGTCTTAAACAGCCTTCCGATGATGTAACTTTCCGTTAATAATGTAATCGTAAAGGGGCGTGTCCAACATTTCGTTTCCACGATCCCTTTTATGTACTTCTCCGCTTCTGTTATAAGAAGGGATTGATAGTTTTGCCTACTACACATATCTACAAACTGTTCCATGATACTAGGATGGACGATTATCCCACCAGTAACTCGATCATGCTGGATAGTCTGCAAGGCGTACTCCATTAGGTCCATATCCTTGCCAGTATGGTACAGTTTATAAAACAAATCCCGATCGCCGGGGAAGTGACCCAATTCGCGATCCCCGACATGCTCCTTCATCCACCGAAAAAGTTTCTCCGGTTCCTCTTGAACATTCTGATCCAAGCTTTCTTGCTTCGTGATGGTCTGTTTGGTTCGAACAACCCGAATTGCTTCTCGCAGCAATTGGTCTCGGGAAACAATATCATGGAGAAGGCATATATTCCAAAATGTTTCGATCAAACTACCACCTGCTTCCAATAACCTTTTCCATACCTAAATAATACCACTTCATAATTTAGTATTGCAATACCAAAAAAAGAGATCCTGTTTTTCGGATCTCCTTTTCTTTATGTAATTTTCCTGATCAATCTACCTGCCCAATCCCTGGGACTATCACTCTCATAATGCCTGATCTTATCAATATCCATATTTCTACATCTGTCGAGAACGTTTTGGTCCCAGTGTCCGCCTTTTTCAACCATTCCTTCTAAAATCAGTTGGATATCCGCTTCTTTGGTGGAAAAGGGAACATGTCCTGTCGGCCTAATCATCAACGTAGAGATTGACCAATCATCCGGCCGTGCCACCTCGATAACATAACTCGTACTGTTGCCATTCGTTAATTGAACGATCGCACAAGTTCGGCGAGCACCGTTCGGGCATACTGAAAACCTCTTTCCCGGTGGAACTCGCACCACAGACAGCCGGATATCAACCAGAAACACCTACTTTAGAATTTCGATCATCTTAAAAAACGCTCCAAGCCAATAGCTTCGTGTACAGATACTGTCTCAATCGTCTGAAATTCAATCGGAGGAGTATCTCCACCAACAACCGTGTAGATGGAACATCTTGTATCTCCAGCCAAGGCAAATAATCTTTGCCGATACCTTGACCTCAACCTTCTTTAATATACTTTTCGATCTTGGCACCAGTAATTTGCCGATTTCGCTTGGCCATATGCTCACTCCTAACTCATTTCCCAAAATAAAAAGGGGCCACCCTAAGGCAGCCCCAAAAAGGAGTCATTGTGCAAATCTATGCTGTAGGATCTGTTGACGTAATAGTAGAGCCGTTACTACCATAATACCCCATTCGCTCAGTCTATTNAAAAAGGGGCCACCCTAAGGCAGCCCCAAAAAGGAGTCATTGTGCAAATCTATGCTGTAGGATCTGTTGACGTAATAGTAGAGCCGTTACTACCATAATACCCCATTCGCTCAGTCTATTACATTATTTTCACAGTCTAATACTTTATTTTCTGAGTCTAAAACATTATTTTCACAGTCTAATACTTTATTTTCTGAGTCTAAAACATTATTTTCATCGAACAAATACAACTACCCAACTTCCCCTTCTTACTCCACCGTTACACTCTTCGCCAAATTCCTCGGTTTATCCACATCAAGGCCTTTGGCTGTCGAAGCGTAGTAGGCGAGCAGTTGGAGCGGAATGACGGTTAAGAGCGGCGTTAGGAATGGCAGCGTCTTTGGAATGTGAATGACGTGATCTACGGTGTTCGCCAGTTCATTGTCGCCTTCGAGGGCAAAGCCCAGAACGCGGGCGCCGCGGGCTTTCACCTCGATGATATTGCTGACCATCTTTTCGTAGATATCCGGTTGCGTAGCGATGGCCACCACAGGGACGTTGTCTTCGATCAACGCCAGGGTGCCGTGCTTCAGCTCGCCGGCCGGGTACGCTTCTGAATGGATGTAGGAGATCTCCTTCAATTTCAGCGACCCTTCCAAAGAGACGGAATAATCGAGGCCGCGGCCGATGAAGAACAGGCTGTCTACTTCCTTGATGCTGTCGGCAAACTCACGAACAGCGTCCTGATCGTCGAGAATGGCGGAGATCTTGGCAGGCAGCTCTTGCAGCTCCTCGATCACTGCAGCGATTTCCTCCGCGGACATCGTCTGCTTCACTTGGGCAAAATACAGGGCGAACAGGTAGAGCGCAGCCACCTGGCTGGTATAAGCCTTCGTGGAAGCTACGGCAACTTCGGGCCCTGCCCAAGTAAAGACGACCTCGTCCGCTTCGCGAGCGACAGAGCTTCCCACTACGTTGGTGATCGCCAAGACTTTTACGCCTTTTTTCTTGGAATCCCGCAGAGCGGCCAAGGTATCTGCCGTTTCACCCGATTGGCTGATCACGATCATGAGCGTTTTATCCGTAAAGATCGGATCGCGGTAGCGGAATTCCGAAGCAACGGCCACTTCCACCGGGACGCGGGTGATTTTTTCAATGACATCTTTACCGACGAGACCTGCGTGCATCGATGTTCCGCAAGCGACGATGTAGATTCTGTCATAGGCAGCCAACTCTGCATCGCTCATCTTTAATTCAGGAAAGACGATCTGCTTGTTCTTTTCGTCCACGCGGGAACCGATCGTATCGCGAATGGCTTGCGGCTGCTCGTGAATCTCCTTCAGCATAAACGAGTCGTAGCCGCCTTTTTCAGCTTGGACGAGATCCCAATCGACATGAAACAGGTCGCGTGCGATTTTTTCCCCTGTGTCGACCTTGTAGAGCTCTACACCGTCCCGGGTCAGAACAGCCAGTTCTCCCTCATCAAGAATGTACACGTCACGAGTGTGTTCCAGGATGGCAGGGATGTCCGAGCCGATAAAGCTTTCTCCTTCGCCGATGCCGACGATCAGCGGGCTGGCCAGGCGAACGGCAACCAGTTTATCCGGTTCGTGGGAGGTCATGATCCCCAGTGCATAAGCTCCGCGCATTTTTTGAACAGCCTTGCGGGCAGTTGACACAAGATCTCCATCGTAAAGATCTGCTAGTAAATGGGCAATTACTTCTGTGTCCGTTTCCGAAGTAAAGGTGTATCCCTTCTCCAACAGTTCTGCCTTAATGGAAATAAAATTTTCGATGATCCCGTTGTGAACGACAGCAAATTTGGTTTTTTCATCGATATGCGGGTGTGCATTCTGATCAGAAGGCTTCCCGTGTGTCGCCCACCGCGTATGGCCAATGCCGATTACGCCCTGAAGCGGATTCGTGACCAAGCGTTCTTCGAGAACAGCAAGACGGCCCTGTGCTTTTTCCAGTTCCAAGCCCTGATCTGTCAAGACTGCAACACCAGCTGAATCGTACCCGCGATACTCCAATTTCCGCAGACCATCGACAATGACTTTTTGCGCATCCTTATTTCCAATGTATCCTACAATACCGCACATATGTGTAATCCCCTTTCGACGTCAAACGACGGGGACACACAGCCCAACAACTCTTTCATTTTTAACGGGGTGCGTCCCCGTCATTCCTCAAATTTCTCCTCTTTGCGTATCTGATACAGGTATTGTGCATTGAGTTGCCCCAACGTTTTGTCCCTGTACTTGCGGTAGAGATACGAGCTACCGGGAGGCATCCGCCGAACTCTTCGATAAACCTCCACCTCGTCAACTGCGCTCCATGCCGGGCAGCCGCAGTTCTGGCGCTTCGTGAACCATCGGTCAGCAAATCTGCCAGCTTATCGGTAATCCGATTTTCTCCATGATCGCCTCCTTTCGCCGGCTTCATTGATTTGACCAACCTTACTTTACCATAGCTTTCTCAATTCAACAACAATGGCTTTTTTCCTAATTTATGCAGCAAGGAGCAGCTTCGTGCCGCTCCCCGCCTCTATTTTATTAGGACAACTCCCGCTTTACCACTTCTGCTATTCGCTGCACAAGCGATTCCAGCTGGTCCTTATCCGGCCCTTCTGCCATGACACGGACAAGCGGCTCCGTACCGGAAGGGCGAACCAGCACCCGCCCATTGTCAGCCAGTTCACGTTCAGCTTCCTTGATGGCATTTTCGATCACTTCGTTGCCGGCCAGCTTCGATTTATCAGCAACAGCGACGTTGACCAGCAGCTGCGGGTATTTGGTCATCACCTGCTTGAGCTCCGATAGCGGCTTGCCGGTTTCCTTTACCACGTTGAGCAGTTGCAGACCGGTCAAAAGTCCGTCCCCAGTCGTATTGTGGTCAAGGAAGATGATATGCCCGGATTGTTCACCGCCGAGGTTGTAACCGCCTCGTAGCATCTCTTCGACAACGTAACGGTCCCCGACCGCTGTTTTCGTCGTGTTGATACCCAGCTCCTCCATCGCCTTAAAAAAGCCCAGGTTTGCCATGACAGTCGTCACGATCGTGTTGTTGTTCAAATCGCCGTTTGCCTTTAGGGCACGGGCGCATATCGCCATGATGTAGTCACCGTCAACAATTTCACCTTTTTCGTCGACAGCGATACAGCGATCGGCGTCGCCATCAAAACCGAGACCAATATTGGCTTGATGCTTGAGAACCTCTTCCTGTAATTTTTCCGGATGAGTCGAACCGCACTGTTCATTGATGTTCGTGCCGTTAGGATTGGCACCAATCGTAATCACTTCCGCTTCTACGTCGGCAAACAGACGGGCCGCTAGCGAGGCCACGGCCCCATTCGCACAATCCAGAACGACCTTTACCCCTTCAAATCGCTCAGAAACCGTACTCTTCAAGTGAGAAAGGTATTTTTGGGCGCCTTCCAGGTACTCCAACAGCGACCCGATCTTATCCCCGGTTGGACGAGGCAGGTTATCTTCCGCAGCATCCATATACTGCTCGATTTCCAGTTCGACTTCATCGCTTAGTTTAAAACCGTCACTGCCAAAGAATTTGATCCCATTATCCGGAAATGGGTTGTGTGACGCAGAGATCATGACGCCAGCATCAGCGCCTAGAGCACGAGTCAGATAAGCAACACCCGACGTAGGGATAATTCCGAGCCGCACTACCTCTGAGCCAACCGATAATAAGCCGGCAATCAGCGCATTTTCCAGCATTTGTCCAGATATGCGAGTATCTCGTCCGATGACTACCTTTGGTTTGCCTTCCTGTTTGTGTCTGGTAAGTACGTAGCCGCCGATCCGGCCAATTTTGAAGGCTAGTTCAGGCGTTAATTGAGAGTTGGCAACTCCACGTACACCATCTGTTCCGAAATACTTCCCCATCCTTGTCCCTCTTTTCTTCGCTTCTCAACATCTTTACCTGTGTTTATCCTTGTTTGCTCGTAATTTCAACCGTTACCTGTTTGATCGCATTCGGTGCCGTCTTCAGGTAGTTGGGCAGCTTGTAAATAATCGGTATCTCATGTACCCCAATGGGCAGGTTGCTCACATCGGCGATGATCTGGGCATTATCAGGAGTGAGATCCTTCAAGTTTTGCGGCGCCCCGATCACGTCAAAATCAATTGTGGTAATCTCCTGCCCCTCAGGAGTTAATATTTTTGCCTGGAGGTCGTCAGACAGTCCGCTGATCCTCAGCGGTACGCCTTTTAACTGCTTCGTTTGCGAACGAACGACTTTCAGCGTCACTTCCAAATCATCCGGTTGAACTTTGACGACCTTATCGACAAGCGGAATTTTCAATTGCAGCAGCCGATCCGATGTAATGTTGCTCAGATCGATATCCGGCCCTGGATATACGGTAAGGCCCCTGATTACATCTTGTGGTCCGAACACCGTCACCTCTTCCGTACTAGTTTGCACACTAGCCAAACTATATCCATCAGGCAAGTCATTCGTCAAGTTTATTTTAATGGGCACGATGATAAATGGACTCGTTACGGGTACATTGACCTCTACTTTATGGGGCGTCACTTCCGCCTGAGGCATGACGTTTCCTTGCTTATCGACCACTTTTAACTCAACGGAGGTATTAATCGGCGATGTTGCCCCTTCCAGGTTAACTGTGGCCTTCACGTAAGCGACATTGTTTACCTGGCTCTCCGGCACAATGACGTGAACCCTCTCCGGCTTCACTTCCGGAGTGCCGGCCGTGTAGCCTGCTGCGACCTGTCCCAACAGCTCCACTTTCACTTCTTTTTCCACCGTCTGTTTCTCTTCCAGGGTCACTTCAACAGTGGAGGGCGTTATCGCCACTCTTGCGTCGCTGGGGAATCCTTTATACTGCACGGGTACTCGATGGACACCCTTCCCTTTGCCTCTGAGGTCTACGTAGACCTCAAGCTGATCAGCTCCGATGCTGTAGCGGAAAAACGGATTGCTGCTTTCTACAGCCACGCTGACTGATTGTGGAGCCCTTACTACCTCATAACGATCGGAATCATAATAGACCTTCAGGTTTAACCCGTTCATGATCATCGGGCGATTCGTATCCGTGCCGGGGCCCGGCTGCGGCTCGATATTCACGGCCATCCACAACATGATTGCCATCAATAAGGCGATTGCTCTGACAAACCAAGGACTGTTTAGCCATCTATCCATGTTTTCGCCCCCATTGCCAGCGACCCCCCATAGACTTGTTCTTCGCCGGCGGAGTCAGTTGTTCAAGCAGCATCTCTTTCAGTTGCTCTTCGGTTAAACCTCGTTTTACTTCGCCATTCGATGCGTAGGACACTTGTCCCGTCTCTTCTGAGACGACAATCGACAAGCCGTCTGATACCTCACTCATGCCGATTGCTGCGCGGTGGCGGGTTCCTAGTTCCTTTGAAATGGTGGGATTTTCTGTAAGCGGCAAATAACAACCCGCTGCCAGCACAGTGTCTTTGCGTATAATGACTGCTCCATCATGGAGCGGTGTATTTGGGATAAAAATGTTGATTAATAGTTCCGAAGTCACCCGTCCATTGATTTGAATGCCGGTCTCTACGTAGTCGTTAAGCCCGGTTTCCCGCTCAATCACGATCAGGGCCCCAATTCTCCGTTTGGCCATGTACGTAACAGATTTGCCGACTTCTTGAACCATGCGTTGGACAACTTCTTCACCTTGATTCGAATACGTTCGGGAAAACAGCTTGCCCCTCCCCAACTGCTCTAAGGCTCGTCTCAACTCGGGTTGGAAAATAATCACCAACGCCAGCATCCCAAAGGTAAATGCCTGTGACATCAGCCAATACAAGGTGGTCAGTTCGAACCATTTGCTGAGCAGCCAGGTGATGACGACCACTAAAATCCCCTTCAAGAGCTGGACAGCCCTTGTTCCGCGAATCAGCATCAATAATTTATAAATAACGTACGTGACAAGTAAAATATCGATCACGTAGCGGAGTATATTTGCGTATTCAATATTCCCCATGTGAAGCCCCCACATTATTCTCACACCTTTTGCAACAGCGATAGCTCGGGAATTGGCTGCGAAAAAGCACGGCTATTTGTCGGCCGTGCCTATTTTACCTTATTTTCTCCTAAGGGGCGATGGGAAGCAAGTTATTTCCGATATTTTTCAGTTCGTACCAAATCCAATCAAAAATCGCCTCTATTGATTCAGCATCTCCTGCGACGTTAGCGGTGGATGCTAAAAAAACTTTCCCATCTATGGCTACTACATTACCTTGAACTTTGCCTTGCACTTCGACACTTCCATTACGGACAACCAAGTCGCCTACGATCGTCGTGCCCTCAGGTACAACGACAAGATTGCGCGCCCGATCAATTTTTAGCTGGTCCAGGCTGTTGGAAGACACCTGAAGTGTTTGATCACGTTCGATCCAGGTGGCGGACACGCTCCCGGCCATCAAGAAGAAGAAGACAGCCGCGGCAGTGACAAACGGATGCTTTCTCAACCAGGCTGAAAAGCGATTCATCCCTGAAGGAGCCGGCAGCTGTGCAAGCACCCGATTGGTAAAATCGGACGGTGCACATACGTGCGACAAACTTTGAACCAGCGCCACGGTTTTCTGCAATTCGCGTAAGTACTGGCGACATTCCGCACAGTCCCTGAGATGTTCTTGCAGGCGGTGATTGCTTAATTCGTCAATATCCCCATCCAAAAAGGAATGGATGAGAAGATGTTTTTCTCTGCATTCCATCTGAGGTTGATCTCCTTTCTACTACATGTGTTGAAGCTTTCCACGCAACGCTTCACGACCGCGGTGAATCCTCGTTTTGATCGTTGTTATCGGCAATTTTAGAACATCGCTGATTTCCTGCAGTGATAAATCCTCTATATAACGCAATATCATAATGGAGCGGTACTTGGGGGATAGTTGAGTCAAAGCCTCCTGAACCGTATCTTGAAGTTCCCGCGTCACCATCTTTTCTTCCGGGGTTTTTTCATTAGAAGAAAGGCGGGAATACCAGTCAAGCCCTTCTGTCCCTTCCGCCTCTTCGTCAAGAGAAAAGTGCGGTTTCTTTTTGCGTCCCCGGTCGATACATAAGTTGGTAGCGATACGGTAGATCCAGGTAGAGAACTTGTAGCTTTCGTCATAGGTATGCAGGTTCGCAAAGACGCGCAGGAATGTTTCCTGGGCGATATCTTCCGCTTCCTGGCGGTTGCCTACCATCCGGAAAGCCAACTGGTAAATTTTATCTTTATATATGTCCACCAGTTCCGCAAAGGCTTCGCGGTCCCCCCGCTTCGCCCGCTCCGTCAACCGTTTTTCTACGAATTCCATGCTTTCCTCCCCGGCGTTGCCGTACCTTGTTTATACGAACTACCCGTTATTTTGTTTCAACTTATTAGCGGGATGTTTTTCAATAAAAGCTGAATAAAAATTGGGTATATTGGGCCAGATTCAGCATATATTGGTAGTAATTACGTGGCATCTATATCAAATATCCAAAGGAGTGGCTGCAGTGTGCATTGAACTTGTCCTCCGACAAATCGAGGAGCTGCGACAGCAACTTAACGAACAGTACAAGCACGACTCCGCCATCACTCCAGAACTAGTCGAACTAAGCGCCAAATTGGACCAACTTCTTAATAAATTGCACCATTCATCTTTTGAATGTAACTAGTTTTTCCAGAACAGTAAAGAGGAAAAGAGAGGGACTTCCCCTCTCTTTTTCGCGGCTGCGTCAGGATAAGGATCCTACGCGGCTTTTTGGTATAGGTCTATTATAACAATTTATCGCCAAATACGGAACTCATCAATGCTACAGCCACACGGGCCGTTCTGTTCTGCTCGTCCAGAATTGGGTTAACTTCAACAAATTCGGCAGATGTGAGAATATCCGACTCTGCCAGTATTTCCATCGCCAAATGGCCCTCCCGGTAAGAAATGCCGCCAATGACTGGTGTCCCTACTCCGGGAGCGTCATGTGGATCTAAGCCATCCAGATCAAGGCTGAGATGGACGCCATCTGTTCCTTTGCTTACGTGAGCTATCGCTTCCTCCATCACTCTTGCCATCCCCAGCCGATCAATCTCATGCATGGTGAAGACCTTTATGCCCCGTTCTTTTATGAGTTTTCGTTCACCGCTGTCGAGGTCGCGCGCCCCAATGATCACGATATTTTCCGGCTTTAGTTTCGGGGAAAACCCGCCAATATTCACTAGTTGCTGATGACCAAGCCCCATACTGGCAGCCAGCGGCATTCCGTGAATATTGCCAGTTGGGGATGTTTCGCCCGTATTTAAATCTCCATGAGCATCAAACCAGATGACCCCGAGGTTCTTTCTGTGTTTGGCTACTCCTGCGATCGTCCCCATGGCGATACTGTGGTCGCCGCCCAAAACAAGCGGAAAACGTCCAGCTTCTACCTCCTGGCTTACTGCATTCGCCAGTTCTTCATTAGCCGCCACTACCTCATCCAAATACTTATGGTGCTCGGTCTCAGTGAAGGTATGTGGCCGCGTCACCGGGATATCGCCAATATCCTTGATCGCAAACCCCATCCCTTCCAACCGCTTGACTACTCCCGCGTACCGGATCGCGCTTGGCCCCATATCCACGCCGCGCCGGTCAGCACCCAGGTCCATAGGTACACCTATAATTGTTATGTTTTTGTTCACTGTCGATATCCCCTTCCCGTAATGGCTACTTATATTGTAGCCTGACTGGGAAAAATGACTCAACTCGACAGGAATCTGCATAGTTATACTAATTTTGAGAAAACAAAAGCGAGCAGCCTGACGCCGCTCGCTACCTTGACAAAAAAATGGAGCGGGTGATGGGAATCGAACCCACGCGACCAGCTTGGAAGGCTGGGGTTCTACCATTGAACTACACCCGCATCATGGTCGGGAAGACAGGATTCGAACCTGCGACCCCTTGGTCCCAAGCCAAGTACTCTACCAAGCTGAGCTACTTCCCGACGAATGGCGTGCCCTGAGAGATTCGAACTCCCGACCTTTTGATTCGTAGTCAAACGCTCTATCCAGCTGAGCTAAGGGCACATATGAAGTTGAAAATGGAGCGGACGACGGGTCTCGCTTCTTCCTGGCGACACTACGTCGAATTACTTCAACGCGCAGCCAGATGTGCAGTACCCGAGCGCTGCTTCTTGAAATGCATCGAGGGTAAACCCGGTACGGGTGAGAGACCCTTCTGCAGTTTCAATAATGGAGCGGACGACGGGTCTCGCTTCTTCCTGGCGACACTACGTCGAATTACTTCAACGCGCAGCCAGATGTGCAGTACCCGAGCGCTGCTTCTTGAAATGCATCGAGGGTAAACCCGGTACGGGTGAGAGACCCTTCTGCAGTTTCAATAATGGCGCGGACGACGGGTCTCGAACCCGCGCCCTTCGCCTTGGCAAGGCGACGCTCTACCAATTGAGCTACGTCCGCACAGACATGATAAATCATGTGGTGAGCCATGAAGGACTCGAACCTTCGACCCTCTGATTAAAA
>NZ_JBJQOQ010000028.1:61168-63070 GCF_046036945.1 Brevibacillus sp. B_LB10_24 | reverse complement strand
GAGGGCCGTCCCTCAGTCATCTACAATGACTTTTGGGACACCCTCCGTGATACATGATTCGTTTTTATTTTAAGCGAGAGAAGTGCTCGCAGCGGCAGCATCCGATTCGTCATCAGCCTCAGCCAATGTCTCCGGCTTTTTGCCAGGGTGAAACTCTCCCTCTGTTTTGGAGATGACTACCGTGGCAACCCCGTTGCCGATCAGGTTGGTGATGGCGCGTGCCTCTGACATGAAGCGGTCAACCCCGAGCAAGAGAGCCATCCCCTCTACCGGAATCATCGGGAATGCCGCCAGTGTAGCAGCGAGGGTGACGAAGCCGGAACCGGTCACACCTGCAGCGCCTTTTGAAGTCACCATCAGAATGCCGAGCAGGGTAAGCTCTTGCCATATGGTCAGGTCAATGCCGTACGCCTGAGCGATGAAGATCGCGGCCATCGACAGGTAGATCGAGGTTCCATCCAAGTTAAACGAGTAGCCGGTCGGTACGACCAGTCCTACTACGGACTTTCCGCAGCCGTAGTTCTCCAGCCGCTTCATCAGGCTCGGCAGCGCCGATTCGGAAGAAGACGTACCCAGCACCAGCAGAATTTCTTCGCGGATGTACTTGATAAAAGAGAAAATACTAAATTTGTACATTTTGGCAATGAGGCCCAATACAACGATAATAAACAGGAACATGGTCAGGTAGACGGAGCCCATCAGTTTTCCCAGATTCAACAGGGAGTCCAAGCCAAACTTTCCGATGGTGTAGGCCATCGCTCCGAATGCTGCAATCGGTGAAAACCGCATGATCATGTTGACGACGCCGAAAAATCCTTGCGCCAGCTTCTCAAACAGGTTGATGACCGGCTTCGCGGTGGATCCCATCGCGGCCAAAGCGAGTCCGAACAGCACTGCGAAGAACAGGATCGGCAGCAGTTCTCCCTTGGCCATCGCACCAACGACGTTGTCCGGAATGATTCCCATGAGGAAATCCATCACGCCAGTGTGTTCCGCCGCTTCTTTTGTGTACTTCGTGATGTCGCCCGTGCCTGCTGCGCTTTTGTCAAAACCCACGCCCGGCTTTAACAGATTGACTACGACGATACCGATCGCAAGGGCGAAAGTGGTAACGATTTCAAAATAGATCAGCGCCTTTCCGCCGATGCGTCCCACTTTCTTCAAATCGCCCATGCTGGCAATGCCGATCACGACGGTAAAGAAGACGACTGGCGGAATCACCATTTTGATCAGCTTGATAAAGATGTCCGCAAGCACTTTTAGCTGCGCCCCGAACGCTGGGTATAAATAGCCGACGATAATACCGAGAATAATGGCCAAAATGACTTGCACTGTTAAATTCTTCAGCTTTGAAAACACCTTTTGCTCACATCCCATCATCATTTGTGAAAACGTTTACGCTTTTGTAAATCCATTGTAAAATGTTTAGCGGATGATGGAAATGATCTGGTCTTATTGTTCATTTTGGTCTTTTTGGTCGCGGGAAAATGCCTTTTGGTTTGTGTGAACATGGGGGATGGAGACCGAGAAAAATGGGCTCGCTTCGTACGTGGCACGCTGGCGGGGAAGCTGGGACTGGCCGTCTGCACTACAAAAAACGGCACGTCGACCAAAAATGACCAGTAAAAATATCTAATGATTCTTTGTTTTGTGCGAACATTGTGCGAGGAGACCGAGAAAAATGGGCTCGCTTCGTACGTGGCACGCCGGCGGGGAAGCTGGGACTGGCCGTCTGCACTACAAAAAACGGCACGTCGACCAAAAATGACCAGTAAAAATATCTAATGATTCTTTGTTTTGTGCGAACATTGTGCGAGGAGACCGAGAAAAATGGGCTCGCTTCGTACGTGGCACGCCGGCGGGGAAGCTGGGACTGGCCGTCTGCACTACAAAAAACGGCAC
>NZ_JBJQOQ010000028.1:0-60984 GCF_046036945.1 Brevibacillus sp. B_LB10_24 | reverse complement strand
GGAGACCGAGAAAAATGGGCTCGCTTCGTACGTGGCACGCCGGCGGGGAAGCTGGGACTGGCCGTCTGCACTACAAAAAACGGCACGTCGACCAAAAATGACTGGAAGCAGTTCAATGCAGAATTTGGTCGACAAGCGTGTGCCGTTTTTTTCCGTTCCGACTGGGCGGGCGTTGCCAAGGCCTCAGCTCGCTCCATTTTTCTCGGTCTCATCGAGCCTTCTCCTGATAATGGAAAAAAATAGATTGCTATTGTAATCAGAAATTATTTTAGAAATCTTAGGTTTCTTCTTAGTTCTTGAAATGCTGTTTTATATACATCAGGGTATTTCGAGATATGTTTTGTCAGAGCTTGCCAGTTACTTCTTAATTCAGGGTGTATCTCGGTGGTATCAGATATTGAGTACACTGTCAAAAGAAAGTACAGTGTATTCCATATTAAAAATTCATCTTCTAATAGCAGTAACATCCGAACAATATTTGGGATATACGCAAATGCTTCCTCAGAACTCATATCTTTTATAATTGATTCAAATGCTTCACTAAAATACCATTCATTATTGTCGAGCTTTTCCTGCCAATCAACGTAAACCTGGATCAAAGCCTTATCGATCATCATCTATTGACCTCTATTATTTTCCTCGAACAGTTTTGACAGGTATTTGATTACATTCAGCAAATAAATTTTGCTGCCTAAAAGATTAGCATAGCTATGCTCTTAAATTAAGTAAGCAGCGGGTGTTTATTCTTCCCGCTGCTTTTGCAATTCGGCGATTTTGGACATGAGTTCCCTGCCAATTACGGGTGCATAGTGATCGTAGATCGGTTGGAAGGCAGCTTCCCACTTCTCCCTTTCCTTTGGGGTAAGCTGGTGGATGTGCAGACCGGTGGCTTTCAGCTCCTGCAATTGCCGTTCATTCATGGAGACGGCCTGCCGGTTTGCCCATTCGGTGGTCTCCTGCATCGCTTCGGCGAGCTCTGACTGAATATCCGGGGGGAGTTTCTCCCAAAAGGTTTTGTTCATGATCACGGCGTAGCCGAGGTAGGCGTGATTGCTGAGCGTCATGTACTTTTGGACCGTGTAGAGACGCTTTGTGTAGATATTGGAGATGGTGTTCTCCTGCCCCTCCACCTCGTCGCGCTCCAGGCTGCGGTACACCTCGTTGAAGGAGATCGGGACCGCTTTGGCATGCAGCAGTTGAAACTGCATCTCGATCACCTTGCTCGGCATGATGCGAAACCGCTGGCCGGTGAAGTCTTCCGGTGTGATCAAAGGCTTCAGTTTGCTGCTCATCTGTTTAAAACCGTTGTTCCAAAAGGCCAGACCAAACATGTTTTTTTCCTCGAGGGTGCGAAACAGCATCTGCCCGATCTCGCCCTGCAAAGCTTGATCCACTTCGGCCTGATCACGGAAGGCAAACGGCAGATCAAGGGCCAGCCAGGCGGGGATCAGATTGGAGAGCTTGGAAAAGGCGGGAGCGATCATCTGGATGTCTCCGCGCATCAGCCCGTCGGCTTCATCCTGGTCGGAATAGAGGATGCCGTTTGGATAGATCTGTACCTCTACTCTGCCGTGCGTCTTTTCCGCAGCAAGCTGGGCAAACTTTTCCGCTGCCAGTCCTTTCGGGGTATTCTCTGCGACGACGTGGCTAAATTTTATGATAATGCGGTCATCGAGACCTTCCTGGACCTCGTCATACGGCAGGCTGCCTTGCGTAAGGTTGCCGCCAAATCCGGTCAGCAGCGCAGCGAACAGTCCCAAAAAAATAAAGAAACCGATTCCGATGATGGCTTTCATATAGACACCTGCTTTTTATGGATTGCGAAAATTGGTTTCTTATCTCACAATACATACATAGTAGCGAAAAATGAAACGAAGTAAAGGGGAAAGCGTTCTGTTTAAGCTGAGAAACCTTCCAATCAAGTGGAAAATTACGATTTTTTCTTTCGGCATCGTCCTGTTTTCGGCACTGATCGGCGGCATTATCATCCTGGGTACGATGACTCGCTTGATGGAAGAGGAGATCGGACAGCGGCTGCTGGTCACGGCCCGGACCGTTGCGGAAATCCCGGTCGTCAGGGAAAACATGGCAGAACCGGACAGCTGGCGGGAGATTGATCCGATCACCAACCGAATCAGGATTATCAACAGCGTTGATTATATTGTGGTGATGGATATGAACCGGATTCGCCTCTCGGATCCGGTCAAACAGCGCATCGGCACCCCGTTTACCGGCAAGGAGGCCGAGGAAGCTTTTACCGAGCACACCTACGTCAACAAGGTGAAGGGAGATCAGGGAGTCGCGATTCGGGCGTATGTCCCGGTGATGGATGCCGAGCACCATCAGGTTGGTGTAGTCGTAGCCGGACATCTTTTGCCGGGCATCGTCGAGATGATCCTCAGTCAGCGCAAAAGCATCGCGATCACCTTGTTCTTGTCACTGCTGTTCGGAATCTGGGGCTCCTGGCAGTTGGCCAAGCAGATCAAACGTCAGATGCTGAATCTGGAACCGTACGAAATCGCCCGCATCCTGCGGGAGCGAACGGCCATGTTTCACGCCATGCACGAAGGCATCATCGCGATAGACAACCAGGAGCGCATCACGGTCATCAATGACAGGGCCAAGCAGGTTTTTCAGATCACGGGAGATGTCATCGGCCAAAATATCCACCAGGTCATCCCCGGCACCCGCCTGCCGGAAATTCTTGCGCTTCAGCACGGGGTCTACAATATGGAACTGCGGATCGGCGACGCGCTGATCTGGTCCAACCGGATTCCCATACGCGTAGGCGATCAAACGGTAGGAGCGATCGCCATTTTCCAGGATCGCACGGAAGTGACGCGAATCGCAGAAGAGCTTACAGGCGTCAAAGAATTCGTCGAAGCCCTGCGGGTGCAAAACCACGAGTACATGAACAAGCTGCACACCATCGCCGGCCTGCTTCAGCTCGGACAGATTGAGAAGGCGCTCGACTACCTGTTCAAGATCAGCGAGCAGCAGCGCGACGTCAGCACGTTCCTGACACGCCGCATCGCCGATGACAACCTCTCCGGCCTGCTTCTGGCCAAGATTCGCCGCGGGAAGGAATTGGGTGTCGATGTCGTGGTCGATCGGCGAAGCCATCTGGAACGTTTCCCCAAACATTTGGACCATCACGATTTTGTGCTCGTCCTGGGGAATCTGATCGAAAATGCATTTGACGCGCTGGCCCAGGTGGTGCGGGAGAAGAAAGAGGTCTACGTCAGCATCGAGCAGGATGACGAGCTGTTGTCGCTGATGGTCGAGGACAACGGCTGCGGCATGTCTCCCGAGACGGCGGGACGCATCATGGAGCGCGGATACTCTACCAAACAAGGCGAAAACCGCGGAATTGGACTATTTTTGGTCAATCAGGTAGTCGAGGTTGGGAAGGGAAAATGGGTCTGTGACTCCGAACCGGGAGTCGGGACCAGCTTTATCCTGACATTTCCAATGAAAGGAGACAGGCAATAAGTGACAACGCAAACGATCCGGGTTGTCATCGTCGAGGACGATCCGATGGTTCAAGAGGTAAACCGGCAGTTTGTCGAGCGTATCCCTTCTTTTACGGTAGTCGGTGTAGCGGAGAACGGAAAAGAGGGGGTGAGACTGGTCAAAGAGCTGCGCCCCGAACTCGTCATCATCGATATTTTTATGCCCGACCAAGACGGCATCGAAACGTTAAAACAGCTGCGCAGCCTGAACGAGCCAGTCGACGTGATCGTCATCACAGCGGCGAAAGACAAAGAGACGATCCAATTGATGCTGCGAAACGGCGCCATGGACTTCATTATGAAGCCATTTCAATTCGAACGGCTGAAGCAGGCACTGGAAAACTACCGGCTGCTCCGCTCGCAGTTCAAACAGGGGGAGTTTTCTTCCCAAGCGGAACTGGATCAGCTGTTGTTCGGCAAACAGCCGATTTCCATCGAAGAACAGAATCACCTGCCGAAAGGTCTTAACGCCTTGACCTTGCAGCAGGTGATCCTGTTCCTGACGCAGCAGACCCGCTCCCTTTCCGCCGAAGAAGTGGCCGAGCAGGTCGGCATCGCGCGGGTCACCGCACGGCGCTACCTGGAGTACCTGGAAAAGACGGGCAGGGTCTGCCGGGATATTCGCTACGGCGGAGTGGGGCGGCCGACCAATCGCTACCTGATCGTCAAAGCCCCCTCTCACTCCTGATTTTCTACCGTGACGTCCTTCGGCAGAACCAGCACCAGATCGACCCGGGAGGAGTAGGACGAGAACCCGCGCCTCTCCGGGGGGCGCTTCAGCGTCACGTACATCGTATCTCCAACGGTATGGATGGCAGCAAATTGCGATGCATCATAATCCGGTTCATCCCGCTCTGCTGATGTGACGACGCGGTACGTCCCGAACAGGTGAACATCACGCCCGGCTGTCCGTTCCATCCTGACCTGCACGCCGGCGGATTGGACGACGATCCGCTTCACCTCCTGCGGCACGGGCCGGGATAACTCCGGCACGTCTTTGATCTGGTCGACGGAGGCTACGGCATGCCGTATCTCCCCCAATACTCCCGTGGAGGCAAGCAGCGTCAACCCGATGCAGGCAGATCCCAAAAGTCCGATAAAGAAAATGCTGAAGACGTCGTATTTGACCTGAACCTGTTCGCTCTTCGACAGGGCCAGGAAGATCAGGATCTCCGCCCCCAACAGAATAAAGACGATCGGCCACCACGTAAACACCCAATCAATCGACTGCGGGCCCCTCCACTGGGAGAGAAACAGGATCGCTCCCAGTATGATCAAGGAGACCCCCATCGAAAGCGTTCCTATTCGCCATTGTCGCATTCGGCCTTCCCTTCCTCTCGCTGTTTTTTACCAAGCAGCAATTTTAATCCGCCGCCAATCAGCAGCATGGAGACAATGCTCGTCTGCACATAGCTGTGGAACAAAAAGCTAATGTTAAAATCAGGAAAATTCGGTTCGATAAGCGGCAGCAGCACCTGATCCAACAGGTAATATCCGCCCAGTCCAATCAAGCCGATCCCAATCCATTTCTGGTGGTTCAGCAGCCAATCGGCCACCGGTTCGTCCCGTACCTCTCCCCTGCGCCAGCGGGAAAACTGCTGCAGCCCGTCAAAGAAGCTGTAAAACCAAATAATCGGAATCAAAAACAGGAAAATCGACAGACGCAGCACGTCCATGATGTAGATCGAGAACACGAACGCCGCCATCAGCTGCAGCCCGCGCCGCTGCAGACCCAGATACATATGGCCGGCACCCGGAATGACGGATAAAAAGGTGGCGAGCACCCCGCTCTTTCTGCCAGCATCGCGGTTCTCTTCCAGCTCTTCAAAAAACGACCGGTCCACGATCACCTCGCCCCGCTCTTTTCGGCCCAGCAGCTGCAAGGCGTCAAACAAACTGGAGAGCCAGATGATCGGCAGCCCGCCGAGAAAGAGGGCAAAGCCTTTTTCACCGGTTATCACGGTAACGAACAGCACCATCACGGCCAGGCCGAAGAAGGCGATCAGAAACGCCGACCCGCGGGTCATCAGTCCCAGCTGAAAGTGGCCCAAACCGGGGATAAACGAGAGCAGGATGGTGAAAAACCGCTCATTTTGCTGCTGCGATTGGCTTGTTTGATGAGTCGTCCCGCCCGTTTGGCCGCTCTCCATAACCGCCGCCACCGGACGTCCCCTCAGCAGCGCGACCAGCATATCCAGAACATTGATCAGCAACACCAGGAAGGCAATAATCAGGAAAAAGACAAACAGCTCTCCGCTACCTGACAAAAAAGCCAGGCAAAGGCCGCAGCCAATCAATCCAATGAATACGAGCAGATAGACAATCCCCCGCTTCCGATTGAGGTAGAGATGGCCCACTCCGGGAAAAAAGGAAAGAAAAAAGGCAACCAGCGCACTTTTGTGTTCGTTCATAAACAACTACCTCCTTTGCTCGCTAAGCCGTATCGTATCGATGACCGTAACCGCCTTTTGCATCAACCTGTCGGAAAAAGAAGACTGCTGCTCACCCTGGGTCGAGGCGGTCAGATGCGTCGAGACCGCAAACACCTGCTGAAAGACTCCCGCAGACATCAGGATCAAGGTGATGGCTGCCGCCACCCCGTAGTGAAAGATCGTCTGTTGATACCACGGCTTTACCTGGCTGCGTTTCGGTTCCCTGCTCACTATCTGCGGCCGAACCGCCGGCATGCCGTGCCTGGACAATTCGACCATGACGGCATCGGCAAACTGCTGTTCATCCGTCAGCAGCGGAAGGCTTGTCTTGCCGTCTTCCAGACATTCCATGTAGAGGGCCAGACACTCCTCACAGCTGTACAGGTGCTGGTCGTACTGCTCCCGTTCGGACTCGGACAGCACGTCATGCAGATAGCTGGTCCACTCTGCTCTTGTGTAATGCCTCATCGGAAATCCCCCTCCTGCCAATGGCTGCGTATCCACTTTCTCGCACGGTACAGTTTGGACTCCACGCTTTTGATCTCGATCCCCTGTTCGCTGGCAATCTCTTGATACGATTTCTCTTCAAAATAATAGGCGTACACCACTTGCCGATAATTTTGCGGAAGCTCATGCAGCCGCCCGCGAATCGTCTCCCTGTGCTCCTTCTGCAATACAGGCGAATCCGCCGCCTCCGCCGCGGCAGGGACGGTAAGCTGATCCATTGATTCTGTCAGCTCCTCCCGGCTCCGCTGCGCTTTGCGCTTCCAATCGATCGCCTTATTGACAGCGATCCGGGTCATCCACGCCTTTATCCCTTGGGATTGATACTGGGGGAGGGACAGGTAGATCTGTACGAACACTTCCTGTGTCACGTCTTCCGCGTCTTTTTGATGGCGCAGGACGGAATAGACGACTTGAAACAGATACTGTCGGTACCGTTCCAGGAAGATGCGAAACGCTTCCGCATCGCCGGCGATGATCTGTCGAATCAGTTGTTCATCCTGGATGTTCCTCCCCCCCTTTCTCTCTCTCTTGTATAGACGAACGGCCCTGGCATGTCCCCTGCACTTTTTTACAACATTTTTTTGTTTGCGGCAAAAAACGGCTTGATCCAGCCTATAAAGCGGGCCGCAGCAGGCGAAAGCGGATCTGCCTTTCTTTGGCAAAGCGAGATCGGCCAGTTCAGCTTTACTCCCTCGACGTGGACGATCGCTACATCGCCCCGCTCGACGTATTCCCGGGCAGCCAGCGCGGGTACAAGCATCGCTCCATAACCGGAGATGACAGAGCGAATGGATTCATACATGCCGTAAAACTGCAATCCGACCACAGGCGGCTCCACATTATTGGCGATGCAGAGCGAGATCAGCATCTGCCTCGTCGAACTCCCTTCTCCCCGCAGCAAAAACGGCTCCTTCATCATGTCGGCAAGCGGCACTAGTCTGCCCGCGTACTTGTGATCAACCGGTACGATAAACCAAAGCTCGTCCTCGAACAGCACCTCGCGCAAGACGCCTTCTGCTTCCCAACCGCCAGCTACCACAGCGAGGTCCGCTTCAAAAGACAGGAGCCGTTCGAACACTTCACGCGAGTTTCCTGACACCAATTCCAGTTGAATTCCCGGGTGCTCCCGTTTGAACTTGGCCAGCCAGACCGGCAGCAGCAAATTGGTCGGCAGGTTAGTCGCCGCAACTCGCAGGCGGCCGCTTGTCCCCTCTTTTAACGCCTGCAGCCGCTGCTCGATCTCTTTTTCCATCGCAAACAGGCGCTGCGCATGACGGGCCAGCAGTTCGCCCGCTTCTGTCAATTGGACACCTCTTCCTTGCGGCGTCAAGAGTGTCAGGCCGACCTCCGCCTCCAGTCTTCGCACCTGTGCCGTCACGGCAGGCTGGCTCAGCAACAGGGCTTCCGCCGCGCGTGTCACACTTCCTTGATTGGCTACTTCCGTAAAAATGCGCAATGCGTGCAGATTCACTTTACACCCACAACCCATCAATATAATTTATGATTTTATTCTTAAAATTGATTAGATTTATGAATATGCATCTTATATATTCTATTCGTAACCAAAAGATAAGGAAAGGGCTTGAAGCTTGCTATGAAAACAGGCAACCGGAAACAAGTGGTTGTCATCTCCTTGCTGACGGCAGCCTGCCTGCTCGGGGATTCGATGCTGTACATCGCGCTGCCCATCCACTGGGCGGAGACGGGGCTGGATTCCCTGTGGCAGGTAGGGCTGCTGCTGTCAGTCAATCGAATCGTCCGCTTGCCGCTAAATCCGCTCATCGCCTGGGTTTACCAGAGACTGCACATACGTGCCGCGATGCTGATCGCCGTCCTTTTGGCAATCGTCACCACTGCGGGTTACGGGCTTTGTTACGGTTTCCTCGCTTGGCTGGCCCTTCGCTGCCTCTGGGGGGTAGCGTGGAGCCTCCTGCGAATGGGCGCTCAGTTTGCCATTCTTGACGTGTCAGATGATGACAATCGCGGTTATTACATGGGAACATACAACGGTTTGTATAGGTTAGGCAGTTTGTTAGGCATGTTGGCAGGCGGGGTAGTGGCCGATTCCTGGGGTTTGCAGTCCGTGGCGCTGCTGTTTGCCGGCGTGACCGCAGCCGCACTTCCCTTTCTGTTTCGCTTTGTGCCCAAAGGGAATACGAATTACCAGTCTGCCGATCTTTCCACAGCGGCGGCTGCCTCTCCTTGGCGAGATCGCCAGGTTCTCTGGACAATGGCGACCGGCCTGTATATCTCGATGCTGTACTCCGGCGTTTTTACCTCCACGGTCAGTTACCTTGTTGCCAGACAGTACGCAGAAAACGTGACTCTATTGGGCATCACGATTGGCGCTGCATCCATCGCCGGTACGCTGCAAGCGCTGCGCTGGACATGGGAGCCGTGGCTCGCGCCTTTGATCGGGCGCATCTCGGACGGACGGGGCAATCGCAGCCGCTTCCTCGGCGGGACCTTGGTCAGTGCCGCTGTCTTCTTTGCCTTGATACCCGTTCACATGCCGCTCGGCGTCTGGATCCTGCTGCTAATCGGCGTGCAATTGACGGCAACGGCTTTAACTACCTTGAGCGACACTTTGGCGGCGGATCGCGCCGCGCAGTCTCCGCCGGCAAAAGTGGCGATCGTCACCCTCTACACCATCTCGATCGACACTGGCGCCGCGATCGGTCCGATGTTCGCTTATTTCATGAACAGCGCTGCCGGGATGTCTGTCGTCTATCTGGGCGGTGCCTTGCTTTTGCTCGCTTTTGCCGCCAAGTGGCTGCTGCCGGCAAAGGTAGAAGAAACAGCCAGGTATTAGACAACACAACTGGCATATACAGCGCGATCAGATGTACAATACACTATGAACAGTAGATCTCATCAATCCCTCCTGAAGAAAGAAGGTACGTTCATGGTGAAAGCATTTCTGATCATCGGCGGTATCCTGGCATTTCTCTCGGTGGCGCTGGGAGCGTTTGCCGCTCATGCGCTCAAATCCAAATTGACACCGGATCGGCTGGCGGTCTTTCAGACCGGCGCGCAATATCAGATGTACCACGCACTGGCGCTGCTTCTAACCGGAATGTTAGCCGATCGTTCCGCCGCCCTTCTCGTCACAGCGGGATGGTTCTTCGTCATCGGCATCATCCTCTTTTCCGGCAGCCTTTACGCCTTGGCGGCAAGCGGCATCAGGAAGTTGGGCGCGATTACGCCGCTTGGCGGATTGTCGTTCCTGATTGGCTGGCTGCTGCTCGTAGTTCAGGCCATTTCTTTGTAGAACAAGCGGAAAGCTGTATATTCGCCCAGAGAATGGAAACGATACCCTAAAAAGGGGGTTCGTTGATGAGAAAGCGCGTACTCATCTTCATGCTCTGCTTCGTCCTTGCGGGGAGTGGCCTTGCCGGCACCGGGCTGGCCGCGTCTTTAGGGCAGCAGCCGATTCCGCTTCCAGACGGATATCAGAAATTCAACCTCCCGAACAATGTGTATCTATTGGATAGCAAGCGAATAGATGTGACAGGCAACGGCAAACCAGACCTCGTTTCGCTGATCGGTAAAAAAGACCAATCCGGCGTCTATTGGGAAAAGCTTTTCGTCACAGTCGAAAATGATGCAGGCAATCAATACTTCTTCGCTTCCTCGGGAGGAGGCTGGAACCCCCGCATGAGCTTTTGCCGCTTTACCGGGCGAAATGCAGAAGATATTCTCGTCTCGGCGGAAACCGGTGGGAGCGGCGGGACCTCTGACTATTACCTCTATACGGTTGCGGAGGACAAGCTGGTGTCGATGCCCGTGCCGCCTCCTGTGCAGGTTACCGGGAACCTCCTGGACAATTACGCAGCGAAACTTACCCTCGAAAACACGCAGCAAACATACGAAATCGATTTGCATGACCGAAAACATTTTTATGACGGGCTGCATCTGTACAAAGCGGGAAAGCTGATACAGCCGATCAGTTTGATGGCAAATGCCTACAGCGAACTGAAACCGGTGGCGGACAGGCAAACGGCAGGCTGTGATTTGCAGGGAAAGCAGCGCGTGTCCGGTGTGGTCAACGCTGATACCATCGCCTGCGTCACCTCGCAATGGCGGTGGGACCCGGCGGAAAACAAGTGGAAACTGGTAAAAGAAACAGTAGAAAAAAAACGAACAGCACCCAACCCAACTGGTGCTGTTTTTCGTGTCAGCCCTTTTCTGTTATCATGGAGTCAAAAGGGGAGGTCTCATTGGAACAACATCTGACATACTTCATCAGCCACTACGGATACGTAGGGATATACGCTGCCCTGGCACTGGGAGTTATCGGACTTCCGCTTCCTGACGAAGCGCTAATGGCATTTCTGGGATACATGGTTTCAAAAGGGAATGTTTTGTTCTCTCTGTCTTTGTTGAGCGCTTTTCTCGGTTCTGCAACCGGGATCACCGTCAGCTACATATTAGGTTTGAAACTGGGGCTTCCGTTCTTAAAAAAATACGGGCCGAAAATACATATTACGGAGCAAAAATTGCAGTGGACACACAATCTGTTTGAGAAGTACGGAAGTGTCCTGCTGTTCATTGGCTACTTCATTCCCGGCATCCGCCACATTACCGCGTATCTCGCCGGCATCTCCGGGATGGAGCGGCGGACGTTTGCGCTGTTTGCTTATTCAGGTGCTTTGTTATGGAGCTTTTCGTTTATTATGCTCGGTCGAGCCCTCGGTGAAAACTGGCATCGCGTCGAGCGGATTGCCCATCGTTACGGCTGGTACCTCATCATCTGCATCGTCCTGCTCGGACTCGTCTCCGCCCTTTTGCTCAGGTTGAGACGGAGCAGAGCGTAGCCTCCCATCCCCAATCTCCCGCTTCTTACGCTTCGCAAAAGGTCCAATGCGGCGGGCGTGTCAGGGACGGCGGAAGCTTGGTGCCGTTGTCCCCCTTTGCCGCATGGAGCCGGGCTTGGGTGAGAAAGATGCTTTCGGACAGGTCAGCACCGCTGATGTCAGCATCGCGAAAATCAGCCCCGATGAGGTCGGCTCCTCTGAGATCGGCTCCTCTCAGGTCGGCGGCAATCAGGTAGGCCCCTCTCAGGTTGGCTCCTCTGAGGTCTGCTCCCCTGAGATTGGCACCGATAAGGTCAGCTCCCCGCCCATAGGATTTCCGGCGGCCTGGGCGGCTCTCCTGCCTGCGGAGGGCTTCAGCCCGTACGAATTCACTGGTCCGCAAAAGCAGGCTATTTACGTCTGCCCGATGTGCGGACAGATCCATTTCCATGAGAGAGTCGGGGTCAAGGCGGGTTATGCCTTCCGTCTTTTCGAGCGCCAAGCGAAGCTCGCCGTGGATCGGACGGGCCGGCTGCAGCGTTAACGCTTCGGTCAGATACCATAGGAGCTCGTGGAGCTGCTGCATGATGGGGAATACCTCGAACATTTGTTTTGCCGATTCCGGCGACTGCCGCCAGTCGCGGCCGCCGAAGGTCACTTGGGAAGTTTTTTGCCCCGCGCCGAAGCAATCATATACCGTACATCCTCGAAACCCCAGCTTCCTGAGGCTATTGTGAACGCCGCAGCGGAAGTCCGATTCCAGGTTTTTGCAGGGCACTCCGGCAGCTTTGTCGATCGCGAAATCTATCGATGCCGCGAAAGGCAGGGCAACACAGCATAAGCCGAAGCAGTTCTCGCAGTCAGCTTGCAGACCGAGGCGGCTTCTATCGGGAAGCGGCTCTCTATTTTCGTGTTTCTCTGACATTGCACGGTCTCCTTTCGCCTGATGCGTTTCTAGCAGGTGTATGTTTCATTGTAAGGCAGGACCGCGATTTCTCATAGTCATGATTTTCGCAAGCCCCCTATCTCGTTTAGACGATTCACAGGCAAGCAGTCGGAACAGTCCCTTTCACGTTCCGGACTGCTTCTTTGTGTTGTTCGGGATCTCCCATCGCGTAACAATGCTTTAAACTAGTCAACTATAGATCAGGTAGATCTGTCACGAATCAATCATAGTTGATAGGTTTTGGTGGAAATTTGCGTGCCATAAGATAATAGTTTAGTCCACATCATCTGGACATCGCGTATTGTACATTACAAATGAACTGAAAGGACAAATGAAATAGAGGAAAAAGTACCCTATTCCTTGAAAGGATGGCTGCTGCATGGCAGAGTTGATGATTCCCATCACGATCATGTCGTTTATTTGCACTCTCTTGTTTATCTTTTGGCGTCCCCAGGTCAATGTGGCAATACCGGCTGTCTGCGGCGCTGTTTTTGTCCTCCTCAGCGGCAGTGTTTCCTTGTCCGACCTGGGAATTATCACGGAAACCATCGGGGGAGCTTCCATAACCATCATGGCTACGATCGTGATGGCAATCGTATTGGAAAGCTTTGGTTTCTTCCACTGGGCTGCGGAGAAGCTGGCCGAAAAAGCGAACGGTTCAGGTATTCGCCTCTTCTGGTATACGAACCTTTTTTGCTTCCTCATGACCCTGTTCGTCAACAACGATGGAAGCATCTTGATTACGACACCCATTTTGCTGCTATTGCTTCATCACTTAGGACTGAAAAACCATCAAAAAATTCCCTACCTGCTAAGCGGCGCCTTGATTGCCACAGCATCCAGCGCTCCCATCGGAGTAAGCAACATCGTGAATCTGATCGCCTTAAAAATTGTCCACATGGATCTCTATCTGCATACAGCGATGATGTTCGTTCCCGCTTCGCTCGGGCTTGTACTCCTTACGCTCCTGCTGTTTCTCATCTTCCATTCCACACTTCCGCGCAAGCTACCCGCGTCCAGGCCCAGCCTCTGGCATTCCCCGCCGACTTCAGGGAATCATCCGCTAAAGCCTGCTACATCCCCCATCCCCCAGGAGAAGCAGACCAAATTTATGTACTATATCCTGCTTTTTGTACTGGGTGTTCGCATCAGTCTCTTCGTCGCCTCCTATATTCAATTTCCTGTCCCGCTAATGGCGGTAATCGGCTCTCTCTTCCTGCTGGCCTGGCGGTGGTTTTATTTGGGAGTGGCTCCAACCGACATGTTAAGGAAAACGCCGTGGCACATCCTCGTCTTTGCCTTCAGCATGTATGTGATCATCTACGGTTTGCACAATATTGGCTTGACCAACATGCTGATCCACTTCTTTCAGCCGATTGTCTCCGGAGACTTGGTGCATGCGAGTGTGATGATGGGACTTCTGGTGTCCATCCTGTCAAATTTATTCAACAACCATCCGGCCCTGATGATCGGAACTCTCACATTAACCAACATGGGACTTGAGCCGCTCCCATTAAAAATCTCCTATCTGGCAAGCGTCATCGGCAGCGACGTAGGCTCCCTGCTGCTCCCGATCGGAACACTGGCTACACTGCTTTGGATGCATATACTGAAAAAAGGAAAAGTGAACATAACCTGGGGCGAGTACCTGAAAGTGACCTCTATCGTCATTCCGATTACCGTACTCTTCACTTTAATCATTCTCGCGTATTGGGTAATCTGGATTTTCTAGCAAGAAAAGTTCATTGATTGGTTTATTTTTCCATATGAGTACTTATATGGGAGGTGTCGGAAATGGCACAACTGCTTCAATTGATTGGCAAAAACATCGATGTAGAGATTTCCGGAAAGAGTTTTCACCAGGGAGTTCTGATCGACGCGGGACTGGATATCATCGTGATCTACAAAGAGCAGGACTTCATCTATATTCCATTGGTCCATGTTCAGCATATCGAAGAAAGTTCCTTGCAGGAGGATTTGCCTGAACAACCGCCTGATGTGCCCATCCACTGCCAAACCGAAAATATTTCGTACCGAAAAGTACTGGACAGCGCAAAGGGCAAATTCGTCGAAATCTACGTAACCGGGAACAAATCGATCCACGGCTATGTCACGAGCATCATGAATGATTACTTTGTCTTCTATTCGCCCGTTTACAAAACGACCTTCGTCTCTCTCGACCATGTTAAATGGATCATACCTTCCCCTCCTCACTTAACGCCTTACTCACTGGCCAATCAGCACTTCCCGGTCAATCCGACTTCGATTCCGCTGTCCCGTACATTTGAGCAGCAATGCAGAAGGCTGGAGGGAAATTTGGTCGTATTTGACCTGGGAGATCAACCAAACAAGATCGGACTTCTGGTAAAGATCGAGGGCAGCATGCTCAGGCTTGTCACGGCGAACGGGAGAAGTCGTCTGCTTAATTTGCGTCATCTGAAAACCTTTCACCTGCCGGGAGTGTCGTAATGGAAGGCTGCAGCGCAGATGGAGCCGAAGATCAGTACGGCTGGCGTCAACATGGCGAAACAAGGAGGCTGATCCTCAATGAAAAACAGCATGAATAAATGGCGAAAGCATCAGATTCTTCAGAAGGACCCGTTGTTAGCGGCCGCGCTGCCCCCGACCCGGTTGTTTACGAAGCGGCATTTTTTCGACTTCCTTGCCCGCTTTTCCACTGTCATCATCAAACCGAACACGGGAAAACAAGGCATGGGCGTGATCATGGTATCGGCGCTGGGCAAACAGCGTTACAGCGTCCACAGCGGGGCCAACAGGCGGATTCTCTCCGGTCCAGGCAATGCCTATCGTCATGTAAAAATGCTAGTGAAATCACGCCCTTGCCTGATTCAACGGCGAATTCATCTGGCAGAGGTAAACGGCCGGCCTTTTGACGTCCGCGTGATGGTGCAGCGCCCCGTCGGTTCAGCTTGGAAGGTGACCGGCAAATTGGCCAAGGTCGCCGGTCCCGGATTTATCATTACCAATACGGCTCGGAGCAGAGGGAAGGTGCTGCCCATCCATGCAGCGATACAAAATTCCTCGCTCAAGACACTCTCCCCCGCTCTGCTGGCAAAAAAAATCAACCGGATTTCACTCCGGTCGGCTGCAAAGCTGCAGTCCAGCTACCGCTGGATTTCCATAGTGGGCATGGATGTTGGGGTCGATAAGCAGGGAAATGTCTGGATCATCGAAGCGAACTTCTTTCCAGCCCTCTCTCTCTTTCGGAAACTGAAGGATAAAAGGATGTACTGGACCATCCTCGCGAATCGGAGAAGACGGAGCCGGACTGTAAGACCTGCCGACGTAAACAGGCAGAGGGCCAAGGTCAGAAACGGCGCTGCCGTCAGGCCCGGAGTCCGGGTAAAAAACGGTGCTGCCTTCAAGCTCGCTGACCGGGTCAAAACACGTGCTGCCGTCAGGCCCGGAGCCCTGGCCCAAACACGTGCTGCCGTCAGGCCCGGAGCCCTGGCCCAAACACGTGCTGCCGTCAGGCCCGGAGCCCTGGTCCAAACACGCGCTGCCGTCAGGCCCGGGGCCCTGGTCCAAACACGTGCTGCCGTCAGGCACGGGGCCCTGGTCCAAACACGTGCTGCCGTCAGGCACGGGGCCCTGGTCCAAACACGCGCTGCCGTCAGGCCCGGGGCCACGGCCCAAAACGGTGCCGCCAGCAGGCGTGCTGTCCTCGGAAGAACCGCCGCTGCACGCTCTGTCGGCAGTAAATCAGCCTTTTAGCGATTTAAACGTACTGATCACCTTTTGTATATCCTTGTATGCCAGCGCATAGCCGACAGTCTCCCGGGGATGTTTGCCGTCCGAGTAGGGGATATCAAGAGAATACGTATAGATGTAGCAGGTGTCGCCGACTTGTGCGATCAGTTTCTTCGGCCCCACCTCATCCTTGGTGCGCTCCCACTCCGCTTTGCTTATCGCCTGGATGCTGAACAGCCAACCGGGTTCTTCTGTACCAGGTTTGTAGTAGAAAGAGACGCGATTTTTTTCATCCTGGCGAACTTCATACATCCCTTCCCAGGTTCGCGGCAATTCCAGGCTAAAGCCGAGCTGCTTGTCGCTGTAGGCAATCGGCTTTACCTTTCCGGCCTGAAAACTGGCGATGGCCGCAGGGATCCCCGCCTTCATCTGCTCCAGGTCGGCAGCTTCCTGCTGGTGTACGCCATCCAACAGGGCATTTCCGGCGGTGGGGATATACGTGTACACATAGCCATCCTGCTTGGCTATCTGTTTCGCCAAACCGGCAGACTGCCTGTAATTGCCCCAATCCGTCTCTTTTGCCTTCTGGTATTCCGCCCACTCTTCCTCCGTGTAGACTTCAAGCAAAAACAGAAAGACTTTTCCGCCATCAGCCGTTCTCATGTAAAAAGCGGCTGAATTTTGTCCTTTGTCGACCCCGTATTTCCCGTCCCACGATTGGGGAAACGTCAAGGAGTACCCGAATGTAACATCTGTATAATGAAGGGCCGGACTAATCTGTTCCGCCGGCGCACTCGTTCCATCCAGTTCCTGATCGGCAATCGCCGACAGGTACCAGTGATCGTCGTAGCGCTTGACGACTGCCTTTACTGCAGATACACCTGCAGGGCCGGTAGAGGTCATCCCGGGGAAATGAACTTCGTACTCTCTTTCTCCATCGTCCAGGAGCGTTTCCTTGACGATCTGGAAGCCCTCGATCCACGGGCTGGATACGCCTGTCACCCAGCCGTTCTGTTCGAGATCAGCCCTGCTGGCTTCCTTTAGCTTCGCATCCATCATCGCATACTGAAGGGCGCCGTTGCGGGTCATGACTCCTTTCGCCCACGTTTCCACCGCCTCAAGCGGGGTCTGCGGAGCCAGCGCACTTTCCAGCTGCTCAATTTGCCGCTGCAGCCGCTTGACTTGTTCCGACTCTTGATTCGCCGCTTTGTTGGCATCGCCCAGGACCTGTGGCGACGGATTTCCGGCAGCGTAAATGGCCTCTGGCGTGTACGTCAAAAGCAGTGTCGCAAGCGGTATGAAGATCATCTTTTTGTTCATGGTATCCCCTCATTTCATCTTTAGACCAACCGTATCAGTATAGTTAAGACGAAGGTGGGATAGAACGCGTTACATTTTTTTGCAGAATTTTTTCATTCCATGTGTTGGGCCAAAAAAACCGCCAGGGAAGAAGCTCCCTGACGTTCTGGGTTTGTGCGAACATGGTGGAGGGGGAAGAAAAAAATGGGCTCGCTTCGTTCGTGGCGCGCTAGCGGGGGAGCTGGACTGGCCGTCTGCACTACAAAAAACGGCACGTCGACCAAAAAGGACTGGGAGTAGTTCAACGTAGCATTTGGTCGACAAGCGTGTGCCGTTTTTTTCCGTTCCGACTGGGTAGGCGCTGCCAAGGTCTCAGCTCGCTCCATTTTTTTCTTCCCTATCGAGCTGTTGCCTTTGCATGCTCGTACCTGCCGATTCTTCTGTTTAGCTTTTTATTAAGCCGATTTGGGAACTTCTCCCTTGAGAAGACGGGCGGCGATGAGGCGTTCGCGCACCTGCACCCCGATCAGCGAAGCGAGTGCCGCTTTGATCAGGCCTACCGCGAGGAACGGGTAGATGCCCCATTCCAGTGCTTTGTCCCAAGGCGCATCGAGGACGTACTTCAACTGCACCGTGCCGAACACGAGGGAGACCAGCATCCCTGCCGTATTGGCCAGCATCGCGTAAAGGAAAGAAAACCGCGTTTTCTCCAGAATGATTCCGGTGACAAATGCCGCGAAGATAAAGCCGATGATGTAGCCGCCGGTCTTCCCGATGATGATGTGAAAACCTCCGCTGGCCTCGGTGAAGACAGGCAGGCCGATCGCTCCCATGATCGCGTACAAAATCATCGCCAACGTGCCGTAGCGGCTGCCCAGGATCGTCGCCGTCAGGCCGACGGCAAGCGTCTGACCGGTAATTGGCACAAGCGGCAGGGGAATGACCATCTGGGCCAAGATTCCGGTAATCGCAGCAAACATCGCCGCGACGACAAACATCTTGAGCCGTTCACTCGTACTGTTCATGACAACACCCCACATAATGTTAACCAAATTATTATTTCAGTTAACATTATGTGGGGCGCAAGAAAAAATGTCAACTACTATCCTGACGCTGATTATTGTCATCTGGGACAAGCTGCCGGAGCGAAACTAGCATTACCGCCTCAGAAAGCTATCCTTTTTTCAAACTCCTCATCGCAGCGCTGACCCTGCTTAGCCCTTCTTCCAGCAGCGAACGGGGACAAGCGATGTTGATGCGAATAAAACCTTCGCCTCCCGGACCAAATACATATCCTTGATTAAAGGCTACCTTGGCCTTCTGCAGCATAAATTGCTCCAACTCTTTCAGACTCAGGCCAAGCCCGCGGCAATCTACCCAGACGAGGTAGGTTCCTTCCGGCTTGATCACCTTCAGTTCCGGCAGGTTCTGCTGCAGGTAGGCCGTAAGGAAATCCAGGTTTTGCTCGAGATACGCCAACAGCTGATCCAGCCATTCTCCGCCGTGCCTGTAGGCGCTTTCTGCAGCAACGAGGCCAAAGGTGCCCGGCAGCCCGAGAAAATGCTTGTCTACCGTATCGGCAAAGACCTTCCGCAGCTTCTGATTGGGAATGATGATATTGGAGATTTGCAGTCCGGCTAGATTAAAGGTTTTGCTGGGAGCGGTGCAGATGATCGCGTTTTGCGCAAATTCCTCTGAGATGGCCGCAAACGGCGTGTGGGTATGCCCTGAAAGCACGAGGTCAAAATGAATCTCGTCGGAGACGACCAGCACGTTGTGCTCCAGGCAGATCCGGCCCAACTCAGCCAGCTCCTCCTTGGTCCAGACTCTGCCCACCGGATTGTGCGGACTGCAGAGGATCAGCAGCTTGACGCCGGCTATTTTCTTCCGCAGATCGTCCAGATCCATTTGGTACCGGCCGTTTTCATATTTGAGCGGATTGTAGACGATTTCCCGGCCATTATTGGCGATCACTTTGGAAAACGGGTAGTAGACAGGAGGCTGAAACATGACTTTATCGCCAGGCTGCGTAAACGATTGGACGATAAAATGCAAGGCGGGCACCACCCCCGGACTGTGGCATACCCAGTCTTTCTGAATCGCCCAGTCGTGCCTGACCTGCATCCAGTTGACGACGGCATCCAGATACTCATCCGATATGACCGTATATCCGAATATTCCGTGTTCGGCCCTTTGTTTGATCGCCTCGATCACCGGTTCGGGGGAGGCAAAATCCATGTCCGCCACCCACATCGGCAGCAGATCCTTGTCCCCGAAATGCTCCTCCAGCTGGTCCCACTTTTCGGAGGCCGTCTGAAATCGATTGATTTGTTTGTCAAAATCGTACCGCATGTACAATCCTCCTCCCGAGCTTCGAATCTCCTTCATCTTAGTAGATTTTTATGCCGCTAGCAATGCGCGGTTTTGCCTCACCTCTTTTCCGCTTCAAAGGTGATGATCTCATGGGGATTGGCCGGATATTTGCCAACAGGAATTATCGCTGTAGGTGCGGGTACAGCGAGCATCGGGATCTGCACGGGGAAGAAGCCTTTGTGGTGATTTCCCCCGCTGTGAAGTCATGGGGAAGCACAGGTCAATGATGATCCGGCCGCCGTCTTCCAAGCGGTTAGGAATTATTTGAACAAATCCGAAAAGCTTGTTATGATGAAGATAAGCTTGATTGAAAACTCTGACTATTACAATCGTGAAACGGGTCTTTATTCAAAATGGGAAAGGGGTACCGCAATGAGCACAAAAACGACCTTGATGGAGCTGGATAAAAGGCATTTGCTCCATCCGGCAACTTCGGCAAAGGACAATTTCCAGCATGGACCCAGTCTGCTTGCGGAACGGGGGGAAGGGGTTTACCTGTACGATTCCGACGGGAAGAGATACATCGACGGCTTGGCCCAGCTTTGGAACGTAAACATCGGCCACGGCCGCAAGGAACTGGCCGAAGCAGCCATGGAACAGATGAGCCGGCTGGCATTCAGCCACTCCTTCAACCGGTTCAGCCATGAAACGGTCATACAACTGGCGGCGAAAATCGCTTCACTGGCGCCTGGGGATCTCAATGTCTGCCACTTCACCTCGGGCGGCTCCGAATCGAACGACTCGGCATTTAAACTGGCCAGACATTACTTTACGCTGAAAGGCCAGCCCCAGCGCTATAAAATCATTGCGAGAAACCGGGCCTACCATGGGGTTTCCATGGGGGCCACCAGCGCGACCGGGCTGCCTGTCTTCCGGGAAAAGGTCGGTCCCCTGGCGGACGGGTTTGTTCACGCTCCCGCTCCGTTCTGTTATCACTGCGAACTGGGCAAAACGTTCCCGGACTGCCAAGTCGCCTGTGCCTCCCAAAGCATCCGCGAGCTGTTGGAAAAAGAAGGACCGGAGACAGTGGCGGCGATCATCCTCGAGCCGATTCAAGGAGCAGGCGGAGTAATCGTCCCTCCCCCCGGCTACATCCAAGAGGTCCGCAGCCTCTGTGACGAATACGGCATTCTGATGATCGCCGATGAGGTGATCACCGGTTTTGGCCGCACGGGAAAATGGTTCGGCATCGAGCACGAAAACGTGGTACCGGATATGCTGACCTTTGCCAAAGGGGTCACCAGCGGTTATATTCCGCTTGGCGGCGTCATCATCAGCGATCGGATTCACCGGGAACTGACGGAAAACTCTTCCGGCGTACTGCCGCACGGCTTTACTTACAGCGGCCATCCGGCAGCCTGTGCCGTCGCTTTGAAAAATATCGAAATCATGGAGACGGAAGGTCTCATCGAAAATGCCCGGGCGATGGGTGAAGTGCTTGCCCGCCACCTGGAACAGATGAAAGCGTCCACGCCCGGCGTCGGCAACGCGATGAGCCGCGGACTGCTTGCCCAGATCGAGCTGGTACAGGACAAAGCGAGCAAAAAGAGTTTCGATCCTTCTCTGAAAGCAGCCAATCAGGTGTTTGAGAAGGCGCTGCAAAAAGGGCTGATCACCCGGGCGATCTCCCATCTTGGCAACGATATCATCGCCTTGTGCCCGCCGCTCAACATCAACGAGCAGCAAATAAATGAAGCGGCAGCCATTTTGACCGAATCCGTCGAGGAAGTCATGGCCGGTCTGGCGATCAGTCAGTAATACGCCAACAGCTGGCCTCCCCATTCGCTTCGGCATTGGGGAGGCCAGCTCTTTTTCTTTCATTGATAACCCCGGGGAAATACGGCAATAATGTAGCTGAACCTGATTGCATCTAACCATCTGTATAAGGGGTGAAGATTAATGATCATGAACAGTGACGACAACTACAAACAGGAAGTATCCGCTTTGCAAAATGTCATGCCCGGTATCGTAGATTCGTACCATGCCTTAACCGGCGCTTGTTTTGAAGCGGGTGAACTTACCCCCAAGCAAAAGCATCTGGTCGCGCTGGGCATTAGTTTAAGCCATCGCGACGACAACTGTGTTCGCTACCACGTACAAGAGGCGCTTCATAAAGGGGCAGCTGAGAAAGAAATTTGGGAGACAGTGGGAGTCGCCATCGCCATGAGCGGAGGAATGATCGTCTCCCAAAGCGTCCATTGGATCAACGATGTCCTGTCTGCCCCGCGCCATTAGCTGAAAGCTTGAATGACGCCGCAGGCCAGCCGTTTGCCGGAGTTGCCGGCCGGCTGGGTGCGAAAGTCGTCAGGGTTTTGATGGATGATCACTGACTTGCCGATGATATCCGGAACGCGAAACCGATCCGTAAAAAAGCTCATTCGAGCGTACCCGTTGTTGGAGAACAAAACTGGAAAATCGCCGGCGTGATTTCCGTGCGGCTGATTGTCGGGATTCCAGTGTTCCCCCGCGGCCTTGAACGGATCCTGCGGGTTCCCGACATCACAGCTGGCGTTTTCGTGTATGTGGAAGCCGTGGGGCCCGATGGGCGATTGGCCCGCCTCAGCCGGCCGATAAGGCGGCAGTCCGTTGACTTCTACGTATACCTCGGTCCCGTTTGGCACCTCTTCAAACGCCACATACCCGTTGAGGTTTGGCGCCAAGGGACCGCCTTGAATCTTGGCGATGGCGCGAGTCGGCATCGCTTCCGAGACGTGGGAAAACACTCTCGGCGGATAATATCCATAATTTGGATATCCGTACATGATAACACCCTCCCAAAGTTGAACTCCTGTATCTTATGTGGCGGATGGGCATTTCGTACGTTGAACCACTCCCTTTTCATACAAAAGAAGTGCTACTCGCCGCGAAAATCCGGTTTTCTCTTTTCCCGAAAAGCCTCTAGTGCTTCGATGCGGTCCCTGGTAGGAATGATGACCTCGTATGCTTTTGACTCGATGTCCATCCCTGTCTGCAGGTCGACGCCTGCTCCGCGGTCAATCGCGTACTTGGCCTGGTAGACGGCCAAAGGCGCATTTGCCAGGATCTCTTCCGCGAGGTTGGTGCACAGGCTGTGCAGTTCCCTGCGGTCTTCCGCGATCCCGCCGAGCACTCCCCAGTCGAGCGCGGTTCGGGCGTCGATCCTGCGGGCGGTAAAAATCAGTTCTTTCGCTCTTTGCTGGCCGATCAGCCTCGGCAAGCGCTGGGTGCCGCCCGCTCCCGGAATGATCCCCAGGCTTACCTCCGTCAGGCCCAGTTTGGCCTCCCTGACGGCATATCTGAAATCACAGGCGAGCGCCAGTTCAAATCCGCCGCCGAAGGCGTATCCGTTAATCGCGGCAATCGTCGGCTGGGGCAATCTCTCCAGGGCGGTGAAGACATCCCTGATCTTTTTGACGTTGCGGCGCACCTGCTGTTCGTTCAAGGTTCTGCGTTCTTTCAGGTCCGCCCCGGCGCAAAAAGCCCGCCCATCTGCCGTCACGATGACCGCTCTGATCTCTTTCGGATTTTGCTGCACCTCTTCGACGATCTCGCCGAGCCGCGACAGGGTGGCGTAATCCAGCGCGTTCAAATCATCGGGACGGTTTAACCTGATATACCCGATGTGTCCGCTTTGCTCGAACAAGACTGGCTGCTGTGTCATCTGCTCTCCTCCTCCGGTTTGCTGTCATAGCCTTGGCGGATATACTCTTCCTTCAACTCCTGGTACGACTTGGAGCTTTCCCGCACCCACCAAAGCGAATTGCCCTCGATCTCCTTTTTCTTTACGGCGGGATTGCCGGCAAGCAGGCTGCGCGGCGGGAATTTCTCGTTTGCCTTGACGATGCTGCCAGCGGCGACCACGGATTCTTCGCCGATTTCGGCGTTGTCCAGCACGACGGCATTCATGCCGATGACAGAGCTTGGCCCGATCCGGCAGTTGTGCAGGATGGCCCCGTGACCGACGGTGACATCTTCTGCGATATAGGCGCCGCCGTCCGTCATGTGGATCACGCAGTTATCCTGGACACTGGTTCTGGCCCCGACCACGATCGGACCGCAGTCGCCCCGCAGCACGGCCCCAAACCAGATGCTCGCTCCCTCCCCGATCGTGACATCGCCAATGATGGAAGCATTGGGAGCTATAAAAGCGCTTTTGGCAATCTTCGGTTTCTTTCCGTTGTACTCAAGGATCACTTCAGCCACTCCTTCGCGTTTGAAGATCTATCTGTGGACCCGTGAAAAATGACAATATCGGCCATTCGCATAGCCGATATTGCCACAAAAAGGGATAAAAAGGTACCGCTGCTTGTGTTACACGCCTTTCCAATCCGCTGCGCGTTTTTCCAGGAAAGAGCTTAAGCCTTCTTTTGCGTCCTCGGAACGGAACAGCAGGTTTTGCAGCTCGCCTTCGTAACGGATCGCGACGTTGAGCGGCATCTCTTTGCCGTTCATGATGGACAGCTTGATGTTGGAGACGGCGTACGTTGCGCTATTGACGATATTTCTCGCGTATTCCAGCACTCTTTCGCGCGTTTCTGCCTGCGGGAACACGTCGTTTACCAGACCGATTTCTTTTGCTTCCTGCGGGCTGATCGTCTTGCCGGTAATGTTCATGTCAAGCGCCCGGGAATAACCGATCAGGCGGGCCAGCCGCTGGGTGCCGCCCGTACCGGCGAGCACGCCGAGCGACACTTCCGGAAGACCGATTTTGCCGGAGTCGTCACCCATGAAGCGCAGGTCGCATCCCATCGCCATCTCCAGTCCGCCGCCGACAGTATGGCCTTCCAGGCAGGCGATGAAAATTTGCGGAGAGCGGGCCATTTTATCCAATGTCTCGTTGCAGAACAGGCAGAATTGCGTCTTGAAGCGCGGTTCGGCTGCCTTGAGGAAGTTGATGTCGGCTCCTGCAGAGAAAAACTTCGGCATATCGCTCATCAGGATCGCCACTTTGATGTCGTTGTCAAAGCGGATATCGTCGATGGCGGCATTCAATTCCTTGTAGAAGTCCAGGTTGTATGAATTGGTCTTGTTGACGTGCAGGTGAATTTCGGCAATCCCGTTTTCTTTTTTCAAAGTAAGAAGTGACATGTTTTGTTCCTCCTCTGATATATTATAATATGTTTTTTAAACTAACGTCTGTATAACATAATATATAATACTCTGCCGTTTTTTGCAATTGGATCGTTTTTGAATTTTCCCACTCCTGCAAGGCACTTACAGTCCGAACAGGTTGAGCGGACGGCTGCCTGTGTAGGAGACGACGCTCTTCGTCTCGGTGTAGAGGTTTAGCGTCTCGAGACTGAGTTCGCGTCCAAAGCCCGACTGTTTGTATCCGCCGAACGGCGTGCCTGGAAATGCCGAGATCGGAGAGTTGACCATCACGATTCCGGCGCGAATCGCGGCGGCGACGCGGTGTGCCTTGCCGTGGTCCCGGGTCCAGACGGCCGACCCCAATCCGAAAATCGAATCGTTCGCCTGGCGAATCACATCTTTTTCGTCACTGAATTTGATCACGACTACCACTGGCCCGAAAATCTCTTCCTGTGCGACCCGCATATCGTTGGTGACGTTGCCGATGATCGTCGGCATATACCAGTGCCCTTTTTCAAACTCGGGCCCTTCCGGCCGCTTTCCGCCGAAGAGCACCTCTGCCCCTTCCTCTACGGCCAGTTTTACGTAACTGTCTATCACCTGTTCATGGGCGGCGGAAATCACCGCTCCCATGTGTGTGCCTTCGGCAAACGGGTCGCCTACGCGCAGCCGCTTCGCCTTTTCTACAAATTTTTCCATAAACTGGTCGTAAATCTTCTCATGGACAAACAAGCGGGAGCGGGCTTCGCAGGATTGTCCGGTGTTGTAAAAAATGCCGTACAAGGATCCGTCTACGGCGCCTTCCAGATCGCAGTCGTCAAAGACGATGCTCGGCGATTTGCCGCCCAATTCCAGCGTAACCCGTTTTAACGTGGCAGAAGCGCGGGACATGATATCCTTTCCGGTCTCCGTCTCCCCGGTAAAGGCAATTTTGTCGATGCCCGGATGTTCGGTCATATAAGGACCGATCTCGGAACCGCTGCCGGTGATCACGTTGACCACGCCTTCCGGCACGCCGGCCTCGTGGCAAATATCCGCTAACACGTACGCCGTGATCGGGGTAAAGCTGGCCGGTTTCAAGACGATCGTGCAGCCGGCCGCAAGTGCGGGCGCTACCTTCCAGGCAGCCATCATCAGCGGGTAGTTCCACGGGATGATCTGGCCGCAGACGCCTACCGGCTCTTTGACGGTGTAGTTGAAAAATCCATTCGGCACCGGGTTGGTGTCGCCGCGCAGGGTCAACGCTGCAGCCGCGTAAAATTCAAAGTCCTCGATCGCCTGGTTGATTTGCCCCTTGGCGGCATCGACCGTCTTCCCGCTGTTCAGCACCTCCAGGCGGATCAGGTCGGGAAGCTTGCTGCGCATAATGTCGGCGATCTTGTTCAACACGCGGGCCCGTCTCGCCGCCGTGAACTTCGACCACTTGCCGTTTTCGAAAGCCTCTCTGGCGGCTGCGACAGCCTTGTCTACATCTGCCTTGGCGGCTTTGGCGACCCGAGCCAGAACCTCGCCTGTCGCCGGGTTGTGCGTTTCAAAAAACTCCCCGCTGCTGCTGTCTTCGTATTTGCCGTTGATGAACAGTTGATAGTAGTCTTTTAACACATCCATACCTCCCGATTGATGGTTATTGGCGAGCCGCTTCTCTCATACCACCGGCTTCCTGTCTTCCTGTTTTTGATAGCGATAAAATCCTCTGCCCGCCTTTTGGCCCAGCCACCCGGCGTGAACCAGTTTGCGCAGCAGCGGCGCAGGGCGGTACCGGTCTTCCCCCAGATCCCGATGCAGGCCGGACAGGACGGCATAGATATCGTCCAACCCGATCTCATCAGCCCAGGCCAGCGGTCCGTTGGGATAATTGGTTCCCTTTTGCATTGCCATGTCGATATCTTCCGCCGAGGCGGTTCGCTCCATCAGCGTGAAAGCGGCTTCATTGACGATCAGCGCGAGGATGCGGGGGAAGACCAGCCCCACCTCGTCTTCCACGGTTTCCGTCTCTTTGCCAATGCTGCCAAGCACAGCCCGCGCCTGCTCCAGGTAGATCGGGTCTGTCTGCAGGGCCGGGGCCAGCTCGATCAATTTCGTTTTCCTGAGTGGAGCAAAAGCCGCGAAACCTACAAGCCGGGACGGGTGCTTCAGCCAAGAGGCTGACTGTGTCGCGGTCACGCCCAGCACTGAGGACAGGATCAGCGTCTCCGCTCCCGCATACTGCTCGATCTCCGCCAGGTTCGCCCGCTTCTCGGCGAGGTCGGCATTGGCCGCCTCGATCACGGCAGCAAGCTGACTGGCATGTCGTATCTCATCCGGCGGCACCAATTCAACCGTATCTGCCTGTTCATATAATTCTCTCAGACCAGCGGCAAGTGAACTGCTTCCTACGACCGCAACCCGCACACTACTCGTCATAGTCGTAAAACCCTCCTCCCGCCTTTCTCCCCAGCTTTCCCGCCTGCATCATCCGCTGCTGATAAAAATGCGGTCGAAAGCGCGGGTCTCCAAAAAATCCGGCATGGACCGATTCCGTCGTGGAGAAGTTGATGTCAATGCCGATCAAATCCTGCAGCTCGAACGGGCCCATCCGGAAAGCCCCGGCCTTTTTCATGATCCGGTCGATCTGCTCTGCTGTCGCTACGCGATCCCCCAGAATACGCAAAGCTTCATTATAATAAGGACGGGCCACCCGATTGACGATAAACCCCGGAGTGTCTTCGCAGATGACCGGGCTCTTGCCGAGATCACAGACAAACCGGTACAGCCACCTGACGGTTTCTTCCGCCGTCTTGATGCCCCTGATCACCTCGACGAGCGGCATCAGCGGCGCCGGATTAAAAAAGTGCAGCCCGGCTACGCGCTCTGCCCGCGATGTGAAGCCGCCGATTTCCGTCACGGAGAAGGAAGACGTGTTGGTCGCGAGAATCGTCTCCGTCCGGCAGCATTCGTCCAGCTGGCGAAAGAGGTCGCGCTTGATCTCCATCCGCTCCACGGCTGCCTCGATCACCAGATCGCAATCCCCCAGCTCCGCCAGGCTGATCGCCGGACGAATCCTCTCTTTCGCGGCCAGACAATCGGCTTTGGACAATTTTCCCTTCTCTTGCAGGCGATCCAGCTGCCCGCTTATTTTGGCGATGGCGTGATTGACCGCCGTCTCATTGATGTCGTATAAAAGCACGCTGCTGCCGCTTTGGCTGATGGCCTGCGCGATCCCCGACCCCATCGTGCCGGAACCGACTACACCTACTCTCTTTGCATTCATCTGAATCTACTCCTCGCGTTTGTCCGTATCCTCGTCCTGCCACCTGATATACTCAAAAGCGCTTCGGCAAACGTTGCAGTAATACTGGCGGACCAGCTGCGCCGTTCCAAACGGGGACATCAGCGTGACATCCGTTTTGTCACAGAAGGGACAGTGGACGGAGAGTGCTCGGTCAGCCGGCATTGACAGCCGTCCTTGAAGCGCGCAATTCGGCGATTTGCTTTTGGAACGGGGCGACGAGGTTAGTCCCGCTTGGAAGATATCCGCTGTCGATCAGCTCTGCCGAGTCTTCCACGCATTGCAGCCAGGCCTCCGCTTGCGGAAGCACCTTGTCGAGACTTTCGTTAAACCTTGCCGGGATCGCTCCGCCGTCCGCCAAAAGCTGCTGCGCCCAGCCCCGGGAGTAGATGATGTGTTCCTTCTGTTCCTTGAGCAGCTTGTGAATCCGGTGCACCAACTCTGCGTGATTGGCCTCCAGCAGCGCTTTCAGCACCAGCTCAAGCGCGACGTTTACCGTGTAGAGGGCGGCGATCAGCTCGATCCAATTCCGGACTGCGACTACCTGGGGAAACGCCTTTCCTGTCTGGCTGGCGATCTCCGGTTTTTTGCCCTTCAGTCCTTTCAAGTCAAACGACCAGTTGTACAAGAGCCGGGCATGGCCCAATTCACCCTGGGCCATGGCGATCGCGGAAAGCGTCGCTTCCAGGTTGGGCCCGCTAATCCCGACCTCGACCAGGCGATCTCCCAGTACGTACTTGTTATCAGCAATCTGTTCGATCAAATTGACCAAGGATGTAAGACCTGCTGTCTGCTCTGCCATTACGCCCCCGCCTCCTCTTTCTTGAATAACCCTTCCGGATGTCTGACCCATCCGATGTGGTCTCTTCGCACCACGCACATCTCCACCCAGTCTTCTTCGTCGTAGATGTACGTGGCGTACACCTTGGCCAGATCATCGGTCTGGGCTTCGACTGTTCCTATGTGAACGAGATTGTCGCCGCGCTTGATCCGCGTAAAGACGTCGTACTCGTTTCGGTTGTCTCTGTTGTTCATCGGGCGCTTACCCCCCAGGTCTTCATTTTTTCACGAGCTTCCGGGCTGAGACGCTCCGCCGTCCAGGGCGGATCCCAGACGACGTTGATCTCCACCTCTTCCACGCCCGCCTCCTGCAGCAGCCGCTTGCGGATATCTCCCTCGATCCACTCCATGCAGGCACAGGATACCGCCGTGTACGTCATCGTCACCGTGACAACTCCGTCCTGTTCCTCGATCCCGTAGATCAACCCCATGTCTACCACGCTGACGGGAAACTCGGGATCCATCACTTCCTTCAAAGCCTTCCAGCAGCGTTTTTCCGCCAATTTCGTCTCTGCCATCATCCCACCTCTTTTCGCAGATCGGCCATTTCGTGGGCCCCCTGCTGAATGCGGGCAACGAATTCTTCGTTGAGCGGGCCTCTTTGCTTGAAGCGGGCGATGACGCCGTCCCAAGTATCCGGCTGATCGAAGAGCCAGCGCTTGTTTTCCGTGTCAAATTTGCAAGGGAACGGAACGGTAATGACGTACTTCTGCGTTTCCTCATCATATCGGGCCGGTACTTTTACCCCGATCGACTCACAGAACGGCACACAGGTGGACAGCCATTTTTGCCGAAGCTGGTCGTTGGTCCGGCCTTTTAATTTGTAGTCCAATTGCGCCGAGCGGCTTTTCAGTTCGTCGGCGACGCCGAAAAACTCCAGGCCCATCAAGAACATCCAGTCGGCTGCCTGCTGCACCTGCTCCCGCGTCTCGGGATTTTCCATCGCCGCCTTCATGATGATCTCTCCGTTGCGCAGGTGGAACAGCTCCTCTTTATCCACCTTGACCAGTGCGCGCTTCCACGGGCCGTAGGACGTGTGCTCGAAAGCATCCCCGAGCAGCGTGTAGCCGGCGCGGTCAAAAAAGGCATTGAAGACGCCCAGTTCGATCCAGTTTGACAGCGGAAAGTCAAAGGCGTACGGATTTTTCCATCGGTTGGCCGGACGTTCGTACAGAAGCTGGTCAACATCCTCGCCAAGGTCCTTCAAGAGCCGGTAGGCGATATGGGCGTGGCCGATCTCATCCTGCATAATGGCGAGTGCCGTAATCTTGCTGTTCAGGGTCGGCGCCTGGTCATAGACCGTCAACAGCGGCGGGACGCTCAGCAATTCCGTATCCCCGACGATCACCAACGTCTGCTTCAGCGCTTTCAGATATTCATCGTTCATGTCCTCTATGCGTTCGACCATAAAACCTGAATGAACCTTCTCCTTCAGCAAAGCTGCCTGTTCCATTCGCTCCACCTCATTACGTTTTTATTATCATCGTCTATTTAACGTAATACTAAAATATTATAAGTTTTCTGTCAAGCGTCTCTTTTTCGTAAAGAAAAAACCTCTCAAGTAAGCAGCTCTTACCCAAGAGGTTTTCCCGCGTCAGTGATTCATCCCGAGATATTGGCTCTTTACCTCTTCATTCGCCCGCAGCTCGTCAGGAGTGCCCGCAAAGACCACTTGCCCCTTGCTGAGAATGTACACCCGGTCGGCCACCCCCATCGCCATCGCGATATTCTGCTCGACCATGAGCATCGACAGCCCCTCGGCCTTCAGCCGCGAGATGATCGCCATCACTTCCTGCACCATGATCGGCGAAAGTCCCTCTGACGGCTCGTCAAGAAGCAGCAGATCGGGATTGGTCATCAGCGCTCTGCCGATCGAGAGCATCTGCTGTTCACCGCCGCTCAGGCTGCCGCCCATCGAAGCGGAGCGCTCCCGCAAGCGGGGAAACAGGTCGTATATTTTTTCCAGTGTCCAGCCTTCGCCTTCTGCCGAGCCTCCCCTGGCAGCCACGGTCAGGTTCTCCTTGACCGTCAAATTTGGGAAGATCCCCCTGCCTTGAGGCGACAGGCCAATGCCAAGCTTGGCGATTCTATATGACGGCAAGCGTTGAATCTCTTTGCCCTGAAAGCGGATTTTACCCGTCCGGGGGGAAGTGAAGCCGATAATGGAACGAATCGTCGTCGTCTTGCCCATGCCGTTGCGGCCAAGCAGCACGGCCAAACTTCCTTTTTCTACGGATAGAGAGATCCCGTGCAGGACGTGGCTTTCCCCATAATACGTATGAATCTGTTCCACCTGCAGCATCTACAGCACCCCTTCCTGGCCGAAGTAGATTTCATAGACGCGCGGGTCGGTTTGGATCGCCTGCGGGTCTCCCTCCAGCAGAATGCCACCGTTATGGAGCACCGTGACCTGATCGGCCAGTCCAAAGACGACATCCATGTCGTGCTCGATGATCAGGAGGGTCAAATCCTTGGGCAATTGCTGCAGCAATCGCAAAATGTACTGCGTCTCGGAATGGGACATCCCGGCAGTCGGTTCATCCAGCAGCAGGATTCGCGGCTCCGTCGCTATCCCTAAGAGGATCTCGACCTGGCGCTGTTCGCCGTAAGACAGGTTTTTTACCACCGCATTCCTGCGGTCAGCCAGCCCCCAGGTCTCCAGAAGCTGGTCGGCCCGCTCGTATATGTCCGGAAAATGCTTCGCCAGCCGCGGCCGATACCACACATGCTCCAAGCCGGCCCTCATCTGCAGGACCAACAGCAGGTTGTCCTGGACGGTCAGTTCATTCAACAAGTTGTTCTTCTGAAAGGTTCTGACCATCCCTTTGCGTACCCGCTGGTAATTCGGCAGCCGGGAGACGTTTTCCCCGAAGTAGATGACTTCTCCGCTGCTTGGCGCCAAATCGCCCGCGATCATGTTAAACAGCGTCGACTTGCCGGCGCCATTCGGCCCGATAAACGCCCGCCGTTCCCCCTTGGCGATCGCAAACGACAAATCTCTCAGGATTTCCAATCCGCCAAACCGCTTGCCCAACCCTTCTACGCGCAAGGCGGCCGTTTCCGTTACAGTTTCGCTCTGATACGCTGGTTTTGCCATAGCTTCCATACCCCGTTTACTCTGACGTTCCATTCAAGATACTGACTCCGAGCTCTCCGTTTGCACCGGCGCCCTCGCTTTTGCGGGCGTGCGCCAAACAGACTCCAGCCCGACGATTCCCTTGGGGATAAAAATAACGAAAAGAATGAACGTGATGCCGACGATCAACATCCAGAGATCGGTATAGGAACTGATGATCGTCTCCAGGATGACGATAAAAGCGGCGCCAAAAACAGGTCCTAAAAGGGTGCCGGCTCCCCCGATCAGCACCATGATCAGTACTTCGCCCGACATCGTCCAGTAGATGTCTTTCGGGGAGACGAATCCGTTGAAGTAGGAGTACAGCGCGCCGGCGACGCCGCCGATTCCGCCGGCCAAGACAAAGGACAAATTTTTATAGAAAGTGGTGTTGTAACCCATCGTTTTCATTCTCGTTTCGTTCTCGCGAATGCCGACGAGAATTTGTCCCAGCGGCGAACGGACGAACAGACGCAGCCCCGCAAGCACCAGGACAAACAGGATCAGGATCAAAAAGTAGAGCGAGCCGGAACTGCCCAGCACAATCCCTCCGGCAAGCGTCGGCTTCGGCACCCCGGACAAGCCGTTATCCCCGCCCGTCAAGCTGCCCCAGCGGTAGACGAGCGCGTAGATCATCTGAGAAAACGCCAATGTCAGCATCAGGAAGTAAAACCCGCTCACTCTGTTGCAGAAAAATCCGATGATCCCGGCCGCGACAAGCGAAACGAGCAATCCTGAGAGCAAAGAGACAAACAGGTTGGCGGAGAGGTGAATCGCGACCAGGCTGGAGGTGTACGCCCCTACCCCGAAAAACGCGGCGTGCCCGAGAGAGACAAGCCCCGTGTACCCGACCAAGAGGTTCAAGCTGGCGGCAAAAATGCCGAAAATCAGGATTTCGACCATGATGCCCGTGAAATAATCGGAAGAAATGAACGGAACCAGGCACAATAACAGCAGCAGGACAGCCAGGCTGCCCGTCTTCATCTTTTGACTCCCCATCAGTTCACCTGCTTTCCGAGCAATCCGGTTGGTTTCACGATCAGCACAAGTGCCATTAACCCAAAGATGATCATCAAGCTGAGCTGCGGGAACATCACTTTGCCAAACGTGTCCACCACACCAATGATGATGCTGGCGGCCAAAGTCCCGGCAATCGATCCCAGTCCGCCGACGACCAAAATGACCAACGCGAGGATCAGCACCTCAAATTCCATCCCGGGAAACAGGCCGAGAATGGGCGCTGCGGCTACTCCTCCGATGCCGGCCAACAGCCCGCCGATGGCAAAGACAACGGTGAACACCACGGTGATATTGATCCCCAGCCCGCCAACCATCTCCCTGTTGGACAGCCCCGCCCGGATAATCGCTCCCCAGCGGGTTTTTTCCTGGAAGAACCACATGGCGGCTGCGACGATGAGTCCAAATCCCATCACTGCCAGGCGATAAAGCGGGAAGGTCTGCCCGAACAACTCGACAGAACTGCCAAGCGACGCGGGGATGGACAGGGATTGCACGCTGGAGCCCCAGATCCAGCGGACCAGGTCGTGGACGACATATGCTAATCCAAAAGTGAGCAGTACCTGCGACAAATGGCCCAAACGATAGGTGGGCCTAAGCAGTCCCACCTCGAGGATGATGGAGAACAGCGCCACCAACAGCGGAGCCAAGAGCAGGGCTGCGAAGAAGCTGGGCGACACGTGCTTGGTAATGCTGAGCGCCAGATAGGCTCCGACCATGTACAGCGAGCCATGGGCCAGATTCAGTACGCCCATGATTCCGAAGATCAGCGACAAGCCGCTTGTGATCATGAACAGGAGCAGACCATATGACAAACCGTTGACCAGTTGAATTGCCAAAATATCCAAGATTCATCCATCTCCCTTAACAAGCTATGAGACTGGCAGCGCTCCCCCTGTGCGGCTGCACAGAGGGCGCTGCTGATTCATTGGTAGTCGGTTACTGTTTTCCGGGATCCTGGACCTCGCCGATCGTATCCATTACTTTGTTTTCCGTTTTGCCATCTTTCAATTCGGTTTGGATGACGTATAATTGCTGGATGATGTGATGGGTAGTTGGATCGAATTTGATCGGTCCGCGCGGGCTGGTAAAGGCTACGTTCCCGAACGCTTCCGTTACTTTTTGCTTATCCGAGGTGTCGCCGTTTAAGCTGTTTAACACCTCGACGATGATCCGTCCCGCATCATATCCTTCGATCGACTCAATGCTCGGGCGCTGGTTGTACTTCTTCTCATAGGCTTCGATAAAAGCCATGTTCTCCGGCGTATCCAGGTGGTAGTCCCAGAACATCGTGCTGATGATCCCTTCCGGAGAGTTGCCCTGTGCCGGACGGATATCCTCTGCGTTCAGCCAGCCGGAACCGACGAGCGGGATCTTGCCTTTCAGTCCGTACTGCTCGTACTGCTGGACGAAGCGAACGGCGTCGCTGCCGGCGAAGAAAGCGTAGACGGCTTCCGGATTGGCTCCCTTGATCTGGGTCAGATAGGAAGCGTAGTCGTTGGAGCCGAGCGGCGGGAAGACTTCTCCCGCAACCTCGCCGCCAGCAGCGGTGTAGGCTTCTTTGAAAGCGGTGACGACTTCGTGCCCGAACGCATAGTCAGCAGCAACCAGGTACATCTTCTTGGAGATATGGTCATAGGCGTATTTTCCCATCGAGTGGCCGATCTGCCACGAGCTGAAGGACGATCTCCAGATGTAATCGCTGCCTTTGCTCCTGGTCAGATCGTTGCCGCCGGCATGCGAGACGAGGAAGGGGATTTTCTTGCTGTCCACTTCGTCGCGCAGCGCGTAGGCCACCGCCGTGCTGACCGGACCGGTCAAGATGTCGATTTGATCCTTTTCGACCAGTTTGCGGAGCTTGCGCAAGGCGGCCTGCGGATCGTTTTCCTCATCCTCTTTGATCAGTTCGATCTTTCTTCCGCCCGCTTCCCAATTGACCGTCTCAAAGTACAATTCCAACCCTCTCGTCAGGTTTTCGCCCAAGGAGGCGTAGACCCCGGAATACGGGAGGATCGCGCCGATCTTGACCGGTGCCTGATTCGCCGGCGCCTTGTCGCCGTCAGAGGCATTCGGTGCCTCTCCCTGCGGCTTGTTCTCCGCTCCTGAAGCCGGAGCTGTTGCGGACTGGCCGCAGGCTGACAGCAGGGCCATACTTACAACTAGCAAGAAAGCGATTACAATTTTGTTTTTTTTCATTTTCTCACCCCGTTAATCAATTCCTTTGTACGAACAAAGCAGGTACGATCTGCTGCCCTCTTTCCCCTCTCTGCGTGCCCCCTCCTCAAAATTCTGGGTTATCAATATATTCAAATAGTATTATATATTCTGTATCGGGTTTTTACAAAGCTTTTTTAATGTTCGTAATAAAAACATAATGCTGATATATTTATGATCGTTAAAATTACGTAATATATTATGCGAAAGAAAACCCTGGAGAAAAACTCCGCATCCTTTTTTTCGGGAAAGAAACTTGTATCAGCGCTCTAAAATACAGATAATGGGAGACACTACGAGAAAACCCTCCTTCTTTTTCATGAAACGGGAGGGACGCAAAAGAACGGAGCGGAAATGATCATGAAACTAAAAAACATTGTGCTGCAGAATGTAACGTTGGCGTGTCACGACGAAGGAGACGGCAAACCGATTGTTTTGCTTCACGGGTTTTGCGGAAGCCATAAGTATTGGGAAAAAGTCATTCCTGCATTGGTAAAAAACCATCGGGTAATCGCCCCGGATCTTCCTGGTCACGGAAGTTCAAGCTTTTCGGGTGATCTGCATTCCATTGAGGCCCTGGCCGAAATCATGAAGGAGCTGCTAGATACATTGCAAATTAAAGAAGTGTCCATGTTTGGACACTCTTTAGGCGGGTACATTACACTTGCGTTTGCGGAAAGATTTACAGACCGGCTGTCCCGTTTATCGCTCATTCACTCGACTGCTTTTCCAGACTCAGACGAAGCAAAGAAGGGTAGAGAGGCCAATATAGAAAAAGTAACCCGCCAAGGAGTTCATTCACTCGTCGACGGGTTGGTACCGAAACTATTTTCTCAAGAAAATCTGCACAAACATGCTCAAGACGTCGAAGCGGCAAAAGAAATTGGTTACATGACTGCTCCTGAAGGGGCCATCGGGGCGCTGAAAGCGATGAAAGATCGGCCAGACCGAAACAGCGTGCTTGCGAACACTTCGCTCCCTGTCTTGCTGCTGGCCGGCGACAAGGATCAGATCATCCCCTACCAAAAAACGTTTTCGGTAACAAAAGAAAACGTGAAGCAGTCCTTGCTCAAAAACACGGGCCATATGAGTATGTACGAAGCACCTGTTCAGCTTCTTTCCGAGATGGAGAGCTTTTTGACGTGATCCCGATCTACCGCAATCACTGCGGTTCTCCTCCCTGAAACTCAGACAGTTCTGACAGTTTTTGCGCCAGATTGTTCAATTCCTCGATCGAAGCGGCCAGCTCCTCCGTGCTGGCGGCATTCTCTTCCGTCAGGCTGCCTGCCTCCTCGATCGCCTTCAGCATCGATGCGCTCAGTGCTTGAATCTGCTGCAGCTGGCCGGCAATCCGTTTGGCGGACTCGCCGGAGCGCTCAGCCAGTTGACGGATCTCTTGCGCCACCACGGAGAAACCCTTGCCGTACTCGCCGGCGTGGGCTGCCTGGATGGAGGCATTCAAGCCGAGCAGATTGGTCTGGGAAGCCACCTGAAAGACGAAATGGGTCACGTCCGAAATATCTTCCATCTGTTTGTTTACCGTCTGCGACGTATCGGACATCGTCTCGGTCATCGCTGCCAACTGCTGGGAAGCCTGGGAGATGGAATGGGCGCTCGCGGCTATCTGTTCCGTCATCGCGGCAAGGCTCTGCGCGATTTGCGACATTTGATCGTTTTTCTCCTGTGAGATTCCGATGGAGATGCAGCCTACCGCTTCTCCGTTTTCAAACAGCGGCAGGCAGATCGCGTTATGGGCGACACCGTACAGTTCTTTGTTGCCCTGCCGGACGATTCTGCGCTTTTCTTCCAGCGCCACTTTGGTCAGACTTCCGTCCCTGATCGGATCGCCGACGCGGATTGCCATTTTCAATCGTTTGCCGGGCAGGGAGACGACAAACTTCTCCCTGTCGGCAATGCAGAAATGAACGTCCTCCAGCATCAATTGGCTCATATAAGGGGCAACGGCGATAAAATGATCTAAAATAGACATGGGTTCACCCGTCCCTCCGTCGCAATATTTCACTGGCGAGCTTGAAAGAGCGTCTGCTCCCCTTCCACTTTTGCCAGCTCATCTAGTGAAGCCAGATACTCCAGGTGGGCAAGCGTCTCGGCCAGCGCAAACCGCCACTGATGCGGCGTCAGCTGCTTCTCGCTGAAGACCGCCTCGGCAACCTGGTAGGCCGTCCGTCCTGCTTTGGCCAGCTGCAGCATCCTGTCCAGACGCACCGTGTGATGCTGCAGGATCTCCTCGATCCGCTGTTTTACGTCCGTGATCACTTTTCCGTGTCCGGGCAGCGCCAGAGAGACATCGAGCGAGCGAAGCTGGCGCAGCGACTCCAGGTAATCCTGCAGCGGATTGGGGCTGCATCCCGGCCACAGACTGATGTTGGGCGTGATTTTATCGAGCAGATGATCCCCCGCCAGCAGCCACTTGCGCTCTGGCTGGTAAAAACAGACGTGCCCGTCGCTGTGTCCCGGTGTGTGGATCATTTGCCACGCTTCTCCCGCCAAATCCGCTTGCGTAATCGGAGCGGCTTGAAGCTGTGCGAGCGGCAGCACATGCTGGCTCAGTTTTTCCATGCTTTCCGCGATCTTCTCTGCCAGCTCGGACGGCACGCCGTGTTTGACGCACATCTGTGCGACCAGCCTTGTCTGGCTGCTGTCCGTCCCCCAGGTTCGCAGCGCCATCTCCCGATCGATGTCGCTGAGATACACCGGCGCTCCGGTCAACTCCTGCATCCAGCCAGCCAACCCGAGATGGTCGGGGTGAAAGTGAGTCAGGTAGATCGCCTTTACATCGCGCGTGTGCACGTCCAATTGACGAAAAGCAGCCTTCCACGCCTCTTGTGCTTCGGGGTAGTTAAAGCCTGCATCAACCACTACACTCCCCTGGTCTCCCCGAAACAGGTAACAGTACACGTATTTCATCGGGAATGGCACGGGGACCGGAATCCGGAACAGCGTATCGCTTATGCGTTGTATCTCCATGTTGCCCTCCTCCTAGCGGTTCTTCCAGACGGGCGGCCGCTTCTCCAGAAACGATTGCAAGCCCTCCTGGGCATCGTCTGAATAGACCAGGTCCCGCAAGTAGATTTGTTCCACCTTGCCGATCGCAGCCGCAAACGACACGGCCATCGCCTCGCGCACCGCTTTTCGGGTCAGGCGCAGGGCAAGCGGGCTTTTGCTGCGCAGGTTGTCGAGGAGCTGCTCCAGCGCCGCCTCCAAGTCGTCAGGTGAAACGACCCTATTGACGAGTCCCCACTCATACGCCGTCTGGGCGCTGATCGTCTCGCCGGTCAAGAGCAGCTCCATCGTTCGGTTCAGCCCTGTCAACCAGGGGAAGGCCACGACGGATACCGGCGGAAACAGCGCCAGATTGATCTCCGGCTGACCGAACTTGGCCCGGTCTGTGGCGATGACCAGATCGCAAAAGGTCGCCAGTTCGCAGCCCCCGCCGATCGCTGCCCCCTCGACCACGGCGATGGTCGGGCAAGGAACCTCGATCAGCCGGTGAAACATTTTGTGAAACAGGTGAATCATCGGCTCCGTCTTTTCGCCCATGTGATCTTCGACCGCAACGCCGGCTGAAAACGCTTTTCCCTCCGCGCGAATCACCAGAGCGTGCAGGTTTTCCTCCTTGCAGACGGAGGATAGCGCATCTGCGATCTCTTCCATCATCTCAATGTTCATAACGTTGACCGGCGGCCGCTTCAACACCAGTTCAGCTACGCGATCCCGCTGGGCAAAGCTGATCAATTGATACGATTTCACGGACTTCATCCCCTCTGCAACAATGTTTTTACGGCTGGCCTGACGACCTCGTTCGCTCGCACATCGTAAAGTCCGAGCGGAACCAGGCGCAGTCCCGGCAGAAAGTCACAAGTCAAAAACAGCAGGGTGTACAAGATGTCGTGGAACGGATAACCGCGCTGTTGCACGGCAGCCAGCAGTTGGTTTTGATATTCGACCGCTTGTTCAAAGGAAGGGGAATCCGTCATCATCCCGGTCAAAGGCAGCGGAATCTCCAGGATTACCCGCCCGCCCTCTGCGATGACAATGCCGCCGCCCAGCTCGTGCACCCGTGCAGCCGCGAGCGCCATCGCTTCCGGATCCCGGCCGATGGTCAGCAGCTGGGTGGTAGTATTGTAGGTGGAGGCCAGGCCTTCCAGGTTTGTAGCGAAATGTTCCATAATGCCGTGCGTCACCCATTTCCCTGCGCGGTCAATCAGATTGGCGTAAACCAGACCTGACTGTGCGGAGAGATCCACATACCCTTTTTCTACCGGCAGGTTCATCTGTTTTTGCGTCGTGATCACGGTGCTGCGGAAGCTGATGACAGGAACAGGCTCATCCGCCGCCCCATGCGGACAGCGGTGCAGATCGGCCTGCGCCAAATCCGCTTTGGCCAAGTCAAACGGTCTGACAGAGAGGTATCGCTCCCAATCCAGCTCCGGAATCTGGACGAGCAGTTCCCCCTTGGCGGCGACGACCTCCCCTGCGGATATCACCAGCTCCGGCCGGAAGTCGGTCAGATCAGGCAGCAGCAGCAAATCGGCGCGTCTAGCAGGGGCGATCCCGCCGATCTTCTCGTCCATGCGCAGAAACGTCGCCGCATTGATCGTTACCATCTGGAGCGCCTGCATCGGCGGCAGTCCGAGCCCAACCGCTTTTCGCAGCAGGCCGTCGACAAGCCCCTCCTCCTCGATAAAGGCAGGATGCGGACCGTCTGTCGTCATCAGGATCCGGTTTGTCGCCACCTTCCCCTCCGTAATCATCGTGATGATCTCCGGCAGGTCAGGACGCAGCGAACTGTTGCGCAAGGTGGTCCACATGCCAAGGCGCAGCCGGTCAAGGGATTCCTTTGCGGTGATCGCTTCATGGCAGGCGCTGATGCCGGCGGCCACGATGGAATTCAGCTTTTCGTACGAGCATCCGGCGGTATGGCCGTCGGAAATCTTCCCCAGACCTTTCAGATAGTCAATCGTTTCCAGCAAAAACGGATCGCCGTTGTAGAGAAGCGGCCAGCGGGTCACCTCTGCGCTGCCGACCACCTCGTCCATGGCGAGCAAGCGGCGGACAGACTCCTGGTTGAACTCCTCACGCTCTGTCGGGTAGTCGGCCTGGGACACCAAGCGGACCAGCCACAGATTGTTGCCGGGAAGCTCGCGCAAATCTTCCGCCATTTTGGCAAATCCGTCCGCTCCCATGTGCAGGTAAAAAAACAGATTGTCGTTGACAACAGTGGTGGTTCCGAGGGACAACGCCTTCTTGGTCAAGCTGACGGGATTATAGACGACCCAGGGATGGGCATGGGGCTCGATGTAGCCCGGGGCGACGTATTTTCCCTTTGCATCAATCACCTTTGTCTTCTCGCCGATTGACGCTTCGCTCTCGCCGACATAGGCGATGCAATCTTTGTATACCGCTACATTTTGCCGCAGAAACTCGCCGGAGTACACATTGATTACCGTGCCGCCCTTGATGTAGAGGTCAGCAGTTCGACGGCCTTGTGCAACTTCTATCAGTTCATGCCGAGTCGCTTTCACGTTCATTACCACCTTTTTTCACACCTTTGGCCTGCTGGTTCCCGGCCGAAGGTGAAAAGTCTGCTCTTTCCAGTACGAGTGACGCCAGCGTGCCGCCTGCCAATCCCCAAAACGGCGCTCCGATGTGAAAGAGGGAGACGCCGGAGACGGTGATGATAAATGAGAACAGCGCCCCAAGCTTGAAGCGCGATGAAAAACTGGACGCAAGCGAGCCCGCCAACACGCCAACCATCGCCAAACCGCCGAGCAGCTTGATCAGATGAGCCGGGACGATCTGCGTCATCATCGCGGCAATCGGGGCAAACACGCCAAACAAAATCCACAAGATTCCAACAATAACCGCCGCGACATACCTTCCTTCCCGCGGTCCGGTATCGCTCCCGCTGATAATCGCCGTCATCGGTCCGGCGATGCATGCCGAGTGGGCGCCGAAAAAGCTGTTGATCAGCGATCCGATGCCGCTCCAGTTGGTCATGGCATTGACCGGCGGCTGGTAGCCGCTAGTACCGAGCAGGCCGATTCCCTGCGCATTTTGAATGGCAATGACCGTCAGCGTCAAAGGAATCACCAGCTCGCCGATCGCGCCCGGGTCGAACGATGGCAGGAACACCTGGGGCTTCGCCAGTGTAAACGCTGCGCCGTTTGCCTGCAGCATGCCCGACAGATACAGCAGCAAAAAAGCGGCCAGCAAGGCGGCGAGCAGCGGCGGAAATCGCTTCGCCAGCAGGGGAAAAGCGGAAAACAGGAGGTAGACGGCCAAGATCGCGCCATTTGGCAAGGGCGCTTCTACAGTCGAAGTGATGATATCGATTCCGAAGGGCAGCAGGACCCCGGAGACCATGCCCATCATGATCGGCATCGGCAAGATCTTCATGATTCGCTTGACAATCCCGGTGACGCCGAGAACCACGACCAAAAGGCCCGTAATGAAGTACGCTCCGACGACCTCGGCAAACGTATGCTGCATGAGCGAGCTCCCGACCAAAACAGCGCCGGGAATGGAAAAGGCAACCGGGATTGGCTGGCGGTAGTACAGCGACATTCCAAGCGTCAAAACGCCGCCGACGACGTAGATGGAAAAAATCCAGGAGATGGTCACGTCCATAGTGACATTCCCTTTGGCGGCTGACTGCAGCACGATCAGCAAAGGTCCTGTGACCCCAAACAGCCAGGCGATAATCCCGTTGGATACGCTGGCAACAGACAAGTGCTTGGGGAAGTCGCGAAGGCTTCCCATCCAGGCTGATCTCTCCGAGGTCAAATGTCGTATGTTCCCTCCTTAACTAACGTAGATCTCCGCAAACGGATTGATCGCTTTGTCGCGGTTTGGCTGGACAGACCGATCAGGCGCGTGTTCAAACACGGACTCGAAGAAGCGGACGGCGGACACGGAGATCAATTGGTGGATATTCCAAAACAGATCTCTGGCGCTTCTTCCGCTCCAGTGCTCGGGCAGGAGGTCCTTGGGAAATCCCGGGTCCTTAAACAGAAACTTTCGGAACTCGTGAACAAGATGGGTGCGCTCCAAAAAGGACTCCACATCTGTCAGCGTATTATTCCAGACGCGCTCTTTCAAAAGCTCGTATTTGGCTTGATAGGACTCGATAAAACCGTTGTATTCGGCCTCGATTTCCTGCAGATTCCATCCTTTGTCGATGATGTACTGATTGTCATGGGAGACGACAGAGCTGGAGCCGAACAACATGGTATAATTTTCCAGATTATAGGTGCGGATCATCTCCATGATCTGTTCTTCCAAGGGATTCGGGCTGACCCAGACACTGTTGGATACAAGCCCGAATCCCGTCCAGTTCAACTCCTTGCGAATCTGGTTTCGCAGCTCCCGCTTTTCCTCCGGCACAGAATAGGTCAAAATCCGCCATAATCCGTCCCATTTGTGATCGCGAATGGAGTACACCCTTTTTACGCCGTCTTCGATCCTTCTTTTGCCCTTCTCGGTCAAACTGTAGTAGCTCTTGTTTCCGACTCTTCTTACCTGCAGGAGATCCTGCTGCACCATGCGGAGCGTCGCCCCCCTGACAGAGGATTCAGAAATTCCGAATTCCGACATGATCCGGATGAGGCTGCCGATCCAGATTTCTCCGCCATAGTACTGAATAAAATCTCCGTAGAGAGTGATCATCAGTGACCTTGGTTTCATATCTTTCACCTTCTATTGACGAGACTTGTTTCTTCTATCACTGATATCTAGAGTATGCTAATTCCCTCTTAATGGCAAGAATGACGGAAGCTCTATTTAACTGATTCTCAGTTTGAACCGCTGGATTTTGCCGGTTGATGTCTTTGGCAGCTCATCGACGAATTCAATCAACCTCGGGTACTTGTACGGCGCCAGCTTTTGCTTCAAGTAATCCTGCATATCCTTTTTCAGGCTGTCAATCGGAGTGACGCCGTTTTTCAACACGACAAACGCTTTCGGATGCGTGAGGTTTTCCTCCTGCTGCACGCCGACGACGGCAACCTCCAGGACAGCTTCGTGTTGAAGTAAAGCGTTTTCAATTTCGATGGGCGAGACCCAGATTCCCCCCACCTTGATCATGTCGTCCGAACGGCCGCAGTACCAGAAATACCCTTCCTCGTCGACGTAGTACTTGTCGCCGGTGTGCAGCCATTCTCCGCTGAACTTCCGCTTGTTTTCCTCGTGGAGGTTCCAGTAGCCGTGGGCAATGCTGTCGCCCTTCACCAGCAGGTCGCCGGTTTCGTTCGCTGAGAGCGCCACGCCCATTTCATTGACGATCTTCGCCTCGTACCCGGGGACGAGCCTGCCCGAGCTGCCTTCGCGAATATCGCCGATCTGATTGGACAGGAAGATGTGCAGCACCTCCGTCGATCCGAGCCCGTCAAGGATGTCCGTACCGAACAGCTCCTTCCACTTGCGAACGTACTTGGCCGGGAGCGCCTCTCCTGCCGATACGCTGATCCGGATCGAAGAAAGATCGTATGTTTTCCCGCTGCGCTCGACGAGGTCGATCATCGCGCCGTAAAGCGTCGGCACCCCGAAAAAGATCGTCGGCTTGTACTTCTCGATGGTTTCGAATACCTTTTCGGGCAGCGGGCGTTCCGGCATCAACACGGTCGATGCGCCGACCCCTAAAGGAAAATACATCCCGTTGCCCAGCCCATAGGCGAAAAACAGCTTGGAGGCGGAGAATGTGATGTCGGACTCCGTCATCTTCAGCACTCTTTTGGCGTACGTGTCAAGGGCGAATTGCATGTCGTGCTGCAGGTGGATGACGCCCTTGGGATTTCCCGTGCTTCCCGAGCTGTACAGCCAGAACGCAGCATCGTCGTAATTGGTCGAGGCCGGTTCCAGCTCGGCCGATTCCCCGCCGATCCATTCGTCGTAGGCGTGCACATGGGCCACTCCGCCTTCCGCCTCGCCGACCACAATCACGTGCTCCAGGTAGAGACACCGGCTTTGCAGATGGCGAATTTTGCTCCAGATGTCGGAGTGAATGATCATCGCCTTGGCCCGGCTGTTGTTTAAAAAGTATTCGTAATCGGAAGGATGCATCATCGTATTGACGGGAATCGGCACGGCGCCAATCTTGACGGCCCCGTAGAACGAAGCGATAAATTCCGGGGTGTCGTGACACACCAGGAGAATCCGGTGCTCCATCTCCAGCCCGAGCTTTTTCAGCGCATTCCCTGCCTGATTCACGCTATTCTGCAGTTGTTTGTAGGTGATCTGCCGGTCCTCGTAGTAGATGGCCACCTTGTCTCCGATGCCGTTATTTACGTTTTCGTCGATAAAGCGTGCTGCTGCATTGTACCTAACCCCTAAACCTCTTACTTCCATCTCTACCTCATCACCTTCCAGGAAGGATAAATAGTCCAACTTGCAATCCAGTCAAAGACATGTATTGAAGCGCTTTCATAAGATGTAGTCGAGTTTTTGCAGCGGGTGCTTTGCGCTGTAACGATGATCAAGAGCTGCTCGTATCTTTGCCTGAAAAAAACGCAATATCAGCTGTGCAGCCGACATTGCACTTTTTTCTTACAGGCCCTTCCAGTTCGCCTGGCGTTTTTCCAAGAAGGAGCTCAAGCCTTCTTTTGCATCCTCGGAGCGGAACAACAGGTTTTGCAGTTCGCCTTCGTAGCGAATTGCTGCATTCAGCGGCATTTCTTTGCCGTTCATGATCGACAGCTTGATGTTGGAGATGGCATAGGTGGCGCTGTTTGCGATGTTTCTCGCGTACTCCAGCACTTTTTCACGCGTCTCGGCTTGCGGAAACACATCGTTTACGAGGCCGATCTCCTTCGCTTCCTGGGGACTGATCGTCTTGCCGGTGATGTTCATGTCCAGGGCGCGGGAATGACCGATCAGACGAGCCAGACGCTGCGTCCCGCCCGTACCGGCCAGTACGCCGAGCGACACTTCCGGCAGCCCGATCTTTCCGGCCTCGTCACCCATAAAGCGCAGGTCGCAGCCCAGGGCCATTTCCAATCCGCCCCCGACCGTATGCCCTTCCAGGCAGGCGATGAAAATTTGCGGGGAGCGTGCCATCTTGTCCAGCGTTTCGTTGCAGAACAGGCAGAATTGCGTTTTAAAACGGGGTTCGGCCGCTTTCAGGAAGTTGATGTCCGCTCCGGCGGAAAAAAACTTGGGCATATCGCTCATCAGAATGGCTACCTTGATATCGTTGTCAAAGCGGATATCGTCAATCGCTGCATTCAACTCCCGGTAGAAGTCGAGGTTGTAAGAGTTGGTTTTGTTGACATGCAAATGAATTTCTGCAATACCGTTTTCTTTTTTCAAGGTTAACAGTTTTTGCTCAGGGACGACAGATGAAGACATGACATTTCCTCCTTTACCTATTTGTTATGTTTTAAAAACATTCGCATTTAATGCATAATATACTAAATGGGCTTTATATTCTCAAAGTTCATATAACTAAAATAATGGACACTTTTTGTTAAAATTCAAAAGAATTCTTCAAAACGCTCTCATTTTCTTTATATTATGGTTTTTCAACGAACGACGAAAAAACCGCAAAATCATAATTTTACCTCAGACGTTAATATGGTTGGTGAACGGTCGATTTGAAAAGCGGAGGAGTAAGGGAAGAGAAAAAGAAATGGCAGATACCTGTGTTCGGTAACTGCCATCTGTTGGTGAGGGGTTGTGTGCAGAAGCTTATTCGTCTTGCAGGTGACACGCCACGTAGTGACTCTCGGCATCGACTTGCCTGAATTCGGGACGGTCTGTTTTGCACTTCTCCATCGCCAGCGGGCACCGCGTATGAAACGCGCAGCCTGATGGGGGGTTGGCCGGGCTCGGCACATCTCCGGTCAGGATGATCCGCTCCAAGGCCGCATCCGGATTGGGAACCGGGACAGCCGACAGCAAGGCCCGGGTATAGGGATGGGCCGGCTGCGCGTAGAGCCTTTCCTTGGGGGCGAATTCGACCAACCTGCCCAGGTACATGACGCCAACCCGGTCGCTGATGTGCTTGACGACACTCAAGTCGTGCGAAATAAACAAGTAGGTCAGCGAGAACTGTTCCTGCAAATCCTGCAGCAGATTCAGAATTTGCGACTGGATCGAGACATCCAGCGCCGATACCGGTTCGTCCGCCACGATCAGCGCCGGGTGCAAAATCAGCGAGCGGGCAATGCCGATGCGCTGCCGCTGCCCTCCGCTAAATTCATGGGGGAATCGGTTGGCGTAGTGCTCGCCAAGTCCAACCACTTCAAGTATCTCCTCTACTTTTTTCAGCCGTTCCTTTTTTGTGCCAATCCCGTGGATTTCCAGCGGCTCGAGCAGGATATCCCGTACCTTCATTCGCGGGTCGAGGGAAGCGTACGGATCCTGGAAGACGATTTGCAGCTCCTGGCGCAAATGGCGCAGCTCGTTCACCGACAGGCGGGATAGCGGCTTGCCCTTGTAGACTACTTCTCCGCCTGTCGGCTTGATCAAGTGAAGCAGCGCCCGGCCTGTCGTCGATTTGCCGCAGCCGCTCTCACCGACCAATCCGACGGTCTCGCCCTTTTGAATCTCGAAGGAGACCCCGTCGACCGCCTTGATGATTGTATCTGGTTTGCCCAATCTTTTTTTGGAGTGAAAGTATTTTTTCAGCTCATGTACTTGCAGCAATGTCTCCCCCATGCTCACGGCCCCCTTCCTCGGCAAGCCAGCAGCGGCTTTGATGCGTTTGATTGAGCGAAAACAGCGGCGGCGCCACCCGGCAGCTCTCTCGAAAAAACTCACACCGCGGGGCAAACCGGCAGCCGGACGGCATCGATGAAGGATGCGGCACGCTTCCTTTGATCGAGTACAAGCGCCGTTTTTGCTCCTCCAGCTTGGGGATCGAAGCGATCAGCCCCTTTGTATAAGGATGGGCGGGATGGTTGAAAAGCTCGCGAACGGGCGCCTGCTCAATGATTTGCCCGGCGTACATGACGACGACCCGGTCGCACATTTCGGCGACGATGCCCAGGTCATGGGTGATCAGGATAATCGATGTCCCGTTGGTGTGTTTTACTTTTCTCATCAAATCGAGGATTTGTGCCTGGATCGTCACATCCAGAGCCGTCGTCGGTTCATCTGCGATCAGAAGCTGAGGCTGGCAAGACATCGCCATCGCGATCATCACCCGCTGCCGCATCCCGCCGGATAACTGGTGCGGGTATTCCTTGACGATCCCTTCGGCCCGCGGGATGCCAACCATCTGCAACAAGTCGATGCAGCGTTCCTTCGCCTCCCTTTTGGACAGGCCCAAGTGCAGGCGAATCTGTTCGCCAAGCTGCTCGCCAATCGTATAGACCGGATTGAGGGAAGTCATCGGCTCCTGGAAGATCATGGAGATCTCGTTGCCGCGAAGCTTTCGCAGCTCTTTTGCCGGCAATTTTGTCAGATCCCGGCCTTGAAAGCGGATGCTTCCTTCGGCGATCCTGCCGATTCCCTGCGGCAGCAGTCCCATGATCGACAGAGATGTTACGCTCTTGCCGCATCCCGACTCTCCGACGATCCCCAGCGTTTCTCCGGGAAACACTTCAAAGCTGACTCCGTTTACGGGCTGAAATTCTCCCTCTTCACCGCGAATCCCAATCGTCAGATTGTCTACCTGCAGAATCGGTTGCATGTGGTTCCCTCCTTCCATCAGGATTCAGCGGCTGCCAGCATTGCGGCAGTAAGGATTTGCGAGCCCCAAACCAGCGTGTCCAACCGAAAGGACATCTGCAGATGGTGGAGCCCCGGCCGCACAGCGGAAATCGTCCCCATATTTACCCCCTGGCGTACTCTTTTTTGCTTGTTGTGTACTTGTCCAAGAGTTCCGGCACAGGACGGTAGCCGATGCCTGGACCGGCCGGAACGGGAATGGTTCCATCGGGGGAAACGACTACCTCCGGATCGATGATGTCTTCCTGCCAGTAGCGGGAGGAACCGGCGGTATCGCCAGGCAGGCTGAAATTGGGCAGCGAGGTGATCGCGATGTTGTGAGCCCGGCCAATCCCCGATTCCAGCATGCCGCCGCACCAGACAGGAACCCCGTGTTCCCGGCATAGGTCGTGTATCCGCTTGGCCTCGGACAGTCCGCCGACACGCCCTACTTTAATGTTGATGATTCGCGTGCTGCCCAGCTCGATCGCTTTGCGGGCATCCTCGCACGAGTGGATGCTCTCGTCCAGGCAGATCGGCGTTTTCAGCTGCCGCTGCAATTTCGCGTGATCGAAGATATCGTCATGGGCCAGCGGCTGCTCGATCATCATCAGGTTCATTTCGTCCAGCTGCTCGAATATTCCCACATCATCCAGCGTATAGGCGGAATTGGCGTCGGCCATCATCGGAATATCTCCAAACCGCTGCCGCAGCCCGCGGATAACGGAGACGTCTTTTCCCGGCTTGATCTTAATCTTCATCCGCCGGTAGCCTTGTTCGAGAAATTGCTCAACCAATCGGTACAGGTCGTCGATCTCCTCCTGAATGCCGATGCTTACTCCGACTTCGATCTTTTCCTTCGTTCCGCCAAGGGCTTGGGCCAGGGAAATTCCCTGCTGTTTGGCGTACAGGTCCCAGTAGGCGCCTTCCAAGGCCGCTTTTGCCATATTGTTCCGGCGAATCGGCCCGAAGATCCGGCCGATCTCGTCCGGGTGGGAGATTTCCCCCTGCTCAAAGATCATCGGGATGAGAAAATCCTCCACGATGTGCCAGGCTGTTCCGACCGTTTCCTCGCTGTAAAACGGGTTGGCCGAAACGACGCACTCACCATACCCCACGTGGTCTTTGGTATGGACCTCGGTCAAAAAGAAGCTGCGCACCGTCTGGGTGCCAAAGCTTGTCCGAAACGGCGCCTTCAATGTCAATTGCATCTTTCTCAATACGATCTTGTCTGCTTTCATCTCAACCTCTCCTCATCAGATTAATCTACTTTGGGATCGAGCAGATCGCGAATCCGGTCGCCGGCGAGGTTAATCCCCAACACGGTGATCAGGATCGCGATCCCCGGCAGGGTGGCAAGCCACCAGGCGGACGCGATGTAGGGCCGGCCGGTGCTCATCATAAAGCCCCAGCTCGGCGTCGGCGAGCTTACCCCAAGTCCCAAAAAACTGAGCGACGATTCCATCAGGATTGCCCGGGCCAATGCCAGCGTTCCCAGCACGATTACCGAGGGCAGGCAGTTAGGCAGCAAATGTCTCCAGATGATGCGCCAATGGCGGCTGCCCAACGCGTACCCGGCTTGCACGAATTCCTGTTCGCGCAGGCCGATCACCTCGCCGCGAACCAGCCGGGCGTACTGTGTCCAATCGGTAAAACCCAGCACGAGAATCATGTTCAGCAGGCTCGGTCCCAGCACGGCGATGACGGCAAGGGCGAGCAGAATAAAGGGAAAGGCCATCATGATATCGATCGCGGTCGAGATGAAGAAGTCTGTTTTCCCGCGAAAGTATCCGGCAAGCACTCCCAAGGCCGTACCCAGGGTGAGCGAGATCACGACGGCAAAAAAGCCGACGGCAAGGGATACACGTGAACCGAAGGCCAGCCTCGACCAGACGTCTCTGCCTACCTCATCCGTTCCCAGCCAATGCTCCCACGTGCCGCCTTCCATCCAGACGGGCGGGCTCAGCTTCTTATCCAGGTCCACTTCAATCGGATCGTGGCTGGTGATGAGCGGAGCTGCTAGTGAGATAATGACGATGACGGCAACCATGATCAGACCAACTATGCCGATCGGGTTTTTGACAAACTTGCGATACTTTTTTCGCCACTCGGACACAACCGGCTTCTCTGTCTGCTGCTCGCGGTCATGCGGAATCTGCAATTCCAGTTCACTCATGTATGATTCACCTCGCTCATCCGGACTTGATTTTTGGATTCAGATAGCTATACATGTAATCCACGGTAAAATTCATCACTGCGACGATGAGCGCCAAGGCGACCACACACGCTTGCACCAGCGGATAGTCGGCGGTGTAAATCGCGTTGACAACCAACTGCCCAACACCCGGCCAAGCGAAGACTGTCTCCGTTACGACTGCTCCGCCAAGCAGCTTGCCGATTTGAAACCCGATGACCGTAATGATCGGGATCGCAGCGTTCTTCAACGCATGCTTGTAGATGACGACAGCCTCGGCCAAGCCCTTGGATCGGGCCGTGCGAATGTAATCATGTGAAAGCACCTCCAGCATGCTGGAGCGAACGATGCGCAGGAGCGTCGGCGCCACCCAGATCGCCAGGGTAACCGCGGGCATCACCAGGTGCAGGAAGGTCCCCCGCCCCGATACCGGCAGCCAGTGTAATTTCACGCCAAACAGCAGCATGAGCATAATCCCCGTCCAGAATATCGGCATTGATTGGCCGAGAAACACCAGCACGGTAACGACGTTCTCTGCAATGGAATTACGCTTGACTGCCGAGTAGATCCCCAGCGGTATGGCGATCAGGATGCTGATCAGCGTCGACATCAGGGTAAGCTCGATGGTGGCCGGTATCCTCTCTCCAACCACGTGCAGCGCCGGCTTGTGAAATTTGAGCGATTCTCCAAAATCGCCGCGAACAGCCTGGGAGAGGAAATTCAGATACTGTTCCGATACGGGGCGGTCAAACCCCATCTGATGGCGAAACGCCTCCACCTCCTCCTGGGTTGCTTCCGGAGGCAGCATCAGCAAGACGGGATCTCCGGACAAGTGAATCAGAAAAAACGAGATGGTGGAAATCCCGAACAGGACGAGGAAGATTCGCAGACACTGCTTTACGATCAACCCCATACAGTCACCCCCTATGCAGCAGGAAGGGGAAGATGCCCTTCCCCTATTCCTTGTAATCGATCTCGTACGCGTAAATCCGTTCGTCTGCCCTGGCCTTGAAGTTCAGTTTTGCATTGTACGCCTGGTTGTCCATGGGAGAGAAGAGGAAGACCCATGGTGCTTCGTCATGGAGCAGCTTTTGCGCCTGGCTGTAGATTTCTTTGCGTTTCCCCTGATCAGCCAGGGAGCGGCCTTGATCGATCAGCTTGTCCAATTCAGGCGTGTTGAAGTATTTGCCGTACACTCCTTGGCTGTGGAACATCGGCTGCAGGATGGCATCGGCGTCGTATACAGAGTAGCTCCCCCAGTGCCCCATGCGGAACGGCAAATCTCCGGCGCGCTGTTTTTCCACAAAGGAACTGGATTCGGGATAAAATTTCGCCTTCACCTTGATGCCCACTTTGCTCAGATCGGAGATGGCGGCATCCACCGTTTGCTGGCCTGTTCCCGGCGTAAAATAGTGAATCTCCGTCTCAAAACCTTTCGGATACCCCGCTTCCGCGAGCAGCGCCTTGGCTTTTTCCGGATCGTACGGGTACGGCTGGATGCTCTCGTCAAAGCCGAAATGATTGGGGTTGACCCCTGCCGGCGTTCGGACTGCCTTTCCCCCGTATACCTTCTCAACAATGCTGTCCAGGTTGATCGCGTAGTTCATCGCCTGGCGGACGCGCTTGTCGTCAAACGGTTTTTTACGGGTGTCAAAGGCCATGTAAAAGACGCGCAACAGCGGTACGGATGCCGTCTCAATCTGGCTGTTGCCTTCCAGTTGGGCCATCATATCCGGCGGAACCATGCGGATGACGTCTACTCCGCCGCTCTGCAGCTCGGCGATCTGCGTCGCCACTTCGGGAATGACCCGGAACGTGACCTTGCCGATTTTCGCCGCCCCCTTGAAGTAATCGGGATTGCTCTCCAGCACGATTTTATCTCCCTTTGTCCACTCGACGAACTTATAGGGTCCCGTGCCGACCGGCTTCTCGGCAAATTCCTTGTCCCCGACTTCCTGCAGGTATTTGGGCGGGACAATGCTCAAGTAGAACAGGCGCTGCGGCAGCAGGTTGTACGGCTCTTTGGTTTTGATGACGACTGTGTAAGGGTCGACTGCCTCCACTTTGTCGATCTGGCTGATATTGCCGCGCTGCGGGCTTTTTTGCTCCTCATTCAAGACGCGCTCCAGAGAAAACTTCACCGCATCGGCATTGAACTCTTCGCCATTGTGGAACTTGACGCCCTGTTTCAGTTTAAATTCCCAGGTCAATTCGTCTTTTTGCTCGTAGCTTTCTGCCAGGCCCGGCTCGATTTTCAGATCACTGGTCAAAAATAACAAAGAGTCAAATATATGCCAATTTAACGTAATGGCGTTGGGCTCGTTGTGCATATGCGGGTCCAGCGTAGGAACGTCGGCATCCAGCGCCACGACCAGTTCCTTTTGCTCCCCTGCAGATGTTGAGGATCCCGAACAAGCAGCCAATACAGTGGAGCAGGCAAAGATAAGCATGAAAATACTGAGCAATACTCTTCGCTTCATGGTTTACCCCCTATTCAGATGTCAATCTGACGTGCCAGATTAGCCTAAAATCCGGAGGCCTGAAAAGCCGACCTCTCTAGGACGCTCCGGATTTATTCGATAAAAGTCCCAAAATTGGAGTAGATCTGCTCCAGATTGCGGGTTCTGCTGTGGATCGCCGCTTCGTCCTTGATGCCAATAGCGGTAATGAGCATATTTAACAGGTTCAAAATGGCGGAAACGGAGTAATTGCCAAAGCTGGGGTTTACATCCGTCGTAAACGTAACGTCAGAAATCCGGCCAATCGGTGACAGCACCCGGTCTGTTACCCCGATCAGCCTGGCCCCACGCTGTTTTGCACACTCGGCTACGGCCAGGGTCTCTTTGGTATAGCGGGGAAACGAGATCGCGAAGGCAACAGACTTCTCGTTTAACGCCAAAAGCTTTTCATACGGATCTCCGCTTGCCGGTATTAAGGAAACATTGTCGCGGAGCATGCTAAGTTCAAAGGAAAACCAATAAGCCGCGGCATAGGAGGCCCGGTAGCCGACGACCAGCACCTGATCTGCCCCGATTGCCCAGTCCGCCGCTTTCCAAAGATCAGATTCATTTAATTGTGTCATCATCTGTCTCAATATTTCGATTTCTCTTTCCGCGACCTGGACAAACGGATTGTTCTCTCTCTGGCTCTCTTCGCTCTTGTCATGCAGGCGCAGCCCGGCGAATTCGTGATTCTTCAATACTTGTTCCTGAATGCAGGCCTGCATTTGCGAGAAGCCGTTAAATCCCAGCGCATACGAGAGTCGGATCACCGTCGTTTCGCTGACATCCACCTCCTTGCCAATCTGTACTGCCGTATAAAACGCAGCTTTTTCCATTTGCCCAAGCAAGAACTCGGCTACTTTTTTTTGCCCCGGCGAGAGTTCCGCGAATTTTTCCTTGATTAATGGCTCGATGGGCATAAAAGCTCATCACCCTCTATAGAATTTTATCCTTCGGTTATTTCTATCATGGCAGTTTTTCCTTCGTAGATTCTTTTATATCACAAAATATTCTGTTTGTTAATATTATTCTGAAAATATCATCCATAGAAAAATTAGCCCTATTTGTCCACTCGCCCTGCAAATAAAGAGGCGCATCTTTCGGAAGAAAAATGCGGCCTCACGTTGGGCTATACGTGTTCATTCTGAATGAGTAAATACGGTATGATCAATCATTGGCTGTTTCGCTGCTGCAGATGTTGTATCGCAGGTACGGTGAAACTGGCCAGGTTCGAAGGAAGTTCATGAAGCGGAAACCACCTGACGTCGCCGATCGCTCCGTCTGCCTCCATGTTAACCGGTTCTCCGCTCCGGACGGTCACCTCGTAGATAACAGAAAGCCAATGTTCCGCATTCTCGGGCCGGATGATTTCCGCCGTGCAAAGCAGTGCTTTTATCCCGACATCGAGATTTACCTCTTCTTTGATCTCGCGGATTACGCAGGTCTCCAGCGGTTCATACGGATCGACTTTTCCTCCGGGAATACTCCACGTATCTTTCTCGGGATTTCGGTTTCGCAATACCAACAGTATCTCGTTTTGCTCGTTCAGAATAACTGCTCCTACTCCCACTCTGGGTAAACCAATGGTTGCAGCCATGACCTCTCACCATTATCCTTCCTGCTATTTATTTGAATCAAACAATAGTAACACATTTTTGGTTGGTCATGAAAATGGATCATCACAGACCAATTGCCCGTTCAGCTTTTGAAGAGCCACTGTGAAGGAGCGTTCAATCGTAGTTAGATCATGTGTCTCTAAAGCTTAAAGCAACTGTTATAATAAAATAGGTCTTGTTTTAAGGAGGTAAGACATGGATTGCATTTCACCGAAAGAAGCGGCGTTAAAGGTGAAACGGTGGCCTAAAGATACCATAGCGGCGGGTCGTCGTCATACCGTTGGTCTTAAATCTGCCGGAACGGCGACGGCTGTGGGTGAGAATGGCGGAGTATCCTTCTAAAGGGACTCCCTTTTTTATGTACTCATCGTGATACAACTTTGTAATTGAAGGAAATACTTCTAATGTACGCCTGAAAATAGGGCATAGTATAAACCCGGAATCATTCAAAAAGGGTTGTACACCTGTTATTGCTACATTTCCATTCAGGAGGACGATCTTTCCATGATTTATGTCCTGCTTGTCATTTTGCTGGTGATCGTTGTTCTGCCGCCTGTTATTTTCTTGAGCTACATGTACATCTTATCGAAAGGCCCCAAGCATTCGATTATCCGTTCCCATCCGTTTCTCGGCTGGGTGCGTTATTTTCTTGAAAAAATCGGTCCGGAGTTGCGCCAGTATTGGTTCGATAGCGATACGGAAGCGAAGCCGTTTTCGCGGGACGATTTTATTGGCGTCGTACGTGCCGCAAAATACCGGACGGATATCATTGCGTTTGGGGGCAAACGTGACTATGAGAAGCCTGGCTATTATTTGTCCAATTCGATGTTTCCAAAATTGACGAGTGAGCTCAAAGTCGATAACGATGAACTCGTCCCTGGCAAAAAATACGAGATTACAAGGGAAGGTCTCTTTTCGCGACAGGAAAAAATCATTGACCAAAACATCAAGCGATGGCTGCTGCACGATGACGATATCATTGTTGTCGGGGAAAACCGCAGGCACCCGTGGCGGCTCAAGGGCATGTTCGGTGCTTCCGCAACCTCTTACGGGGCAGTCGGCGAACACTACATCCAGTCGACGGGCAGTGGTGCCTATATGGCCGGCGGTTCCTGGATCAACACAGGCGAAGGAGGCGTTGCCGATGTGCATCTGGCTACGGGAGTTGATGTCGTCTCCCAAATCGGTCCGGGGATGTTTGGCTTTCGCGATGACACAGGCCATTTTTCCATCGAAGAGTATAAACAAAAAGCAAGCAACCCCCATATTAAGGCATTTGAGCTAAAGTTCGCACAGGGATCCAAAATACGCGGCGGACATCTGGAAGGCATAAAAGTAAACGAAAAAATAGCTGCCGCTCGCAAGGTGCCGGTAGGCAAGACGGTCAATTCGCCGAATCGCTTCGAATTTTTGACGAGTCCGGAAGAAACGCTTCGCTTTGTGCAAACCTTGCAGGATGCAGGCGGCAAGCCGGTCGGAATCAAAATTGTCGTGGGTGATTCCCAGCGACTCGACCCGTTTTTCCAGGCCATGATCGATATGGATATCTACCCTGATTTTATTACCGTGGACGGTTCAGAAGGAGGATCTGGCGCTACCTTTAAGGCGATGGCGGACGGAATGGGGCTGCCGCTTTATCCTGCACTGCTGATCCTCGATGATACGGCCCGAAAGTTTGGCGTGCGGAACCGCTTCAAAATTTTCGCCTCGGGCAAGCTCATCACTCCTGACAAAGTGGCCATTGCCCTTGCGCTAGGCGCCGACTGCGTCAATTCGGCCCGCGGTTTTATGATGGCAAATGGGTGCATCCTGGCGATGCAGTGCCATACTGGCAAATGTCCGACTGGAATTACGACGACGGACGCCAAATATCAAGCCGCACTGGCGCCAGAAGAAAAGCAGTGGCGCGTGATGAATTACATTTTGCAAATGAGGGAAGGCGTGTTTTCGCTGGCGGCGGCATGCGGCCTGGAGAGCCCGCGGGGGTTGAGTCGAGAGCATGTGGTGTTCACGAGCGAAAGCGGCCGCACCATGCGGATCGTTGATTTATTTCCTTATCCTGACCGCTGACTTCTTATTGATCTCTTCGAAGCTTTTATCGGGACAAATCTCAACAGCCATTTCTCAACTTAAGAGCAGATTTGTTCAATAAGAGCCTGCTGGCCGCACTCGTACAGAAGAAAATGACCTCTATTTTTCACGCAGTTAAAGGAGGTTTTCGTACTAAGTCATTGCAAATAACCCCGTCCTACTAATAGGGCAGGGTTGACATACGTTTAGAACTGGCCATGAAGTTACTTCTGCACGATCTGAATAAGGTTACCGCATGTATCATCGAAGACAGCTATTGTGACTTCGCCCATTTCTGTCGGTTCCATAGTAAACTTTACGCCTTTTTCCATTAATCGTTTATACTCCTTGCGAATATCTGCAACACCAAACATTGTTGCTGGAATGCCATCGGCGAATATCTTCTTTTGATACTCCTTTGCGGCAGGATGGTCATTCGGTTCAAGTAAAAGCTCGATACCGTCTTGATCATCGGGAGAAACAAGCGTTATCCACCTAAATTCTCCAACGGGAACGTCCTCCTTTTTTACGAACCCCAGCTTTTCTGAATAAAACTCCAGTGCCTTGTCTTGATCTTGTACGAATATGCTGGTAACAATGATTTTCATACTGTTTTTACCTCCAGGTTTATAAAATTACTCTATCCATCTTTTCAGCAAATTTTTAAGTGGTTGGTTGTTGAATATCACTACTCGATATTTTCCCTTTCGTTTTGATATTACGAGTCCTGCATCTTCCAATACAGAAAGATGTTTAGCTACAGCTTGTCGCGAAATGGAAAGGTCGTGCTTCATAATAAGACGCACCGTAAGTTCATACAATGTCAGCTCGTTGCGTTCGGATAGTTCGTCTAATATAAGCCGCCGAGTCGAGTCGCCAAGTGCTTTGAATATAGCGTCTTTGTCCCAATTCATATATCGAGTATAAGCAACTCTACAGTTGCTCGTCAAGTATAAGCAACTGTATGGTTGCATGATAAAGAAACCGTATCATGCAATCTTAACAAGTTAAAGTCACATAACATCAAAAAAATTTGGTTACATCGTCCTCTCATGATGCGCGATCTCGAACTCCAAAGTATATCTCAAAGAATGACGGGTAGTATAATGATGAATTTAAAATTGACAGCAGGGAGTTTACAGACGATGAAAGCAATATGGATCATCACTTTATCCGTATTCTTGATTTCCGGGTGCACCCCATATAAAACGAACCAAGTACCGCCCAAAGGGATTACGGACACACCCCTGAAAACGACTCGTACACCAAACTTGCACGATGGACCAGAAATAGCGGTGCGCAATCCCCATCCGCTTTCGTTGGCGGATTTGCGGGCGAAATACAAAAGCATGTTTATATTGAGCGGTCCTTCTTCGAAGCGTGCAGTTGCCTTAACCTTCGACGACGCCCCTGATGACCGTTTTACACCTCAAGTGCTTGACGTTTTGAAACAGGAGGGTGTACGAGCAACGTTTTTCGTAGTCGGCAACCGGGTCGAAGCGCATCCCGATATTGTACAAAGAATGGTTAACGAAGGCCATGTCATTGGGAACCATTCTTACAGTCACCCGAATTTGCCAAAATTAAGCGATGCGGATTTCGAGTATCAGATTGTGAAAACAGATCAATTGATTCAATCCTTTGCGGGGTATAAGCCAACTTTTATCAGACCCCCGTACGGAAATATAAGCGAACGGCAGATACAATGGCTGGCAAGCCAACACAAGTTCATTGTCAATTGGAATGTCGACTCATTGGATTGGAAAAACCTAAGCGCGGAGCAGATCAGAACGAACGTTCTGTCGCATGTACATCCGGGTTCTATTATCCTTCAGCACGCCGCAGGGGGAGTAGGAGAGGATCTGTCCGGTACGGTTCAAGCGCTGCCGGGAATTATTAAACAGCTCAAAAATGACGGGGTTAAGCTGGTTACGATTCCCGAGTTGCTAAACCTTCCGAAGTAGTCATGACGATTCTGCGGTGCAGTTTATAAGCCGCCCGCTTTTGTCGGCTGATTCTCCCCATTTTTCATTGAGATGAAGGCTTTGCGGTAATGGTTTCGTGGTATTTGTTTCCGTCCTTGACCCACTCTATTTTAATGGCGGCGTACTCCAAATTCTGTTTCACCTCGTCATAAGTCCAATCTATAACAGTTCCGCCAAACATGTCTTCTCCATACACTTTGTCATTGAGAACCTCATTCTCTTTTGCGGTAAAATTTGACCCTGTGCCTCCAAGTCCATAGATATTAAAGGAAGTATCATAAGTTAATCGCTCTAGCTCCATTTCTTCTTTCGGTCTTAGGACGATGTTTTTTGAAACACCATTTTGTTTTTTATGATCTTCCCAGACTTCCGTTAGGGTAAGCTTCACCGTTCCGCTCCAATGGTCGGATTCTCCTTCAAGCGTTAATACGTGTACTTGATTCGTCAAACATCCTTGTATGGCAAAGACGATCAAAAAAAACGGTAAAAACAGGAGTTTTTTCATCATTTCCTCCATCCTATTTACTATCAGGCCAAAGGCCATATTCTCCACTATACGGATTGAAAATATATCTCGTTTTTTGACTATCCCGTTCCGCAGTAATAATATACAGGTCATATCCTCGCGTAGAAGTGATTTTTGTCGTTGCTTGATCATCAATCGAGTGAATTCGTTCTGCAAGGATCATTTTTTGTTTTGCTTGGGCTAAGGTGTATGTTGGCAAGGAGAGAAAGAAGACAAGGGGGAGGATGACTAACAGGCTTACGGTGGTTGCAATTATGATTTTCGGCCGCTTGGAACGTTCCGGAAATCCCGATAAATAGTCTATCAGCAGAAAGACCATAAAAACATAAAATGGAACGAATAGGTGAAGAGACATGATTCCGAAATAAACATAATGATTGATCAAGATGAACGTCAGTAATTCCAGGACTGTAAGCCACATGAGAATGATACCGATGGCAATTGTCAACAGAAAAAACACTTCCCCTCCGAAAGCTAAAAAAAGAGTCCGTGTCGTCTATAGTAAGCCGTTTCGTCATCTAATGTGTTTCAACTGAACCCAAATTCTGTAGGCGATTTGGGCAAGCTTTGTTTTTCTCTTGTGCAACGGAATGCCGACGATTTCGCCAATCTCTTCGGCCACGGCTTCAATCGATTTTTCTTCTGTATGAATCTGTCGTTCAAACAAGGGATCGTTTAATGCCTCTACGCACTTAGCAACCTGCTTGTAGTTCCAGGAATTCGGATCGTCTCCACGCTTCCGCAACCGCCGATATACCGTTTCTTTTGAGGCTGTTAAGGCAAAATGTTGAATGGCAAGACCTTCATTTCGCAACGTCGTGATGATTTCATGAAAATATTCCCGATTGACCAGCGTCATCGGCACGATCACGACGCCATCGAAGTTGGCTTCCAGATACCGAAGTGTATCTGCTATATATGCCCTCCAAATAGGATAATCTTGAAAATCTTCTTTCCGAATGGAAGTGGGCAGATCCCTCTGAATGCGAAAGCCGAATCTTTCCGTAATCTTGCAAGTAGGCTAGCAACTGCTGATCGCTTTTCTCGATAAGAAAAAGGTCGAAGGTATATGGCAGCTCCCATAGAGATGTAATAATATCTTGAATTTGTTTGACTGTTTGTTGATCGTATTCATCATCCAATTTTTTCATGTAATACTTATCAATATTACATATACATCCCTTTTCGTTCCTTCACTGTAACCTTCAACTTACCCTCTTACATTCGAAACATCTAACTCCTTGTTGTTTAATTTGTTGCTTAAACCGAAAATGAACATAGAATGCAAGTAAATATCTTCCTTAAACATTTCGATTATACTCGCTTCTGTTGTCTATTTGCTGCGGTTCGAATTCGGGTTTACTACAGCCTTGAACATATAGCGATAAGACGATGAGAAGTACCAGCATTCTCATTAAGATCCTCCTAGGAAAGTGGAAGTCAAATCCCCGTAAATTGATTTTTTACTGTTAACTGTTGGTGAAAAAGAACCAACTACACTAATCATGATGGCAAGAAAAGCAGGTACTTCGCGATCCTCTCATCGAGAAGGCCCAGAAACCGATAACCTATCGCTCAACTGCCAGTAAACGCTACCTGGAGATTGCCAAGAAACAGTAGACCGGTGCCAAAGCCATACCCAAAGCGATTGGCGGAAGATCAGATCGTCAGTCTTTCCCAGCCACATGACGCCCGTTTGTGTGTGGCAAAGGTAATGCTCCCGACGAATTCGGGGCAAAAATGGCGATCAGTTGGGCGGATGATTTCTCCCATTTGGAGAAGCTTTCCTGGGATAATAGATAGTGTGAATACCATCTGAATCGATAACCTCTTTTAAAGTTCTCCGAAAGTTATTAAGGATATGTTTCCTGATTGTATATGATAAGATAGAAACCATCCAATTGTTATGATGAGGCCATATACGATCAATATAGCAAGTGTTAGAGATGATACTATTATGGATAATCTTTCGTTCTTTATTTTTAATACATTCAGGAAAATAATGAAGCATATCATGCTTCCGAATAGCAGTATCCATAATCCATTACCTACGAATTCCCAGACATAAACTCCTTCATCTCGTGCATATCCATTCTGTATTTGTAAGTACACTGTTGTGCAAAAGAATATAATAGAAGCGATGAGTCCTAAAGCAGCCACCCCATACTTTTTATTCTCCATATTATTCTCCTTATCTCAACTTTCACAGCTTGAAATCGGCAGATAAGCCTAGATGTAGTTGGGCAAAGTAGCAAGCTATTGCTGGAGTTGACGCTGAAGTGAATGCTCCCACCGCCTGAAGAGGCGGGGGCTTCTTGTTTCG
>NZ_JBJQOQ010000027.1:0-63532 GCF_046036945.1 Brevibacillus sp. B_LB10_24 | reverse complement strand
TGATTACTCACTAAAACGCTTCGCTGTTCAGTTTTCAAAGAGCATCTTGTCCAAAAATCAGCTTTTATATAATACCAAAATCCTTCGGTGTTGTCAAGCTGTGTTATTTGGATCTCTATCGCACAAGAATTAATCTATCATTTTAAAACCGGAAAGTCAATAGTTTTGTTTTCACCTTTTTAGGTTATTCTTTCCTCCTCGGCTCTCTTTCTGCGGACGTACTTCGAAATCTCATTGGGTGACGCCAGGCGTGCGTACATTTTAAACAGGATCGAGTACCGTTCCTCCATTGCCCGCTTTACCAAGTAATCAATCCGTTTGTCGCCAAAGTCCAGCAACATCTCTTCCAGTTCTCGTTTTAGCAGGTATTCTAGTTCGTGACATTCCTTTGTAGAAAACAAAAATCCGAGCACAAGATCAGCCTCCGCTTAAAAAAACGAGTCTACCCGTATCTTGTCCATCGCCAATACTGTGTATTCGAAAAAGGAATCCCGCCCTTTTGGAAGGGAAGGGATTCCTTTATGCTACATATGCATCACATGCCAGTTGAATTGCTCAATTAACCTTGGCGTAATCACACTTTCCACAAGAGCAGCTACCAACAGGAGCAAGACAACCATGCAAACTGCGATGGGAAATTGTCTAATGTTGGCACGCCAATCCTGTTTCACCTGTGCCGCCTTCTCTTTTCGCCATATCGCACCCAGCGATCGGATCACCAGTACCCCGTAGCGGATTCCAAGCGCTGCTGCAAAGACGACTGCAGGCAGTTCAAACAAGCCATGCGGAAGCAAGCCTACCAGAAAGACGTGCAGGGGACTAGCTCCTCCTTGCTGCAGCTGTTCAAGGACAAACCCAATCAACACGCCGTTGGCAAATAAGCCGAAAATCGGAACCACAGCAAAAAATAACCCAAGCAGCATCATTTTGATCGAACTAAATACGTTGTTGGTAAAAATCAGCCAAAAAGCAGCAGAACTGCTTTTATCATGCTGCATCGATTTTGCAATTTGCTCTAACTGAGCCATCATATTTTCAGCCAGCTGTTGAACCGCCGGAAGTTTCATAAAGCCAATCAAGAACCCGCCAATCAGAAGCAAGCTCGCCGCCAGGAAATACCATTTATTGTCAAACCATACTGCTTTTATCCGCGAAAACATCCTCTCACACCTCCCCGCTGTTCTTGGTTTAGTTTATCGTATGAAAGCACTTTTCACTATACCCCTGTGAAAACGAATATCTTGGACCACATTACATAAAATGTAGGGGACAAACGGTTAACAGGCTTTCAGTTTATTCCGGCAAGGAGGGGATCGCTTGAAATGTATTTTCCTTGTAACTGCCAAGCGGTTAAAGCAAGCCATGATTATTTTTACCGCAATTTTGCTCGGAACCGGGATGATTTACTCAGAACGGGATACCTTCACAGTCTTTGCTCAGAGCAGCAAGGACAAAGGCCCACAAGCCATATACAAAGTGGACACCAAGGACAAGAAGATCGCCTTGACGTTTGACATCAGTTGGGGAGAGGTTCGTCCTGGCCCCATTCTTGATATCCTGAAGGAAAAGAAACTAAATAATAAAGTAACGATGTTTCTTTCCTCGCCCTGGAGTCAGCGACATCCGGAAATCGTCAAGCGAATCGTCGAGGAAGGTTATGAAATCGGTTCCCACGGTCATAAACACGATTTTTACAGCAAGTATACCGACGAAGAAATTCGAAACCAAATCGAAAAAGCTCATAACATTTTAACGGATCTAACCAAACAGAAGCCCAATCTCATCCGTCTGCCAAACGGCGACTTCGACAAGCGGGTGCTGCGAATAGCAGATGAAATGGGCTACACGGTGATCCAGTGGGATACCGATTCAAAAGACTGGCTCAACCCCGGTGCAGACCAAATCGTAAAAAACGTCCTCTCCAAAGTCCACCCCGGTGACATCATCCTGATGCACGCCAGTGACAGCTGTAAACAAACCCACATTGCTTTACCGGAAATCATCGACAAGCTCCGGGCTGAGGGATACGAATTTGTAACCGTATCCGAACTGATCGCCGGTTCCCAAGTAAAAACCCAGGATCTTAACTGATTAAAAAAAGCTGGTCCGGTTGGATCAGCTTTCTTGTTTGACCAGGCGATGCAGCTGCATGACCTGCCAGACGTTGCAGAATAATAAAGGTATCACCATAAACAAAATGGACCGGATGTTGTTTTGCTGCAGGGCGGGCACCCACTCAACAGCCGTGACGACGAATAAAAAGAAAACCGTCGGAACAAAGGCGCTTCCATTTGTCAATTTGACCTTTGCTATTCCCGCTACGATCGATACGAAAAGCAGCAAAAGCGGTTCCACGATGTACTGCCCAAGTTCTCCGCCGTAAAATGAATAGCGCAAATACACCATGTCAAAAGCGGCAAACAGAATCAAGAATATTTGAATTCCCTTCCAAAGATTATTGCTCCGCAAAAAACTAAGCATAAGGTAGTTTAAGGTCATATATGCAAAAAAACCCATTTGGGCAAGGACGCTAATTGTCAGTCCGACCAGCAGATTTACCAACATTCCGATAAAAAAATTGCCGACAGTGCCCGCTAACAGCTCTTCTCGGGCAACGAGAAATCCGCCCAGCAAGCCGCCAATTCCCCCTACCACCAGCGTGGTCCAGAAGAGCCAACCATATTTACGTAAATTCAATGCCAGTCCCTCCTATTCGCATCGTTTTTGATTGTACCAACCTAGGCAAGAAAATACTAGCGTATTTGTACAGGAAAATGCACATTTTAAGGACAGAACTTCAAAGGAGGGTCCCAACTTGGACAAGGTCCGTAACTCCTTATGGCTGCCGCTGTTGTTGACTGTGGCACTGTTCGTTACCGGTTGCGGAAGCGGAGGCGGTTCATCGCAAAGCAGTTCACCGTCACAACCCGATTATAAATCAACGAAAGCCATGGTACTCGACATATTACAGACGGACGATGCAAAAAAAGCCGTTGCTAATATGATGAAAGACGAGAAATTCAAGGCAAACATGGCCATTGATTCGTCTACATTGCGTACCACCATGATTCAAACACTGGGCAATCCAAAGAGCCCGCATATGAAGCAAATGTTTGAGAATCCCAAGTTTACCACTCAGCTGGCCAAATCGATGAAGGATGAAAACAAAAAGTTGATGAAGGATCTGATGAAGGATCCGGAGTACCAAAAAATGATGGTCAGCGTCATGAAAGACCCCGAATTTGAAAAGAACATGATGGATTTAATGAAGAGCTCTGCCTATCGCAAGCAAACGATGCAGGTGATGAAGGAATCCCTGCAGTCACCGCTGTTCCAAGCTGATATGATGAAGCTGATGACAAAGGCTACCGAAGAGGCGACCAAACCGAAAACAACGGAGAAAAAAGGCGCCAAGACGAAAGGCAAGGGCAAAAAAGGCAAAGGCGGCGGCGGGGGCAGCAGCAAGTAAAAGAACTCATCAAAAAAGCACCTGCAAAAGGTGCTTTTTTGGATTCGTGATCGGTTTACGCCTGAATTTGCTTACATTTGTCATCCACGCGTTCCGCCATCTCCATATATAATTGACCGATGGGCGTTTCCGCCTTGTATACAGACGGGGTGTAATCAGGTTCTGCCGGGTGATTTTCCGGCTGGCCAAGGGGAATTTGCGCAATCAGCTCTGTCGCCAGCTGTTCCGCCAGCTTTCCTCCTCCGCCGCGTCCAAAGACGTATTCCTTCGTCCCGTCCTTCGCTTCGTACCACGACATGTTCTCCACCACACCGAGGATCTCATGCCCGGTACGAATCGCCATCGCGCCCGCACGAGCAGCTACAAACGCGGCGGTCGCATGAGGTGTCGTGACGATGATCTCTTTGCTGTGGGGAATCATGGTATGGACGTCTAATGCCATGTCTCCGGTTCCGGGCGGCAGGTCGAGCAGCAGGTAGTCAAGGTCTCCCCAATGGACCTCGGTAAAAAAGTTGCGAAGCATTTTTCCAAGCATTGGCCCACGCCAGATAACTGGGGAATTATCTTCGACAAAAAAGCCCATGGACATGACTTTTACCCCCATCTGTTCGACAGGCAGAATCATCTCGCCGATGACCGTCGGCCTTCGCTCGATATTCATCATATCCGGCACACTAAACCCGTAGATATCCGCGTCAATAATTCCTACCTTTTTCCCGAGCCGAGCCAGTGATACGGCCAGATTGACGGTGACAGTCGATTTTCCGACGCCGCCTTTCCCGGAAGTAATCGCGATAAACGTGGTCTGCGGGTCCGAGAGTATCGGGTTAAGCGGCCCTGCCTGTCCCATCTTTCTTTGAGCTCCCCCCCGAAGCTGGGCCGTAAGAGCCGCCCGCTCTTCATCTGTCATGGCACCAAAGCGAACGTGAACCTCACTTGCACCCAAAGCTTTGATCGCATCGCGGACGTCTTCTTCAATTTTTACCTTGAGCGGGCAGCCGCTGATCGTTAGGATGACATCCAGGCTTACCCGGCCATCCTCAATCTGGATATTGCGAATCATGTTCAACTCGACCAAGCTCTTGTTGATCTCCGGATCCTTCACATCGCGAAGCGCCTCGAGAACCTGCTCTTTCGTTATCATATGTCCACCTCATTTTTAGGTTATCGAACAAATGGTCATTTGAATTCGGCTTCATTATAACACAGAAAGAAAGCACCGGGCACCGACACGATCGTCATGAAGTGCCTGGCACCTTCTCACCTGCATAATGGCGCAGGATGCCTTGATAAATCGCGTTTGCCATTGCCTTCTGATACTCCGTTGACTGCAACATCTTGGCCTCGTTGCCATTTGACAGAAAGCCGACCTCTACCAAGACGGCAGGGCATTCCACCTCACGGATGAGAAAAACGTCACTTGTTTTCTTCGGAGCGCGGTCGGTATTGCTGAGCACCCGTTTGATCTCGTCCTGGATGAGATACGCCATTTCCCCGCTCTCTTTAAAGCCCGGAAAGTAAAAGGTTTGCGCTCCCGACCACTTGGGCGAAGGAAATGCGTTTAAGTGAATGCTCACAAGAAAATCAGGCGAGTTCTTGTTGACCAGTTTAACCCGCTCCCTGATATCCTCTGACTTGCGTTTCCCCAACCGGTGCGCTTCCGGCGTAGCCAGATCTTTGTCTTCCTCCCGCGTCATCACGACAAATGCTCCGGACTGCTGCAAGAAATCCCTTAAGTACAGGCTGATCGGAAGCGTTATGTTTTTTTCGATGGCTGCTCCGTCCTGGCTGACTGCACCTCCGTCAAACCCGCCGTGTCCCGGGTCAATCGCAATCACCGTCCCCGCCAGCGGAAGCGTCCAAGTCGACCAGGAAGAGTGATCGGGCATTCTGTAAGTAAAAATGACGATAAGGAGAAAAAAAGCCAGTATCCAACCCATTACTTTTCTCGTCACCGTATACCGCCCCTTTGTCCCATGCTTCTTTCTCAATCTTATGGGCGGGTGGGACAAATTATACCGGCACGAATTTGCCGCACGTACAAAAAAACACCCCTTGCCGAAAATAGGCAAGAGGTGCTTGTAAACAGGTTGATTAACGCTTGGAGAACTGAGGTGCGCGACGAGCGGCTTTGAGACCGTATTTTTTACGTTCTTTCATGCGCGGATCGCGAGTCAGGAACCCAGCGCGCTTCAGAGCGCCGCGCAGTTCCGGATCTGCTTTCAGCAGAGCGCGGGCAACACCGTGACGAATTGCACCGGCTTGGCCAGTGGTTCCGCCGCCAGCTACGTTAACGAGAACATCGTAACGACCCAATGTTTCCGTCAAAACGAGCGGTTGTTTAACGATCAATTTCAGTGTATCCAAACCAAAATAGTTATCCATGTCACGCTTGTTGATCACAATGCGACCTTCGCCTGGAACCAAGCGAACGCGTGCTACGGAGTGCTTACGACGACCTGTACCGTAGTATTGTACTTGTGCCACGAGACTTTTCCTCCCTTACTTAATTAGCCGCGAATTTGCCATACTTCAGGTTTTTGCGCTGCATGCGGGTGTTCGGTACCTGCATATACTTTCAACTTGCCAAGCATTTGGCGACCCAAACGATTTTTTGGCAGCATGCCTTTAACAGCCAGTTCAAACATACGATCTGGGCGCTTCTTCAGCATTTCACCTGCTGTTGTTGTTTTCAAACCGCCCGGATAGAGGGAGTGAGTATAGTAGTTTTTGTCAGTCAATTTTTTACCGGTTAATTTGATCTTGTCAGCGTTGATTACGACTACGAAGTCGCCTGTATCAACGTGTGGGGTAAATTCAGGCTTGAATTTTCCGCGCAGAATAGAAGCAACTTCGCTGGCAATGCGGCCAAGCGTTTGCCCTTCCGCGTCTACAATGTACCATTTGCGCTCAACTTCGAGCGGTTTCGCCATATATGTGGTACGCATCTTTGGTCCCTCCTAAAAATGTTGCCGTTCCCTTTTAAAGAGATGATGCTGCAACGGTGGGCAACCCATCCCTGTGTATCATCTACGTACTATCGTTTTTCAATCCCGGGGCTAGAGTGGGGCTAGCGGGGTATGAAAATACCAATGAATATCGTACTACAGAGCACACCCCAGAGTCAAGTGCTTTACCGGGTCAATTCGCGTCATACAAAACTTCCCACATGATCAGCCCTTTGGCCGGCGCCGTCTTCCCGGCTGCTTCCCGGTCGCGTGCCGCAAGAATCCCGGGGAACTCGTCCGGATGCCGCTTTCCCTGCCCTGCTTCGACCAATGTACCGACGATAATCCGCACCATGTTGTACAGGAAGCCGTTGCCCCGGCAAATCACCCAGATCCGCTCTCCTTCCCGCTCGACCCGAAGATCAAACAGGCGCCTTACCTTGTCCTCGACAAACGTCTTCGCAGAACAAAACGAGGTAAAGTCGTGCTCCCCGATCAGATGACCGGCAGCCAGGCGCATCCGATCGATGTCTAGGGGATAGCGAATGTGATCCGCATAGCGGTGGCAAAAAACATCCGGCACCGCGGCATTGTCGATACAGTAGCGGTACTCTTTTTGCTTGACGTCAAAGCGTGCATGAAAATCCGGAGCTGCCTCCTCGACGGAACGAACCACAATCGAGTCGGGCAGCTGGTTGGCGAGGACGAATCGCCACTTGTCGAGCGGAATTTGGCACGATGTATCGAAGTGGATCACTTGCCCGCGGGCATGAACGCCTGCATCCGTCCTGCCGGAACCGGTGATCTGAATAGACTCTCCAGTTATACGGCTGAGTGCGGCCTCGATTTCTCCCTGTACGGTCACCTGCTCCGGCTGTACCTGAAATCCGCTGTAGTCTGTTCCGTCATAAGCGATCGTACACTTGAGACGCTTCATGCCCGCCACCACCCCAACAAGCCTAACATCAGCAAAACGATGGCGGCTGCAGCTGCGTCACGCCAACCTAAACGAAGCTGACGAAGTCTCGTCCGTCCGCTGCCGCCCCGATACCCCCGGGCTTCCATCGCCCAAGCCAGCTCCTCCGCCCGCCGAAACGCACTGATAAACAAAGGAACCGTAATTGGCACCAGATTTTTCGCTCGCTTCAGCAGGTTGCCGCTGTCCAAATCAGCCCCGCGAGCCATCTGTGCTTTGATGATTTTATCCGTCTCTTCCAACAAGGTGGGAATAAAACGAAGGGCAATCGAGAGCATCAGTGAGATTTCATGTACGGGTACCTTGATTTTTTTCAGCGGCGACAGCAACCGTTCCATGCCGTCAGTCAAATCCAACGGCGAAGTCGTCAACGTGAGCAGAGAACTGACCAGTACGAGCAGGGTAAGCCGCAGTGAGATGAAGACAGCCTGCTTCACGCCCTGTTCTTCAATCGTCAACCAGCCCCAGCTAAAGTAGACTTCCCCTCCTTTGGTCGAAAGGAGATGCAGGATAATCGTCAGCAGGATCAAAAACCAGACCGGCTTTAAATTGCGTACCAGGTATCCTGGCGAAATGCGGGCTACAGCAACAGTCAACATCGTAAAGATGACTAATATCGCATATGTCTGCCAATTGTTGGCCAGAAACACCAGGATGGCAAAAGCCAGGACGAACAAGAGCTTGCTGCGCGGATCAAGAAGATGGACAAACGACCTTCCCGGCATGTACTGACCAATCGCAAAATTCTGCAGCACATTCATACCCCGGCCCCCTTGGAGGCAAGCATGCTCAGTACATGCTGCACCAGCTCTTCCTCGCGAAACAAGCCGAATGGAATCTGGCGATCGCGGGGGAGATGCTCATTCAGTTCCTTGATGAGAGAGATCGTCTCCGGGACGTCCAATGACAGCTGCCGCAGCTTTTCCTCCTGGGCAAACACTTCCTCCGGACTGCCCTGCATGACAACTTGACCATTTGCCATCACCACGATCAAATCAGCATAACGGGCCACTTCTTCCATGCTGTGCGTGACCAGGATAGTGGTAAGCTCCTGTTCCTGATGAATCTTGTAGATGCCCTCCAAAATGGATTTCCTGCCTGCGGGATCCAGCCCGGCGGTCGGCTCGTCTAGTACCAGGACACGCGGCTGCATCGCCAGCACGCCGGCGATAGCCACTCTGCGCATCTGGCCGCCGCTCAATTGAAACGGAGAGCGGTCTTTGACCGCCTCGTAATCCAATCCGACAATTTCCAACGCCTCTTTAGCCCGCTGCAAAGCCAGTTCTTCCGGTAAATCAAAATTGAGCGGCCCGTACGCCACATCCTTGGCTACCGTCTCTTCGAACAGTTGGTGCTCGGGATATTGAAAAACCAGACCGACTCGCTTTCGCCATTCGCTTGTCCGTTTGGTCTCAGGAGTAATCTCCCACTCTCCCATGCGCAATCGCCCGGATGTGGGCTTTAACAAGCCGTTCAGATGCTGGATCAGCGTCGATTTGCCTGAACCGGTCTGACCAATGATCCCTACATATCCCCCCGCCGGTATGGTCAACGAAACATTCGTCAAAGCCGTTTTTTCAAACGGAGTTCCTTTTCCGTATATGTGGCTTACGTTTTCGAGAGTAATTTGCATAGTTCGCGAACCAACTCCTCCCGCTCCAAGACAAGCGGCATCGCTACCCCGTTGGACACAAGCGCCTGGCGAAGGCGAACGGCGAGCGGTACATCAAGTCCGATTGCCTGCAGGCGGGGTGCCTCGGCAAAAACGGCTGCAGGCGTACCGTCAAGCACCACCTTGCCGTCGTGCATGACAATGATGCGGTCTGAATGCAGTGTATCCTCGGGAAAGTGGGTGATGTTAATCACGGTAATTCCTTCTTCACGATGCAGACGATGGGCCAGTGCCATGACCTCTTTCCTTGCCATGGGATCAAGCATTGCCGTAGCCTCATCCAGGATGATGACAGATGGCCGAATCGCCATGATGCCGGCAATCGCGACCCGCTGCTTTTGTCCGCCTGAGAGACGATGCGGCTGCGCTTGTGAAAAAGATTGCATCTGCACCGATTGGAGTGCCTCGTCGATTCGCACTCTCATTTCCTCAGGGGGTACACCTCTGTTCTCCAGGCCAAAAGCCACGTCGTCCTCCACCGTTGGACCGACGATTTGGTTGTCGGGATTCTGAAAGACCATTCCGACATGATGGCGGATCTCCCAAACCGTCTCCTGGTTGGACGCGTCATATCCACAGACGACCAGTACTCCCGAACTTGGCGTCAACAAACCGTTCAGCAGCTTGGCCAGCGTTGATTTTCCTGATCCATTGTGTCCCATAATAGATACAAACAGTCCTGTTTCAATCTCCAGATCAAGATCCTTGATGACCAGCGAATGCGGCTCCTGTCCGGTTTGATACCCAAATGCCAGTTGTTTCGATACGACCGCAGTTTCAGGCATCACGATGCTCATCACATCCCTTTGAGAAAAGCTTCGTTCAAAGCCTCCTCGGAGAAGTAGTCGAGTCCTGTAAAGAAAAAAAGGGCATGAATCAGAATCCAGCTTTCAACCAGACCCTGCCCTCACCCTTTCTAAAAAAGCTTCTTATAAAGATAACCCTGGACTCTTAGTCCACCAGTTCCAAGAACGCCATTGGCGCAGCATCGCCGCGGCGAGGACCCACTTTAAGAATACGGGTATATCCGCCATTGCGTTCGGAGAAACGCGGCGCGATTTCATCAAACAGCTTTTGAACCGCATCGCGGCCTTCAGCGTTTGCCACTTCTTTGCGAACGTAAGCCGCTACTTGGCGACGAGCATGAAGGTCACCGCGCTTTGCGAGAGTAATCATTTTTTCTGCAATCGAGCGTACCTCTTTTGCTTTCATCTCAGTTGTTTCGATGCGCTCGTTGATGATCAGGTCTGTTACCAAGTCGCGGAACAGCGCCTTGCGAGCCGCACTTCTACGCCCCAACTTCCGGTATGCCATTTCCTTACCTCCCTCTTACTGACTGAAACCCCTAGTCGTCATTGCGCAAGGAAAGGCCAAGTTCTTGCAACTTTTCCTGTACCTCTTCTAGGGATTTGCGTCCTAAGTTACGCACTTTCATCATGTCTTCTTCCGATTTTTGGGTCAACTCTTGGACGGTATTGATCCCTGCCCGTTTCAGACAGTTGTAGGAACGAACAGACAGATCCAGTTCCTCGATCGTCATCTCGAGAACTTTCTCTTTCTTGTCCTCTTCCTTCTCCACCATGATTTCCGCATCTTTCGCTTCGTCAGTCAACCCGACGAACAGGTTGAGATGCTCGTTCATGATCTTTGCGCCAAGGCTGACAGCCTCTTCCGGACGGATGCTGCCATTCGTCCAGACTTCCAGCGTTAATTTATCGTAGTTCGTCATTTGCCCGACGCGGGTGTTTTCGACCTGAAAGTTAACGCGTTTAATCGGAGTGTAGATCGAATCAATCGGAATGACGCCGATTGGTTGATCCTCCGATTTGTTACCATCTGCTTGAACATATCCGCGACCGCGTCCAGCTGTCATGCGAATGTGCAGACGACCGCCACTTGCCAGAGTAGCAATGTGCAAATCCGGATTCAGGATTTCCACATCGCTGTCAGCACGGATATCTCCCGCCTTTACAGTGCCTTCGCCTTCCGCGTCAATTTCAAGTACCTTCTCTTCATCAGAGTGAATCTTTAAAGCAAGCCCTTTGATGTTGAGGATGATTTCCGTTACGTCTTCCACGACACCCTCGATCGTCGAGAATTCATGCAAAACGCCGTCAATTTGTACTGAAGTAACGGCAGCGCCCGGCAATGAGGAGAGGAGTATCCGTCTGAGTGAGTTGCCAAGGGTTGTACCGTATCCACGCTCAAGGGGCTCAACGACAAACTTGCCGTACAGATTGTTGTCGTCTGCCTCCACAACCTCGATTCTCGGTTTTTCTATTTCTATCATTAAACAAACCCTCCTTCAAAACGTCGAAATTCCCGATGGGCTTGTTACAGCCCACCAGTGGAATTTCCTTCGGCGGTTTACCGTTGCGTGCATGTCAAGCCGATAAAGCAGAATCTACCATTCTAGTATGGACATGTTCTGAACTTTGTAAACCCGATTACACGCGGCGACGTTTTGGTGGACGGCAGCCGTTGTGCGGGATTGGGGTAACATCTTTAATCATGTTAACTTCCAAACCAGCAGCTTGCAGAGAGCGGATCGCTGCTTCGCGACCGGCACCTGGTCCTTTTACAAGGACTTCAAGAGAACGCATGCCATGTTCCATTGCAGTTTTAGCCGCAGTTTCGGCAGCCATTTGAGCAGCAAATGGCGTGCTTTTGCGGGAACCTCTAAATCCGAGGGCACCCGCACTGGACCAAGAAATTGCATTGCCGTGAGGATCAGTGATCGTCACGATGGTGTTGTTGAAAGTGGAGCGAATGTGCGCTACGCCGACTTCAACGTTCTTGCGGTCACGGCGACGGGTACGAGTAGCAGTCGCTTGTTTTCTTTTAGCCATGTCAGATTACCCTCCTTTACTTTTTCTTGTTCGCTACAGTACGGCGAGGACCCTTGCGCGTACGAGCATTGGTTTTCGTGCGTTGTCCGCGAACAGGCAGACCACGGCGGTGGCGAATGCCGCGGAAGCAGCCGATTTCCATCAGACGCTTGATGTTCAAAGAAACTTCGCGGCGCAGATCCCCTTCAACCTTGATGTTCTTGTCGATGTATTCGCGAAGCTTGCTGACTTCGTCTTCCGTCAGATCGCGAACACGAGTATCAGGGTTAACACCAGTTGCCGCAAGAATGCGGTTAGCGGTAGGGCGGCCGATGCCGAAAATGTAGGTCAACGCGATTTCCGTGCGTTTTTCGCGAGGCAAGTCAACGCCTGCAATACGTGCCATACTCGAGAAGCACCTCCTTAGATTTATCCTTGTCTTTGCTTATGCTTAGGATTTTCACAAATAACCATTACGTTACCTTTGCGACGAATGACTTTGCATTTTTCGCAGATCGGTTTTACCGACGGTCTCACTTTCATGGTTCTTGCCTCCCTTTTCTAGGGGTTTAATGAAAAACGTCATTCCGTTTTTCAAACGAATCGTATCAGACCGGTTGCGGTCAAAAACGCCGTCAGCGTACTCCTGTTGTCACTTGTAGCGATAGGTGATCCGTCCGCGAGTCAAGTCATACGGAGACAGTTCTACCGTTACTTTATCACCTGGCAAGATTCGAATAAAGTGCATGCGAATCTTACCCGAAACGTGTGCCAATACCTTGTGCCCGTTCTCCAATTCTACCCGAAACATTGCGTTAGGCAAAGGTTCTATTACCGTACCTTCTACTTCAATTACATCGTCCTTGGCCACTCGCTTCTCTCCTTTCATCTGTTCCTCAGTCAGACAATGAGCCCAGCCGTCACCAACTGGTTACAGCTTAGTCAAAATCTCATAGCCTTCTTCCGTAATCGCGATGGTGTGTTCGTAATGAGCGCAATTCTTTCCATCCACTGTTACGACCGTCCATTTGTCCTCCAACGTACGGACATACCGTTCGCCGGCATTCACCATTGGCTCGATCGCCAAGACCATGCCCGGCTTCAATCGAGGTCCCCGGCCTGGAGGACCGTAGTTGGGGATCTGCGGGTCTTCGTGCAAATCGCGACCGACCCCATGCCCCACATACTCACGGACAATTGAAAAACCTGCGGCTTCCGCATGAACCTGTACCGCATGGGAAATGTCAGAGAGGCGCGCATCCGGTCTGGCTTGTTCCAAACCCTTGTACAACGACTCTTCTGTCACCCTCATCAATCGCTCCGCTTCTTCCGAAACTTTGCCGACCGCGTACGTCCAAGCGGAATCTCCGTGATATCCCTGGAACTCGGCGCCGATATCGAGGCTGATGATATCCCCCTCGTTAAGCACCCGCTTTCCCGGGATTCCATGAACGAGTTCTTCATTGACTGAAGCACAGATACTGCCCGGAAAGCCGCCGTAGCCTTTAAAGGAAGGTACTGCCCCTTTGCTTCGAATAAAGGTCTCGGCCAATTCATCAAGCTGTTTTGTTGTCACACCCGGCTTTATCGCACGTGCAAGCTCCTGATGAGTTAAAGCAACGATGCGTCCCGCCTCGCGCATTATCTCAAGTTCCATTCTGGATTTAAGAATGATCATGTGGCTTACCCTCGCAATAAAGAGGAAACTTCCGCAAACACAACTGGAATATCCCGTTCCCCATCGATGTTGCGCAGCAGGCCTTGACCCGCATAATAATCGATCAAAGGCTGTGTTTGCGCAATGTTTACATCAAGCCGCTGTGTTACCACTTCAAGCTTGTCGTCGTCCCTTTGGAACAGTTTTCCGCCGTCTTTATCACAAACGCCAGGTTCTTTTGGCGGGTTGAACAAAGTGTGGTAACTCGTGCCACATACTGGACAAATCCAACGACCAGTCAATCGCTGAATGAGCACATCGCGTGCGACCTGGATGTTAATCACATGGTCGAGCTTCTTCCCCAGCTCCTCAAGAGTCGCTGTCAGTGCCTCAGCTTGCGGCACTGTCCGGGGAAACCCATCCAACAAAAAACCTTTATTGCAATCGTCTTTGCCAAGACGTTCACGTACAATCCCGATGACCACTTCGTCAGGAACAAGCAGCCCTTTATCCATGTAGGATTTAGCCTCGAGTCCAAGTGGTGTCTCGTCCTTTACGGCAGCGCGAAACATATCACCGGTTGAAATGTGCGGAATGCCGAACTCTTTGACGATACGCTCTGCCTGTGTGCCTTTCCCGGCACCAGGAAGGCCCATTAAAATTACGTTCACGTTCTACTCCTCCATCCATCCGTTCGACTCAGCCCTACTTGATGAAGCCTTTGTAGTGGCGTTTGATGAGTTGGCTTTCAATCTGCTTCATTGTATCCAATGTTACACCGACAACGATCAGGAGCGATGTACCCCCAATGTAAATCTGCTGCGGCAGGTTAGCCAACGCACTGAAGAGGAACGGTAAAACGGAAATGATCATAAGGAATAGCGCGCCGGCCAAAGTCAGGCGGTTCAGCGTACGTGTAATGTAAACCTCTGTGTTCTTGCCAGGTCGAATCCCCGGAATGTAGCCCCCGTTTTTACGCATGTTCTCTGCCATTTGTACAGGGTTGATCTGTACGAAGGTATAGAAGTACGTAAATCCAAGGATGAGCAAAGCGTACAACGTCATGCCCAACGGGTGGCTCACTTGAAAGTTATTGTAGATCCAATCGGCGATTCCTCCCGTATTGGTCACCCAAAAGCTGGCGATCGTCGATGGGAACATCACCAGTGAGATCGCAAAGATGACGGGAATCACACCTGCGGAATTCACCTTCAATGGAATGTGAGTCGATTGACCGCCGTACATCTTGCGGCCAACTACCCGTTTTGCGTACTGGACGGGAATTTTGCGTATCCCTTGCTGCATGAAGATAACGCCAATGATGATCGCAATAATCACCAGGAGTACAACGAGCAGCTTCATAATGGAGAAAAACAGCGTGCCGCTGGTTTCACCGGAAAACTGGGAAGCCAGAATGGTCTCGATCCCCTCCGGAATCGCCGCAACGATTCCGCCCAGAATGATAATCGAAATCCCGTTGCCGATTCCCTTTTCTGTGATCTGCTCGCCCAGCCACATCAAGAACGCCGTGCCTGCTGTAAGCGTCAGCGCAACGAGGATGTAGCTGCCTACCGACGTATCCTTCAGCAATCCAGGATACAAGCGGTTAAACCCAATGGTCAAACCAAATGCCTGTATCAAGCCCAGAATGATGGTTCCGTACCTGGTAAATTGGGCAATTTTCCGGCGGCCTGCCTCTCCTTCCTTCGCCCATTGGGTGAACTTCGGTACAACTTCCATCGAGAGAAGCTGCATGATAATAGAGGCCGTAATATAGGGCATGATCCCCATTGCGAAAACGGAGAACTTCTTTAATGCCCCGCCGGAAAACGTATTGATCAAACCAAACAGGTTGTTGGATGCTCCTTGTTCTAACAGCGTAATGTTGATATTAGGAACGGGAACATGACTTCCTATTCGGAAGACGACAAGCATCAAAAGAGTGAAAATCACCTTCCGACGCAGGTCGCCTATTCTAAAAATGTTGGAGAGGCTCCCTAACATTAGATCACCTCGGCTGTTCCACCGACTTGAGCAATCTTTTCAGCAGCCGTGCCGGAGAACTTGTGAGCTTTCACTGTCAGCTTCACATTCAATTCTCCATTAGCCAGTACTTTTACACCGTCGCGAAGAGCACTGATTACGCCGGTCTCTTTCAAGAGCTCAGGAGTAACGACAGTTCCCTCTTCAAAGCGGTTCAGGGCATCCAGGCTCACGATCGCAAATTCTTTGCGATTGATGTTGGTAAAGCCGCGTTTCGGCAAACGACGGAACAACGGGTTTTGACCACCCTCGAAACCAGGACGTACACCGCCTCCGGAACGAGCGTTTTGACCTTTATGACCTTTACCGGCGGTTTTTCCATTGCCGCTTCCGATCCCGCGTCCAATGCGCTTGCGCTCGTGACGGGAACCTTCTGCCGGTTGCAGTTCATGCAGTTTCATGCTTGGCACCTCCTAACAAAAGAGTCTTTCTTATGCTTCGAGTTCCTTAACTTCAACCAAGTGCTTTACTTTAAAAATCATCCCGCGCATAGCTGGGTTGTCCTGCTTCACGACGGTTTGGTGAATCTTGCGAAGGCCCAGGGCTTTCACCGTCTCCTGCTGGTCTTTCGTACGACCAATCAGGCTACGCTTGAGGGTGATTTGCAATTGATTAGCCATATCCCAATCCCTCCTTCTTAACCTAAGAGCTCTTCAACAGTTTTTCCGCGCAATTTCGCAACCTCTTCCGCTGTTTTCAAGCGGCTCAAGCCTTCCAGTGTTGCGTTGACCATATTGATCGGGTTGTTGGAGCCCAAAGATTTACTTAACACGTCACCTACGCCAGCCAGCTCGAGCACCGCGCGAACCGGACCGCCCGCGATAACTCCCGTACCTTCTGCAGCCGGCTTGATCAGTACGTTGCCGGATCCAAATTGGCCCAATACCTCATGCGGGATGGACGTACCTTTTATCGGGACGCGAATCATGTTTTTCTTTGCGTCTTCAATTGCTTTGCGGATGGCGTCCGGAACTTCCTGGGCTTTCCCCATACCAGCGCCTACATGACCGTTTTTATCGCCAACAACGACCAACGCGCTGAAGCTGAAACGGCGGCCACCCTTAACCACTTTCGCAACGCGGTTAACGGCGACGACTTTCTCTTCTAGCTCTAATTTGCTAGGGTCGATACGCATTCCTTACCCTCCTTGTTTACAGAACATCTTGTTGTTGCCTTAGAATTGCAGACCAGCTTCACGCGCTGCTTCTGCAAGAGCTTGCACGCGACCGTGATACAAGTAACCGCCGCGGTCGAACACGACCTCAGTCACACCTTTATCTTGGGCGCGTTTTGCGATCAATGAGCCAACAGCAGCAGCAGCTTCTTTGTTACTGCCGGATTTCAGACCGAGTTCTTTATCGAGCGAAGACGCAGATGCCAGAGTAGCACCTGTAACATCATCAATCAATTGAGCGTAAATGTGCTTGGAAGAACGGAAAACATTCAAACGCGGACGTACGGCAGAACCCAAGACCCGTTTACGAATGCGCAGATGGCGTTTCTTCCGTGCTTTGTTTTTATCGGCTTTAGTAAACATTAAGCGGCCTCCCTTCTCGTGAAACTATGGAGCTTATTTACCTTTTTTCCCTTCCTTACGACGAACCACTTCATCGCTGTACTTGATCCCTTTGCCTTTATACGGTTCAGGCTTGCGGATCGCGCGAATTTCAGCGGCTACCTGACCAACGCGTTCTTTGTTAATTCCCTTTACTACCAGCGTAGTTTGGTTGGGAACTTCGATCTCAATGCCTTCTTCCGGAACTACTTCTACCGGATGAGAGAAGCCGAGAGAGAGGGTTACACCTTTGCCTGCTTTCGCTGCACGGTACCCAACGCCCACCAGTTCCAGCGTACGAGTAAAGCCTTCAGACACACCAGTTACCATGTTTGCAACTAGTGCGCGAGTCGTACCGTGCAAGGAACGATGATTTTTGTTATCACTAGGACGCTCAACCACAATTTCGCTGTCGCTTACATTGATGGTGATGTCCGGATGAAAGCTGCGAACCAGAGTACCCTTAGGGCCCTTTACCGTCATTTCCGTACCGTTCAGGGTAACGGTAACGCCTGCAGGGATCGCTATCGGTTTTCTACCGACACGTGACATGTCTTGCACCTCCTGTGCGTAAATCTAAGATTACCAGATGTAAGCCAATACTTCTCCGCCTACGCGTGTTTGACGAGCTTGTTTGTCTGTCATCACGCCGGACGAAGTGGAGAGAATCGCGATACCCAAGCCTCCGAGCACGCGAGGCACTTCAGTGGATTGAGCGTAAACGCGAAGGCCAGGCTTGCTGATGCGCTTCAGGCCTGTAATAACGCGCTCGTTATTGGCACCGTACTTAAGGAATACACGAATGATCCCTTGCTTGTTGTCTTCAATGAATTCCGCATCGCGGATAAAGCCCTCTTCCTTGAGGATACGGGCGATTTCCTTTTTCAGGTTGGATGCTGGAATCTCCACTTTCTCGTGGCGAACCATATTAGCATTCCGAATGCGAGTAAGCATATCGGCGATTGGATCAGTCATAACCATGAGAGAAAAACCTCCTTCCCGTCTATATTACCAGCTGGCCTTTTTCACGCCTGGAATCTGACCTTTGTAAGCCAGTTCACGGAAGCAAATACGGCACAGTTTAAATTTGCGCAGCACAGAGTGCGGACGGCCACATCGTTCACAACGCGTATAAGCGCGGACAGCAAACTTCGGCTGACGCTGTTGTTTCACGATCATTGATTTCTTTGCCACATTTTTCCCTCCTTACGATAGGGTTTATTTACGGAATGGCATACCCATTTGCACTAACAATTCACGAGCTTCCTCGTCCGTTTTCGCAGAAGTGACAATGACGATGTCCATACCGCGGACTTTGTCGATCTTATCGTATTCGATCTCCGGGAAGATCAACTGTTCTTTCAGACCAAGTGTGTAGTTTCCACGACCGTCAAACGCTTTGGAGGAGATCCCGCGGAAGTCGCGTACGCGCGGCAGAGAAACGTTGAGCAATTTGTCGAGGAAGTGGTACATACGCTCACCGCGCAGCGTCACTTTTGCCCCGATCGGCATGCCTTCACGCAGTTTGAAACCGGCGATGGACTTTTTCGCACGAGTGACAACCGGCTTTTGACCGGAGATCAGCTGCAAATCCTCAACAGCACTATCCAGTGCTTTTGCATTTCCGACCGCTTCACCAACACCCATGTTGATAATGACTTTCTCTACTTTCGGTGCTTGCATGACAGATGAGTAGTTAAACTTCGACATCAGTGCAGGCACGATTTCATTCAAGTACTTTTCTTTCAATCTTGCTGCCATCTAAGACAACCTCCCTTCCGACCTGACTACTTATCGATTACTTCGCCAGATTTTTTGGCTACCCGTACTTTTTTACCGTTATCCAATACCTTGTACCCAACACGAGTTGGCTGACCGGACTTTGGATCAATCAAAGACACATTGGAAACGTGAATCGCCGCTTCTTGTGTCACAATACCGCCTTGCGGATTTGCTTGGGACGGACGAGTGTGCTTCTTAACAAGGTTCACACCTTCTACCAGCACACGGTCTTTCTTCGGGTAAGCTGCCAGTACGCGGCCCTTCTTCCCTTTGTCCTTGCCCGTAATCACGATAACTGTATCGCCTTTTTTAACGTGCATCGCTTGGTGCACCTCCTATCGAACAAACTGCTTATCTGAATTCTGCCGATTAGAGAACCTCTGGAGCGAGGGAGACAATCTTCATGTAGTCTTTTTCACGGAGTTCGCGAGCGACCGGTCCAAAGATACGCGTTCCACGCGGAGATTTATCATCCCGAATGATTACGGCTGCGTTTTGGTCAAAGCGGATATAGGAACCGTCATTGCGGCGGACACCACTCTTGCTGCGTACGATAACCGCTTTTACTACTTGACCTTTCTTGACAACGCCTCCGGGTGTAGCGGATTTGACAGAGCATACGATAACGTCGCCGATGTTGGCTGTTTTCCGACCGGAACCACCCAACACCTTAATGCACATCAACTCTTTCGCACCAGAGTTGTCAGCTACAGCCAGTCTCGTTTGAGTTTGGATCATTAGTAGAACCTCCCTTCGGATTTAATGAACCCGAATTCTTCCTTATACGATAATAGCCTCTTGGACGATCTTCACCAGACGGAATCTCTTGTCCTTGGAAAGCGGACGAGTTTCCATGATCTCGACGATATCGCCAACCTTGGCAGTGTTGTTTTCATCGTGAGCCTTGAACTTCTTCGAGTACTTCACGCGTTTTCCGTACAGCGGGTGCTTTTTGTAGGTTTCAACCAACACCACGATGGTTTTATCCATCTTGTCAGATACGACACGACCCTGCATCGTTCTACGCAAATTGCGTTCTGCCGTCATCGTCAAACCTCCTTCCTTTTATTAGCCGATACCCAGTTCTCTCTGGCGCAGGACGGTTTTTGCACGAGCGATATCCTTGCGCACTTGTTTGATCCGTGCCGTGTTTTCCAGTTGGCCGGTAGCCAGTTGGAAACGAAGGTTAAATAACTCTTCTTTCAAAGAGGAGACGTTTTGTTCGATCTCGGCAGTGGTCAGATTGCGAAATTCATTAGCCTTCATGTGCGTCACCACCCACTTCTTCCCGCTTCACAAACTTGCACTTCACAGGCAGTTTGTGCATAGCAAGGCGCATTGCTTCGCGAGCTACTTCTTCCGATACGCCGGCAAGTTCGAACATGATCTTGCCAGGTTTTACAACGGCAACCCAGTGTTCCGGGGAACCTTTACCGGAACCCATCCGCACTTCCAACGGTTTTTGAGTAACCGGTTTGTCAGGGAAAATCTTAATCCAAACTTTACCGCCACGGCGAATGTAACGAGTCATTGCAATACGAGCTGCCTCGATCTGGCGGTTCGTAATCCAAGACGGTTCGAGAGCTTGCAGGCCGTATTCGCCAAACGCTACCGTAGTTCCGCCTTTGGCGTTACCTGTCATGCGACCGCGGTGTTGTTTGCGGTGTTTTACGCGCTTTGGCAACAACATAATTACTTGCCTCCTTCCTCAGTGGCAGCGTTCTTTTTCGTCGGAAGCACTTCACCACGGTAGATCCATACTTTTACGCCGATACGGCCGTAAGTGGTGTGAGCTTCTGCAGTACCGTAATCGATGTCTGCACGCAGGGTGTGAAGCGGAACAGTTCCTTCACTGTACCCTTCGGAGCGGGCGATATCAGCGCCGCCAAGACGTCCGCTAACCAACGTTTTGATACCTTTCGCTCCTGCACGCAAACAGCGGCTGATCGTCTGCTTTTGAGCACGGCGGAACGAGATGCGGTTTTCCAATTGACGAGCAATATTTTCTGCTACCAACGTAGCGTCCAAATCAGGCTTTTTCACTTCGTTGATATTGATGTGAACGCGCTTGCCGGTCATTTCAGTCAAGGATTTGCGAAGTACTTCTACCTCAGCTCCGCCTTTACCGATTACCATACCGGGCTTCGCGGTGTGAATCGTTACATTGACGCGGTTTGCTGCACGTTCGATTTCGATCGTGGAGACAGCAGCGTCTTTTAAACGGTCTTTTACATACTTGCGGATACGAAGATCTTCATGCAACAAGGAAGCGAAATCTTTATCGGCAAACCATTTCGATTCCCAGTCGCGAATAATACCGATGCGAAGACCAACTGGGCTTACCTTTTGACCCACACGTGTTCCCTCCTTATTTCTCGTTTAATACCACTGTGATGTGGCTGGTCCGTTTATTAATGCGGCTGGCGCGTCCCATTGCGCGAGGACGGAACCGTTTCAACGTAGGGCCTTGATCAACGAAGATCTTGCCCACCACGAGATTGTTTGGATCCAACTCATTATTGTGCTCGGCATTGGCAATCGCCGATTTGATGAGTTTCTCAACGATCGGGGAAGCAGCTTTCGGCGTGTGCTTGAGAATCGCCAGCGCTTCGCCCACTTGTTTGCCTCGAATCAAGTCAACCACCAGGCGAACTTTACGAGGAGCAACGCGAATATAGCGAGCAACTGCTTTAGCTTCCATCTGTAGTACCTCCTCTCTGTGAAGAGAAAAAATTAGCGCTTGCGGGATTTTTTGTCGCTGTCTACGTGACCCTTGAAGGTACGAGTTGGCGCAAATTCACCCAATTTGTGACCGACCATGTCTTCCGATACGTAAACTGGTACATGTTTGCGGCCATCGTAAACGGCAAACGTGTGTCCAACGAACTCAGGAAAAATGGTGGAGCGGCGCGACCAGGTTTTCACCACGCGCTTTTCGTTCTTCTCGTTCTGTTCGACAACTTTTTTCATCAAGTGGTCATCCACGAAAGGACCTTTTTTCAAGCTGCGTCCCATATGTGAACCTCCCTTCGCCTAAGGCGATTGCTTATTCTTTCAGCCTGCCTTACTTCTTGCGGCGGCGGATAATGTATTGATCGGATTTGTTCTTCTTCTTGCGGGTTTTGAGACCAAGTGCCGGTTTACCCCAAGGTGTAACAGGGGATTTGCGACCGATCGGAGCGCGGCCCTCACCACCACCGTGCGGGTGATCGTTCGGGTTCATAACGCTACCGCGAACAGTCGGACGGACACCCAACCAGCGGGAACGTCCTGCTTTACCGATGTTGATCAACTCGTGATCGAGGTTTCCGACTTGGCCAACCGTCGCGCGGCACTCTTTGTGAATGCGGCGGATTTCTCCGGAGCCCAAGCGTACGATAACGAAGTCGCCGTCACGGCCCAACAGTTGAGCTTCAGCGCCAGCAGCACGAACCAACTGTCCGCCTTTGCCCGGCTTCAATTCAATGTTGTGGATCGTCGTACCGACTGGCATGTTTTCCAGCGGAAGAGCGTTCCCCGTTTTGATATCAGCATCTGGACCGGATACGATCTGATCGCCGACTTTCAGGCCCAGCGGAGCCAGGATGTAACGCTTTTCACCGTCTGCATAGTTGATCAAAGCGATGTTGGCAGAACGGTTTGGATCGTATTCAATCGTAGCAACGCGGCCGATGATGCCGTCCTTGTTACGTTTGAAGTCAATAACGCGGTATTTGCGCTTGTGACCGCCACCTTGATGACGAACGGTAATTCTACCTTGATTGTTGCGGCCCGCTTTCTTGCTAAGAGGCGCAAGCAGAGATTTCTCCGGAGTGGAGGTGGTGATCTCTTCAAAGGTAGATACCGTCATTTGGCGACGACCAGGAGAAGTTGGTTTAAACTTCTTGATACCCATTTTTTATACCCTCCTTAGGAAAAGTCGTCGGGCTTACACGCCTTCGTAGAATTCCAGCTCTTTGCTGTCGGCAGTCAACTTGACAATCGCCTTTTTCCACTCAGAAGTGTAACCAGAGTATTTACCATAGCGCTTCGGTTTTGCAGGAACACGAATCGTGTTGACTGCTTCCACTTTTACGCCGAATACTTTTTCCACAGCTTGCTTGATTTCGGTTTTGTTGGCTTTCATCGGTACTTCGAAAACGTACTTCTTGTCAGCCATCATTTCAGTGGTGCGCTCCGTAATGATAGGGCGCTTAATGAGGTCGAATTGGCTCTTCATTAGGCGAGCACCTCCTCAACTTTAGCAACCGCATCTTTTGTTACGATTACCTTGTCGTGAGCCACGAGGTCAAGCACGTTGATGCCGGCAGCATCGATGAACTTGGCACCCGGGATGTTGCGGGTAGAGAGCGCCACGTTTTGGTCGAACTCGGAGGTAACGACCAGCACTTTGCGATCTGCTTTCAGGTTGGTCAGTACTCCAACCATTTCTTTCGTCTTAGGTGCAGCGATGTTCAGTGCATCCAGCACCAGGAGTTCATTGTTTTGCACTTTTGAGGAAAGTGCCGATTTCAAAGCCAAACGGCGAACTTTGCGGTTCAGCTTATAGCCGTACTTGCGAGGCGTAGGTCCGAATACGACACCGCCGCCTTTCCATTGAGGAGAGCGAATGGAGCCTTGACGAGCACGTCCGGTTCCTTTTTGACGCCACGGCTTGCGACCACCGCCGCTAACTTCCGAACGATTTTTTACATCATGAGTTCCCTGACGACGGGAAGCCTGTTGCATAATAACCGCATCATACAGGACTGCATTGTTAGGCTCGACTCCGAACACGCTGTCCGCCAGTTCGATTTCGCCTACCTGTGAGCCTGCTTGGTTATAGAGAGCTACTTTTGGCATGTCAGTTCCTCCTTTCTTTACTTCTTGACAGCCGAACGAACGACTACGTAGCTGTTTTTGGGTCCAGGTATAGAACCTTTCACCAAAATGAGGTTGCGATCAGCATCAACTTTAATAACTTCCAGGTTTTGGATCGTCACGTTGTCGCCGCCCATTTGACCTGGCAGGGTTTGACCTTTAAATACGCGGTTCGGAGCGATCGCACCCAGCGAACCTGGACCGCGATGGTAACGGGAACCGTGAGCCATCGGACCGCGCGCTTGGTTGTGGCGCTTGATCGAACCTGCATATCCTTTTCCTTTCGTCACGCCGGATACGTCAACAACTTCTCCTGCGGCGAAAATATCTGCTTTTAATTCCTGACCTACCTCGTACTCAGCGAGGTTTACTCCGCTCACTTCGCGGATGAAGCGCTTAGGTGCTGTATTAGCTTTCGCGGAATGACCTTTTTCCGGTTTGTTCGCGCGATGTTCTTTCTTGTCCTCGAAACCGATTTGGATCGCTTCGTAACCGTCGTTTGCTTGGTCCTTCTTCTGAAGAACAACGCAAGGACCAGCTTCGATAACCGTTACAGCGATTGCCGTACCGTTCGGACCGAACACTTGGGTCATCCCAAGTTTTTTCCCTAAGATTCCTTTGGTCATGTGTGCCACCTCCTGTGCATAATTCCTGTTTCACTTTTTCTAGACTCAGATGTTGCGAACAGCGGCTCTGGCGCATCGCTTTCGCGAACAAAGCCTTCCGTTTGTTGAATCAAGTCCCTACCGATGTGCAGGGTCGCTGTTTGCTTGTATGACGATGAACGCTTGTTGTCCTAAGACAACGCCTGCGCGTGTGTCGCGATTTCCGCTTACAGTTTGATTTCGATGTCTACACCCGACGGCAGGTCAAGACGCATTAATGCATCGACGGTTTGCGGTGTCGGATTTAAGATGTCGATCAGACGCTTATGTGTACGCATCTCGAACTGTTCACGAGAATCCTTGTACTTGTGCACCGCACGAAGGATCGTGTACACCGCTTTCTCCGTAGGAAGTGGAATCGGACCAGATACATTGGCTCCGGAACGCTTCGCTGTTTCCACGATTTTTTCAGCGGATTGATCGAGGATTTTGTGATCGTACGCTTTAAGACGGATACGAATCTTTTGTTTTGCCATTTGAGTCCCTCCTTTTTCGCCCATTTTATAACGGACATTTCTCAGTGGAAATATCCTGCACCCCAGCCATGGCAAAGGGGCCGGGTGTGTCAGCAACCTCCCACATCATCGCAAGTCCATGACCAACATTCACTATTGTACTAAAATTGAATAGGCAACGCAAGAAATTTTCTCGCGTTTTGCCAGGAAACTTCCGCAACTTTGCCCATTTTACCCGGAAACGAATAAGAATTTCAACCGGAAGTGGCTGGCAACCAGACTCCTTATGGTAAAATAAGAGGACATTAGCGTATTTTCTTCCCGGAAGCCGTATGAACCAGACTTGCGAAAAGGAGCCTGTAACAAATGCCTGATATTATAGAAGAAAGTCAGTACAACCTGATCGGCGGAGACAAAACAGTAGCACGGCTTGTCGACGTTTTTTACGGGTTGGTCGCCAAGCATCCCGATCTGGCACCCATTTTCCCGGAGGACCTGACCGAAACGAGACAGAAACAGTATTGGTTTCTCACGCAGTTTCTCGGCGGTCCCGCCCTTTACAGCCAGCAGCGCGGCCACCCCATGCTCAGAGCCAGACACATGCCCTTCCCCATTACACCAAAGCGGGCTGAAGCGTGGCTGGCCTGCATGAGCGAAGCCATGGATTTGATCGGCATGGAGGGAGAGGTTCGGAAAAGCATCTTTGAACGCCTTACTCTCACCGCCTACCACATGATTAACACCCCGCAAAACGAAGAAAAAGCGTAGGCCCATCCTGCGCTTTTTTGCGTTCTACATTTTGACGCTATTTACTTTCTCTGGTGCGGTTAGCAAGACCCGCTTTTCCCTTGCCTGTGATCCGAGGTATACGCCCAGTACGATCAGCAGCAGTGCAACGGCATGTATCGGCTGAAGCTCCTCGCCCAGCAGCAAGGCAGCAAAGACCAAGCTGGCCAGCGGCATCCCATTTAGAAAGATTGCCGTTCTGCCTGCTCCCAAACGGCCGATCCCAAAGTTCCAGCCAAGTGAACCAAGTGCTGTCGCAAGCACGCCTGAAGTAAAAATCACCAGCCAGGTGAAAGGATGTGTGTCGACTGTGGCAAGCACTTCGATAGGGTACACGGTTATGGCGAGCAGCCACAACATAATAGAAGCAATCACTTGTGAGTATGCCGTGATGAGCAGCGGAGGAATCCCTTTGGAAGTCGCCTTGCGGACAATAAGCCCGCCAATCACATACATCAGCATCGAACCGAAAACCAACAAGTCCCCCCAACCGCTAAAGTGAATCCGGCTCTGCGTCGCCACCACGAGCAGAACTCCGCTGAAACCAAGGGTAATGCCGATTCCCTTGCGCCTGGTCAGCGGTTCTCCCAGTAAGGGTACCGCCAGCAGCGCCGTAGCCAATGGATTTAACCCCAAAATAAGCGATGTGGTTCCTGCCGTCGTTTGCTGTACACCTAATGACAATAATACCTGGTGCAGCGTGACGGATGTCAAACCTACCAACCCGATCAGCAACCAGTCGCCGCGCGAAAGCCTGACCCTTTTGATATTCCACAATACAATGGGCAGCAGCGCTACAGCTGCGACCGACATGCGAATCGCCGAGATAAGCAGGGGCGGAAAAAACGTTAGATACTTCACCATCACGACATTAAGACCCCACATGGTTACCACAGCCGACAGAAGCAGATAAATCGTCCGTTCTTTCAGTCAAATTTCCCTCCGTTTCTTTATCTCCTACTCCAAATCGTATTGTATCACACGCTCAGCTTCGTAATTATTGAAAAATTTTGATGAGAGTGATGAAAATTGATGATGAGGACGAGTGCTGCCAAACCCATCCACCTACTTTGTGGCATAAGAAAACCCGATAGCGCAAGCTACCGGGTTTTACGTCAAATGACTACTCGATGATCGATGCAACAACGCCAGCGCCTACAGTACGTCCGCCTTCGCGAATAGCGAAACGAGTACCTTGCTCCATTGCTACAGGTGCGATCAGTTCAACAGTGAACTCAGTGTTGTCGCCAGGCATTACCATTTCAACGCCTTCAGGCAGTTGGATGATGCCAGTAACGTCAGTGGTACGGAAGTAGAATTGTGGACGGTAGTTAGCGAAGAAAGGAGTGTGACGTCCACCTTCTTCTTTGGACAGAACGTATACTTCTGCACGGAATTTGGTGTGCGGGTTAACGGAACCCGGTTTTGCCAAACATTGACCGCGCTCGATGTCTTTACGCTCAACACCGCGGAGCAGAGCACCGATGTTGTCACCAGCTTGAGCTTGGTCGAGAAGTTTACGGAACATCTCAACACCTGTTACCGTAGTGGAACGAGTTTCTTCAGCCAGACCAACGATTTCTACTTGGTCCCCAACTTTTACGATACCGCGCTCTACACGACCGGTAGCAACTGTACCGCGACCAGTGATCGTGAACACGTCCTCAACCGGCATCAAGAAAGGCTTGTCGGTTGCGCGCTCAGGAGTCGGGATGTAGGTGTCAACAGCTTCCATCAATTCAACGACTTTCTTAGCCCAGTCGCCGGTTGGATTGTCGAGTGCTTCTTTTGCGGAACCTTTGATAACAGGGATATCGTCGCCTGGGAACTCGTATTGGGAGAGCAGGTCGCGAATTTCCATTTCAACCAGTTCCAGCAACTCTTCATCATCAACCATGTCGCACTTGTTCATGAATACGACGATGTAAGGTACGCCTACCTGGCGGGAGAGCAGGATGTGCTCGCGAGTTTGCGGCATCGGACCGTCAGCAGCGGATACCACGAGGATCGCGCCGTCCATTTGAGCAGCACCAGTGATCATGTTTTTAACATAGTCGGCGTGGCCTGGGCAGTCAACGTGTGCATAGTGACGGTTAGCTGTTTCGTACTCAACGTGGGAGGTGTTGATCGTAATACCGCGCTCTTTTTCTTCCGGAGCAGCGTCGATCGTGTCATAAGCCATAGCTTTTGCTTGGCCTTGTTGTGCCAAAACAGTGGTGATAGCAGCAGTTAAAGTGGTTTTACCGTGGTCAACGTGACCGATTGTGCCAATGTTTACGTGCGGTTTATTCCGCTCAAATTTTTCTTTTGCCATGAGAATGTAATCCTCCTTAAAAGTAAGGGTAAGTATTAAATAAAGAAAGGTTTACCCATTATCGGGCGGCTGTCCGTATAATATTGTAAACCTTTCTCGATTGAAGATAAAGGGGTCTAGCGGGCCTATTACTCGCCTTTCGACTTCTTGATGATCTCTTCAGCGATGCTCTTCGGCACTTCTTCGTAGTGGTCGAGGAACATTGAGTAGGTACCGCGGCCTTGTGTACGGGAACGCAGAGTCGTAGAGTATCCGAACATCTCGGAGAGCGGCACCATGGCACGGATCACTTGTGCATTGGCACGAGCTTCCATCCCTTCGATGCGGCCACGGCGGGAGTTCAGGTCACCCATAACGTCACCCATGTACTCTTCCGGCACAGTAACTTCTACTCTCATCACAGGCTCCAACAGCACAGCGCCGCACTTCTTGGCTGCTTCTTTCAGCGCCAAGGAACCTGCTACTTTAAACGCCATCTCGGAGGAGTCTACATCGTGGTAGCTACCGTCGACGAGAACAGCTTTGATGTCTACCAGCGGGAAGCCAGCGAGTACACCGTTTTTCATCGATTCTTCGATACCATTTTGAACGGCTGGGACGTATTCACGAGGTACGACCCCACCGACAATCTTGTTCTCGAATTCGAAGCCTTGACCCGGTTCGAGCGGGGAGAATTCCACCCAAACGTGACCGTATTGACCGCGGCCACCAGATTGGCGAACGAATTTCCCTTCCACTTTTGCCGTGCCGCGGAAGGTTTCGCGGTAAGCAACCTGCGGTGCCCCTACGTTTGCTTCAACCTTGAATTCACGCTTCAGGCGGTCAACGATAATCTCAAGGTGAAGCTCACCCATACCGGCGATGATGGTCTGACCGGTTTCTTCGTCGGTCCGGGCGCGGAATGTCGGATCTTCCTCGGACAGTTTGCCGAGTGCGATACCCATTTTGTCTTGGTCTGCTTTGGACTTCGGCTCGATCGCAACCTCGATAACCGGATCCGGGAAGGTCATCGATTCGAGAATAACCGGTGACTTCTCATCGCAGAGGGTGTCCCCGGTCGTCGTATCTTTCAAACCTACTGCAGCGGCGATATCGCCGGAGTATACCATGTCAATCTCTTGACGGTGGTTGGCGTGCATCTGCAAGATACGGCCGATGCGTTCGCGCTTGCCTTTGGTAGAGTTCAACACGTACGAACCGGAAGAGAGCGTACCGGAATAAACGCGGAAGAACGTCAGCTTACCGACGTACGGGTCTGTCATAATCTTAAACGCCAATGCCGAGAACGGGCCATTGTCGTCAGCTTCACGAGTTACCTCGTCTTCCGAATCCGGCAGATGACCTTTGATTGCCGGGATATCGATTGGAGCCGGCAGGAAGTCAACCACCGCGTCAAGCATCGGCTGAACCCCTTTGTTTCTGTAGGAAGAACCGCAGAGGACTGGCACAAGTTTGCACTCGATGGTGCCTTTGCGCAGGCCTTTCTTGATCTCTTCTACAGTCAGCTCCTCACCTTCGAGGTACTTCATCATCAATTCTTCATCTTGCTCGGCTGCCGCCTCGATCACTTGCAGGCGGAGCTCTTCGCACTTGTCTTTCAGCTCAGCTGGGATTTCGCGAGCGTCGGATGTTTTGCCCAAGTCATCGGTATAGATGATAGCCTGCATGTTGATCAGGTCAACCATTCCGACGAATTGGTCTTCCGCACCGATCGGATATTGAATCGGTACCGGATTGGCACCCAGACGATTGCGAATTTGGTCGACGCACATGTCAAAGTTCGCGCCGATGATGTCCATCTTGTTTATATAGCAGAGACGAGGTACGCCATAGTTGTCTGCTTGACGCCAGACGGTTTCGGATTGAGGCTCAACGCCACCCTTGGCATCAAATACCGCAACCGTACCATCAAGTACGCGAAGGGAACGTTCAACCTCAACAGTAAAGTCTACGTGCCCTGGCGTGTCAATGATATTGATGCGATGGCCTTTCCACTGAGCCGTTGTCGCAGCAGATGTAATGGTGATACCGCGCTCTTGTTCTTGCTCCATCCAGTCCATGGTAGCCGCACCTTCGTGCGTCTCGCCAATTTTGTGAACGCGACCGGTGTAAAAGAGAATACGCTCAGTAGTTGTCGTCTTACCGGCATCGATGTGAGCCATGATTCCGATATTGCGCGTATTCGCCAGAGAGAACTCGCGAGCCATCAGGTATGCTCCTTCCTTAACTCATGTGTGGGAATATGCGGGCGTCCAGCAAGGATACCCGCTTAACATTCTACCAGCGATAGTGTGCAAACGCTTTGTTTGCTTCAGCCATTTTGTGAGTGTCCTCACGTTTTTTCACGGCTGCGCCAGTGTTGTTTGCTGCATCGATGATCTCGTTAGCCAAACGCTGTTCCATGGTCTTCTCACCGCGAGTGCGGGCGTAGTTAACCAACCAACGCAGACCAAGAGTAGTACGGCGCTCCGGTTTTACTTCGATCGGTACTTGGTAGTTTGCACCACCAACACGGCGTGCTTTTACTTCCAGTACAGGCATGATGTTTTTCAGTGCTTCTTCAAACACTTCCATCGGATTGCGGCCTGTACGTTCTTGAATGATGTTAAACGAGTTATAGAGGATGTTTTGCGCAACACCTCGCTTACCGTCCAGCATCATGCGGTTGATAAGCCGGGTAACGAGTTTGCTATTGTAAATCGGGTCAGGAAGAACGTCCCGACGAGCAACTGGGCCTTTACGTGGCATCCTATTCCCCTCCTTTGTGTAAATATGTTTGTGACGAATCGCCTAGGCGAGCTTATTTTTTCTTCGCTGCGTCTTTTCCTGCTTTCGGACGCTTGGTACCGTATTTGGAACGGCCTTGCATACGGTTGTTAACACCGGCAGTGTCAAGCGCACCGCGAACGATGTGGTAACGAACCCCTGGCAAGTCCTTTACACGGCCGCCGCGAACCAGAACAACGCTGTGCTCTTGCAGGTTGTGACCGATACCGCCGATGTAAGCTGTAACCTCGATACCGTTGGTCAAACGTACACGCGCATATTTACGCAATGCGGAGTTTGGCTTCTTCGGGGTCATGGTACCTACGCGGGTACAAACACCACGTTTTTGCGGAGAGCTTTGGTTCGTCAGGGATTTCTTGAAGCTGTTGTACCCTTTTTGCAATGCAGGGGACTTCGACTTCACGACCTTGTCAGTACGGCCTTTGCGTACCAATTGGTTCATTGTAGGCATATTGTAGACCTCCTTCCTCTTCCTCTCTAATGCGAAAGCTGAAACAGTCCAGTGACGATTGCCGTCCGGCACTTTTCAACCTTGCGCTTTAAGACCACAGATCCAGGTGAGTCATTTTTGGGTCAAATAGAAAGCTTTTGCCAGAGAGCAATAAAACGCTTTTGACAAAAACGGTTTTAACCACTTTTTTTGATTGCAGCCGCAGCTGCGCCTACTTCAATTCTGCACGCTCTGCCGAGGCGTCGCATGGAATCTACGTAGACTACTGGCACACCCTTCTCCTTGCACAGAGTTGCGACTTTCTGTGTCAGACGCTTGTCTGCGTCCTGGGCGATGTAGACCTCTTCGGCCTGCCCGCTCTCAACCGCTTTTAACGTCCGATTAACTCCGATCATCAACTCTTTGGCCCGCTCTACTTTTTCATAAGACATGTGATCATATCCTCCAAAGCAAAGTGTATCAGGCACACTTGAATATAATATCAGCTTGATTTCAGCATGTCAACAGAAACTATTTGTTTTTGCAAGGAATGGTGCCCATCTATTTGATGAGCACCAACCCGCTTGATCTTATTCGGCCATCGAAACTGCTTCCCGCTCGACCTGTTCGGCCTCCAGAGCCTCTTGCTCTTGCTGCGTGAGCACCTTGGTATTCCGATAGCGGGACATGCCTGTACCCGCAGGTACCAGTTTTCCGATAATGACGTTCTCCTTCAAGCCGAGCAAACGGTCCACCTTGCCCTTGATCGCAGCGTCGGTGAGCACGCGAGTCGTCTCTTGGAAGGAGGCCGCAGAGAGGAACGAATCGGTCTCCAGCGACGCCTTGGTGATACCGAGCAGTACCGGGCGTCCAACTGCCGGATTGCGTCCTTCCATCAAAACCTTGGCGTTAGCCAGTTCGAACTCGTGGACTTCGACAAAAGAACCAGGCAGCAAATCCGTATCCCCGCTGTCCGCTACGCGTACCTTGCGAAGCATTTGACGGATCATGACCTCGATATGCTTGTCGTTGATTTCTACCCCCTGCATCCGGTACACCTTCTGCACTTCCTGCAGGATGTAGTTGGATACGCCGCGCAGGCCACGAACCTTCAGCATTTCCTTCGGATCGACAGAGCCCTCTGTCAACTCGTCGCCAGCACTGAGTATCATGCCAACGGATACTTTGATTCGCGCGCCGTACGGAGCGGCGTAAATCTTGTTCTCCGCATCTCCGCGAATCTCGATTTCGCGTCGATCCTTGCCCTCGCGAATGTCGACCACTTCACCGTCGATCTCGGTGATGACAGCCTGCCCTTTCGGATTGCGAGCTTCAAACAGCTCTTGGATCCGCGGCAAACCTTGGGTGATGTCGTCACCGGCCACGCCCCCGGTATGGAACGTACGCATGGTCAACTGGGTACCAGGTTCACCGATCGACTGGGCGGCGATGATGCCAACCGCTTCCCCGATCTCCACCTCTGCACCTGTGGCCAGGTTGCGTCCGTAGCACTGTTTGCAGACGCCGTGGCTGGTGCGGCAGGCGAGCACGTTGCGGATGTAGACGTCCTTGATGCCGGCTTTGACGATTTCTTCGGCGATTTCTTCCGTGATTTCCTGATTGCGGCCAATCAGGATCTCCTTCGTCTCGGGATGGCGGACGGTTTCAAAGCAAGTGCGGCCGACGAGGCGGTCGAACAGTTTTTCGATCTCCTCTTTGCCATCGGTGATGGCGCTGACGCGAATCCCTTTATCCGTACCGCAGTCCTCTTCGCGAACGATCACGTCCTGGGCCACGTCGACGAGCCGGCGTGTCAGGTAACCGGAGTCGGCCGTACGCAGCGCTGTGTCGGCAAGTCCTTTCCGGGCGCCGTGAGTAGAGATAAAGTACTCTAACACGGTCAGGCCTTCACGGAAATTGGATTTGATCGGCAACTCGATGATCCGACCTGACGGGTTCGCCATCAGTCCGCGCATACCAGCAAGCTGGGTAATCTGCGAAACGTTACCGCGGGCACCGGAGTTCGCCATCATAAACAGCGCGTTAAACTTATCCATGGACTTCATCAAGACTTCGGTAACTTCGTCCTTGGCTTTCGACCAGATGGAAATGACGCGGTCATAGCGCTCATCTTCGGTAATCAAACCGCGGCGGTACTGAGCCAAAACGGTCGCTACCTTCTCGTCCGCTGCGCCCAGAATCTCTTTTTTCTGTTCCGGTACGACAATGTCAGATACGGCAATCGTAATACCGGCTTTTGTAGAGTAGGCAAACCCAAGCTCTTTGATCTTATCAAGGATCACAGAGGTCTGCGTCGTTCCGAAACGGCGGAAGCATTCGGCGATAATGGTGCCGAGGAAGCCTTTCTTCACTGCACCGTGATCCGGAAGTTTCTTTGCAAATTCTTTCAGGTCGACGCCCTTGTCAAAGACGAAGTACTCATCAGGCACTTGATTTTGCAAGTTGGCTTTCGACGGTGTATTGATGAACGGCAGCTCCGGCGGGAAGATCTCATTGAAAATGATTTTCCCTACCGTGGTAAACAGCAAGGCATCCTGCTGCTTCTCCGTAAACGAAGTCTTATTGAGGCTCTTGGCCGGAACGGCAATTCGCGTGTGCAGACTGATATAGCCGTTTTGGTATGCGGCAATCGCGTCGCTCGGATTCCGATAGACATTGCCTTCACCCTTATCGCCTTCGCGCTCCAGGGTCAGGTAGTAAGAACCCAAGACCATGTCCTGCGACGGCGTAACGACCGGTTTTCCGTCTTTTGGGTTCAGGATGTTTTGTGCAGCCAGCATCAGGATTCGCGCTTCGGCTTGCGCCTCAGCGGACAGCGGCACGTGCACAGCCATTTGGTCGCCGTCGAAGTCCGCGTTGTACGCCGTACAAACGAGCGGATGGAGGCGAATCGCCCGACCTTCGACCAGCACTGGTTCGAACGCTTGAATCCCTAAACGGTGAAGCGTAGGAGCGCGGTTCAAAAGCACCGGATGCTCGCGGATCACTTCTTCGAGCACATCCCATACTTCCGGTTGAACCCGTTCGACTTTCCGCTTCGCGCTCTTGATGTTGTGGGCGAGCCCTTTCGACACCAATTCCTTCATCACAAACGGCTTGAACAGCTCCAATGCCATTTCCTTCGGCAGACCGCACTGGTACATTCTGAGGTTCGGTCCGACGACGATAACGGAACGGCCGGAGTAGTCAACACGTTTACCCAACAGGTTTTGGCGGAAGCGCCCTTGCTTGCCCTTCAGCATGTGGCTGAGCGATTTCAACGGACGGTTGCCCGGTCCGGTAACGGGGCGCCCGCGGCGGCCGTTGTCGATCAGTGCGTCAACAGCTTCCTGCAGCATGCGCTTTTCATTTTGCACGATGATGTCGGGAGCGCCCAATTCCAACAGACGCTTCAGTCGGTTGTTCCGGTTGATCACGCGGCGGTACAGATCGTTCAAGTCGGACGTGGCAAAGCGTCCGCCGTCCAGCTGTACCATCGGACGAAGCTCCGGCGGGATGACCGGCAGCACGTCCAAGACCATCCAATCCGGGCGATTTCCCGAGTTGCGGAACGCCTCAAGCACTTCCAATCGCTTGATGGCGCGATTGCGGCGTTGGCCTTGTGCCGTCCGCAGTTCTTCCTTCAGGAAATCCACTTCTTTATCCAGGTCGATTTCAGCAAGCAACCGCTTGATCGCTTCAGCACCCATCATGGCTTGGAAGGAGTAACCGTACTTCTCTCGGTAATTGCGGTACTCTTTTTCCGAGAGCAGCTGCTTCTTGTCGAGCGGCGTATCTCCCGGATCAGTCACTACGTAGGAAGCGAAGTAGATGACTTCCTCAAGGGAACGCGGCGACATGTCGAGCACGAGCCCCATGCGGCTGGGAATCCCTTTGAAGTACCAGATATGCGACACAGGAGCAGCCAGCTCAATGTGCCCCATGCGCTCGCGGCGCACCTTGGCGCGGGTCACTTCCACGCCGCAGCGGTCGCAGACAACACCTTTGTAACGGACGCGCTTGTACTTTCCGCAGTGGCACTCCCAGTCCTTTGTCGGACCGAAAATGCGCTCACAGAACAACCCGTCTTTTTCTGGTTTTAGTGTTCGGTAGTTGATCGTCTCCGGCTTCTTTACCTCACCGTACGACCAGGAGCGAATTTTGTCTGGAGAGGCCAGACCTATTTTCATGTATTCAAAATTGTTGACGTCTATCACAGGGCGTTACCTCCCTTAGTCCGGAATCTTACTCTTCGTCCAAGCTTCCGCCTTCTAGCACGAGGTTCAGCTTTTCACCGCTGCCTTCGTCCTCATCGTCAATCTCGCGCATCTCGATTTCTTGTTCGTCTTCAGAGAGAATCTTCACGTCCATACCCAAGCTTTGCAATTCCTTGATCAACACTTTAAACGACTCAGGAACGCCCGGCTCCGGCACGTTCTCCCCTTTGACGATCGCTTCGTAGGTCTTCACGCGACCAACGACGTCATCGGACTTAACGGTGAGAATTTCCTGCAAGGTATAGGCCGCACCATATGCCTCCAATGCCCATACCTCCATCTCGCCGAAGCGCTGGCCGCCAAACTGGGCTTTACCTCCCAGCGGCTGCTGTGTGACGAGCGAGTATGGACCGGTAGAACGGGCGTGAATCTTATCGTCCACCAAGTGGGCCAGTTTCAACATGTAGACACAACCTACCGTTACACGGCGGTCGAATGGTTCACCGGTACGTCCATCGTACAGAATTGTTTTTCCGTCTCGGTCCAATCCGGCTTCCTCCAACGTGTCGAACACGTCGTCTTGGCGCGCTCCGTCAAAGACAGGAGTCGCCACGTGAATGCCCAGCATTTTCGCCGCCATGCCCAAGTGTGTCTCAAGCACCTGTCCGATGTTCATCCGCGACGGAACCCCCAGCGGATTGAGGACAATTTCAACCGGCGATCCATCCGGCAAGAACGGCATATCTTCTTCCGGCATGATCCTGGCAATAACCCCTTTGTTACCGTGGCGGCCTGCCATCTTGTCACCCACGGAAATCTTCCGTTTTTGGGCGATGTAGACGCGCACCAACTGGTTTACGCCCGGCGGCAATTCGTCGCCGTTGTCGCGGGTAAACACCTTGACGTCGACGATAATCCCGGATCCGCCGTGTGGTACGCGCAGCGAAGTGTCGCGAACTTCACGAGCTTTTTCACCGAAGATGGCATGCAAGAGACGTTCTTCCGCCGTCAGTTCGGTCACGCCTTTTGGCGTTACCTTACCAACGAGGATATCGCCGTCCTGAATCTCTGCACCGACGCGGACGATTCCGCGTTCGTCGAGGTTTTTCAGCGCATCCTCACCTACGTTCGGGATGTCGCGGGTAATCTCTTCCGGTCCCAGCTTGGTGTCGCGCGCTTCCGATTCGTACTCTTCGATGTGGATGGAGGTGTAGACGTCGTCCTTGACCAGCTTCTCGCTGAGCAGGATGGCATCCTCGTAGTTGTACCCTTCCCAGGTCATGAACGCGACGATGACGTTGCGGCCGAGAGCCAATTCGCCCTTTTCCGTAGACGGACCGTCGCCGATGATGTCACCTGGCTCGACCCAATCTCCTTTTTTCACGATGGGACGCTGATTTATGCACGTTCCCTGATTAGAACGAATAAACTTCTGTAATTTATACTTGTCAAGATCGCCGGCCACCTGCTTGCCGTTGATCTCTTTGTAGCGGCGGACCCAGATCTCTTTGGCGGAAACGCGCTCAACCTGACCAGGCCACTTCGCTACCACGGCCACACCGGAATCCTGTGCGGCTTTGTGCTCCATGCCGGTACCGACGAACGGCGCCTGCGGCACCAGGAGCGGCACAGCTTGCCGCTGCATGTTGGATCCCATCAGGGCACGGTTGGCGTCGTCGTTTTCCAGGAACGGGATCAGTGCTGTCGCTACCGAGACGACCTGTTTCGGCGAAACGTCCATAAAGTCGACTTTGTCGCGAGGAACGCTGAGAATTTCACCCTTCCGGCGGCAAATAACCACTTCGTTGACGAAATTGCCCTCTTCGTCGAGCGGCTGGTTTGCCTGGGCGACGTTGTACACATCCTCTTCGTCTGCTGTCAGGTAGACGATTTCATTGAGGACGCGGCCCGTTTCCGGGTCAACCTTGCGGCGCGGCGTCTCAATAAAGCCGTAGTCATTGATCCGGGCATAGGAAGAAAGCGAGTTGATCAGCCCGATGTTGGGACCTTCAGGCGTTTCGATCGGGCACATCCGACCATAGTGGGAATGGTGGACGTCGCGCACTTCAAACCCGGCCCGCTCACGAGTCAAGCCCCCTGGTCCAAGCGCAGAAAGACGTCGTTTGTGCGTCAATTCCGCCAACGGGTTGGTCTGATCCATGAACTGCGACAACTGGGAGCTGCCGAAGAACTCCTTGATGGCGGCGATAACCGGACGAATATTGATTAACGCCTGCGGAGTGATCTGGTTTTGATCCTGGATCGACATCCGTTCCCGAACCACGCGCTCCATGCGGGAAAGACCAATACGGAATTGGTTTTGCAGCAGTTCCCCGACAGAACGGAGGCGGCGGTTGCCCAAGTGGTCGATATCATCTGTATTGCCGATGCCGTGCAGCAGGTTGATGAAGTAGTTGATCGCTGCGACGATATCTGCTGGCGTGATGTGTTTGACTGTTTTATCAATGTTGCCGTTGCCGATAACCCGAATGACTTTGCCGTCCTCGGTTGGCGAGAAGATGCTGATCGATTGCAGGCGGACTGTATCTTCCTCCAGCACGCCGCCGTGCGTGTGGGCATCGACAAAGCCGACGCTCTCATCCAACATCGGCTGGATACGATCAAGCAAGCGGCGATCAATCACTTGACCCGCTTCGGCAATAATCTCGCCTGTAGCCGGATCAACGAGCGTCTCTGCCAAGCGTTGATTGTACAAGCGCGTTTTGATATTCAGCTTTTTGTTCATCTTATAGCGGCCAACAGAGGCCAAATCGTATCGCTTAGGATCAAAGAAACGGGAGACAAGCAAACTCTTTGCGTTTTCTGTCGTTGGCGGTTCGCCGGGACGCAAACGCTCGTAAATTTCGATCAACGCCTTCTCGGTAGAGTCGGTGTTGTCTTTTTCCAGCGTGTTTTTGATATACTCGTCTTCGCCGAGCAAATTGAGAATGTCTATATCAGAGCTGAAACCGAGCGCTCTCAAAAGAACCGAAACAGGAATCTTCCGCGTCCGGTCGATACGAACATAGATGATATCTTTTGCATCGGTTTCCAGTTCCAACCAAGCTCCCCTGTTCGGGATCACCGTAGCCGTAAACGTCTGCTTACCGTTCTTGTCTACCTTCGTGTTATAGTAAACGCTTGGGGAACGAACAAGTTGACTGACAATAACCCGCTCCGCCCCGTTGATGATGAACGTGCCGGTGTCGGTCATCAACGGGAAATCCCCCATGAAGACCTCTTGTTCCTTCACTTCACCCGTCTCCTTGTTAAGCAGACGGACCTTCACCCGTAACGGAGCCGCAAACGTTACATCGCGCTCTTTCGATTCATCAACATCATACTTTGGTTCACCTAAGCTATAATCGATAAATTCCAGCACGAGGTTCCCGGTGAAATCCTGGATAGGAGAAATGTCCTGAAACATTTCACGCAACCCTTCATCCAAAAACCATTGGTAGGACTTTTGCTGGATCTCGATCAAATTAGGCAGACCCAACACTTCGTTAATGCGAGAATACGTACGACGCTGACGGTGGCGGCCGCTTTGAACCAATTTACCTGCCAACTCATTCACCCCTCATGTTTGTGCTGCAACACAAAACGGTCAAGACCTTTTTGTGCGACCAGGCGGTCATAAGGTCTATGAAAAACGTCTAGACGCTTTTCACGCAAAAAATAAAAATGGGTTAATACAATAACCTCATTTTTTAGCGAAAGAAACTCTATTCTACAAGAATCCCCAAAAATCTATACACGTATTCCTCTTTTTTACAAAAAAGGAGAAATTAGTGGTTGACAAAACGGGAATTCTTCGAACTAGACAGTAAACCCATATTGACATTTTCTAATGGTATCATAAGCATTCTACACCGTCAAGGATCATTTATCAAAGTCTCCGTCACTTTCGGGCACGAAAAATGGAGTATCCTTTTTTCTTTTCCACTTCTTCGACGCTAGCATATATCTCCTGCAGCTTCTTCCAAGCAGACGGAGCGCCCTGTTTTTTCTGGATGACGACCCACATCTGGCCTCCATCTGCCAAAAGCTCGCGCCCCTCCGTAAAAATGCGGTGAACGACGTCTTTTCCGGCGCGAATCGGCGGGTTGGTCAAGATGACGTCAAACGTGCGCCCCCGGACCTCGCTGTACAGATCACTTACGAGCACCTCTACATTCGCAATGCCGTTTCGCTCGGCATTACGGCGGGCCAACATGACCGCCCGTTCGTTTACATCGATCATCGTCACCCGCCCCTGGCTGGCACGAACCGCTGCCGCCAGGCCGATCGGTCCATATCCGCAGCCAACGTCGAGAACGCTGGCGTCTGCGGAAAAGTCCATCGTCTCGATCAGGAGCAAACTGCCAAAATCAACCCGATCCCGGGAAAATACACCTGCATCCGTGACAAACCGGAACGTGCGTCCGTTCAAATCGAAAGTGAACTCTTGTTCGTCGTGCGGGGTACTGGGCTGGTTGCTGTAATAGTGATCTGTCACGTCTATCCACACCTTTCACAGTTGGGAGGTGATGTGAGTCAAGAACAGAAAACCCCCTGCCGCAGGCAAGGGGAATCTGATATAGAAGGAAGCGGCTGTTACTTCAGTTCTACAGTTGCACCGGCTTCTTCCAATTTTGCTTTGATGGATTCTGCTTCGTCTTTGGATACGCCTTCTTTGATCGCTTTCGGAGCGTTGTCTACCAGGTCTTTTGCTTCTTTCAAGCCAAGGCCGGTCAGCTCGCGAACAACTTTGATAACGTTGATTTTGGAAGCGCCGCCGCTCACCAGGTTTACAGTGAACTCGGTTTGTTCAGCAGCTGCTTCAGCAGCACCGCCGCCTGCAACAACAGCTACAGGAGCAGCTGCAGTTACGCCAAACTCTTCTTCAATTGCTTTTACCAGGTCGTTCAGTTCAAGAACAGACATACCTTTGATCGCTTCTAAGATTTGCTCTTTGCTCATATTTATTTCCTCCTATTCTTCGATACGGATTAGGCGCCTTGGCCTTCTTTTTGTTCGGCAACTGCTTTGACAGCAAGGGCAACATTGCGCATCGGCGCTTGCAGCACGCTAAGCAGCATGGACAACAGACCTTCGCGGGACGGCAGAGATGCCAGCGCTTTGATCTGATCCTCACCGACGACTTTCCCTTCGATTACGCCGCCTTTGATTTCGAGAGCTTCGTTTTTCTTTGCGAAGTCAACCAAAATTTTCGCAGGGGCGACAACGTCATCCTTCGAAAAAGCAATCGCGTTTGGTCCCAATAGATATTGGTCCAGCTCAGTCAAACCTTCTTTTGCTGTTGCCAGGCGAGCCATCGTGTTTTTGTACACTTTGAAGTCAATGCCTGCCTCACGCAGTTGTTTGCGGAGTTCAGTAACTTGAGCAACTGTCAGGCCGCGGTAGTCAGCGATGACAGTGGTTTGGCTATCGCGCAGTTTGCCTGCGATCTCGTCGATGATTTGCACTTTCTCTTCTCGAATAACGGTTGGACGAATTTCTGCCATTATTACACCTCCCGTGCATCATATACCTGCCAATGAACAATGAAAAATGCCCTCGCAGACACACGAGGGCATAATGTATGCAAAGGCATAAAACCTTTTTATTCATTACACGCCTCGGAGGGATATTAAGCGAATCTCACAGGAGCTTCGCACCTTCTGTCTACGGCATGACGATATTCATTTCATCAACAGGAAATATATTAGCAACTTCCAGATCGGAAGTCAACAGTTATTATTTTACGCTTACACGCACGCCAGGTCCCATCGTCGAGCTGATAGTGACGTTGCGCATGTACACGCCTTTTGCCGCAGCCGGCTTCGCGCGGTTCAGCGCTTCCGTCAGGGCAGCAAGGTTTTCCTCCAGCTTATTGGCATCAAAAGATACCTTGCCGATCGGCGCGTGGATGTTCCCTGCTTTATCAACGCGGTATTCGATCTTACCAGCTTTGATTTCGTTCACAGCTTTCGTTACGTCAAAAGTAACCGTACCGGTTTTCGGATTCGGCATCAGGCCTTTTGGACCGAGCACGCGACCCAGTTTACCGACTTCACCCATCATGTCAGGAGTTGCGACAACGACGTCGAAATCAAACCAGCCGCCTTGAATTTTGGCGATCATGTCAGCGTCGCCGACGAAATCAGCACCAGCAGCTTCCGCTTCTTTTGCTTTTTCGCCTTTGGCGAATACGAGTACGCGCTGAACTTTACCAGTACCGTGCGGCAGAACAACCGCACCGCGAATTTGTTGATCGGCGCGCTTCGGGTCAACGCCCAAGCGATATGCCGCTTCCACTGTCTCGTCGAATTTGGCAGATGCCGCTTTCTTCACGAGCTCAATGGCTTCGTTCACTTCATACACTTTGTTTTTATCAACAAGCTTTACAGCCTCTTGATACTTTTTACCGTGTTTCGGCATATTTGTTTTCTCCCTTCATTGTGGTCGTAGCGGTTTAGTCCTCCCACAAGGCAGCAGGGGCACAAAGCTTGTACCCCCTTTGCCAAACATGATCAAAGACGAGATTAGTCCTCGATCACGATGCCCATGGAACGGGCAGTCCCTTCAACCATGCGCATTGCCGCTTCAACAGAAGCCGCATTCAGGTCAGGGCGTTTCAGTTCGGCGATTTCGCGGACTTTGTCGCGCTTCAGCGTAGCGACTTTCGTCTTGTTCGGAACGCCGGAACCGGACTCAATACCAGCAGCCTTTTTCAACAGAACCGCTGCCGGAGGAGTTTTGGTGATGAAAGTGAAAGAACGATCTTCATAAACGGTAATCTCTACCGGAATGATCATTCCTGCTTCGCTTTCTGTACGAGCGTTGAACTCTTTGCAGAAGCCCATGATATTCACACCAGCTTGACCGAGAGCCGGACCTACTGGAGGTGCAGGATTCGCTTTACCTGCTGGGATTTGCAATTTAATTACGCGGATAACTTTCTTAGCCACGTAAGACACCTCCTTCATCGAATGTGGTAATGCGGGGGAAAACCCCCTCCCACTCTTCTATGGAAAGCCTTATGTAAAGGGCTTTCAGTTATAGTGAGAGTCGGGAACCGCATAGTTAGCAGATTCCAGAAACAACAAGAAATGTACCATATGAATCCGTACTTTTCAAGATGATTCCTAATCCATTTTATGAATTTGCGTGAAATCCAGTTCGACTGGGGTTTCACGGCCAAAAATGTCCAGTAGCACCCGGACTTTTTGCTTGTCAGGCTGAATTTCAATGATTTCTCCCGAACGGCCGGAAAACGGACCGTCATTGACCTGAACCATGTCACGGAGAGCGAAATCCACTTTGATCTTCGGCGCTTCAATCCCCATGTGGCGAAGAATTCCATCCGCTTCCTGAGGCAGTAGGGCTGTCGGCTTAGAGCCGGCTCCTGTGGACCCGACAAAGCCAGTAACCCCAGGGGTGTTGCGTACGACATACCACGAATCGTCCGTCATCACCATTTCAACAAGGACGTAACCTGGGAACACCTTTTTTGTAACGGTGCGCTTCTTGCCGTCTTTCGTCTCTACCTCTTCCTCGGTAGGAACGAGCACGCGGAAGATCTTGTCCTCCATGCCCATCGATTCGACGCGCTTTTCCAGATTTGTTTTCACCTTGTTTTCATACCCAGAGTAAGTATGAACGACATACCACGCTTTTTCCATATCCACAAGGACGTTAATCCGTCCGTCCCTCCCAGGTTTTGAATGATTACTTAGCCATGATCAGATCAATGATGGCCGAAAGCCCCAGATCAATCAGGAAGAAAAAGATCGCCAGCAAAGCCACCGTTACAAGCACGACAATTGTATAGGTTGCCAGCTCTTTGCGATTGGGCCAGCGGACTTTTTTCAATTCGGATACGACATCACCGAAAAAAGTACCTGTACGACGGAAACTAGCTCCTATTCTAGCTAGGAAACCCACAGCGCCACCCCCCGGACTCGGTTGTCTCCATCATTACTTCGTCTCGCGATGGAGTGTATGTTTGTTGTCACGGGAGCAGAATTTTTTCAGCTCAATGCGCTCCGGATTGGTGCGCTTGTTCTTCGTTGAGATGTAATTGCGCTCACCGCATTCGGTGCAAGCCAACGTCACGTTTACTCGCATGATTGCCACCTCCGTCTCGTCTCATACCTGTGCCAAATTCTAAACTTTACATAACATCACGGAAAAAACCGCTACTTTTTTTCCTGAAGTCAACTTAAAGAAGTAACCATAGAATATCTCCATGGCTACCTAAACAAATTTATCACACGATATAGTCCGTGTCAACAAAACACCTTGACAAGAGGGCGGACAATTGTTCCATCAGATGAAAATACATGAAACACTGCCATTGAAGCCCTTTCGAAGACGGCGCTATATCCTGTAAAAAGAAAAGGGAGACCGTTCACAGATTGATCTCCCTTCCTTCCAGATAACGCTCCAGTTTCCTTTTGACGCGCTGTAGCGCATTGTCGATCGATTTTACATGACGCTTTAAATCTACAGCGATCTGTTGATAGGATCTCCCATCGAGGTAGAGCATCAGCACTTGCCGCTCGAGGTCGCTGAGAATTTCGCTGATTTTGCCTTCTATATCATCAAACTCTTCTCGGTTGATAAACAATTCTTCCGGATCGGTTACCTTGGTACCGCAGATAACGTCCAGCAAGGTACGATCAGAATCTTCATCGTATATGGGCTTGTCCAAAGATACGTAAGAGTTTAGCGGGATGTGTTTCTGGCGGGTCGCCGTCTTAATCGCTGTAATGATCTGACGGGTGATGCACAGTTCGGCAAAGGCTTTGAAAGAGGTAAGCTTGTCCCCACGGAAGTCGCGAATGGATTTGTAGAGCCCGATCATACCTTCTTGGACAATATCTTCCCGATCAGCACCGATCAAAAAGTACGAACGAGCTTTGGCGCGCACAAAATTTCTATACTTGTTAATCAAATATTCTAAAGCATCGGCATCGTTGTCACGTACGAGGTCCACCAATTCTTCATCGGACATCAGGTCAAACTGGGTATGTTTTAATTCCTTGAGGTCAACACTCACCATCATCCCTCCGACATCTGTCCATTCGATACCGTCATTATACATGATTCCATAAAAAAGCGTCAACTAAGGTAACATTATTCCCTTCGCCATTTTTCGAATATTTTTGCCATTTCTTCACTCAGGGGAATCCCTGATCGAAACGTATTATCCCGTGATTCTTTTACCTTTTCCTCGATTTCTTTACCTGTACTTTCTATATCCAGCAGCAGTTCCCTGGCTGATTTCCGCAGGGCACCCTGGCCAAAAATGACCCGCTGCGAAGTGTAATCGGAAGTAGCTACATAAATTTGTCGATTTTTTTCGTAATGTTCATAGACCAGCTTCTCGATTTTTTCATCGGCCGTCTCTTTTTCTTTGGTAAAGTAAATCTCGATCTGGTACTGTTTCTGCTTGCGGCCAATCCCAGGGACCTTGTACGCATCAAAGACGACGATCACCTTGACCCCGGAGAAACTCTGGTACTCGGCCAGTTTGGAGATAAGCAGGTCGCGCGCTTCGTCCATGCGTTCCTGATCTTTCAGCACGCGCAAATCGGGCCAGGCTCCGATGATGTTGTAGCCGTCCACGAGGAGCAGCTGTTTGCTTTTTTTTCTTGCCATGTTACTTCACCCGGGCACGAAGCGGACTCCTTGCGCGGTATACCTCGTACATCAACAACGCCGCCGCGACAGAAGCATTGAGCGAAGTCACCTGTCCTGCCATCGGCAGGCGATAGAGGAAATCGCAGTGCTCGCGAACCAGGCGGCTCATCCCCTTTCCTTCACTGCCGATGACGAGTGCGAGCGGTATCGCATAATCACCTTGGCGAAAATCCTGATCCCCCCGGGCGTCAGTACCGGCGATCCAAACCCCTTGTTCTTTGAGTTCTTCCATCGTCCTGACGATGTTCGTCACGCGTGCGACCGGAATGTATTCGATCGCCCCGGCGGACGCTTTGGCAACGGTCGCCGTCAGGCCCACAGACCGGCGCTTGGGGATGATGACTCCGTGTACTCCGGCGGCATCTGCCGTCCGCAAAATAGAGCCGAGGTTGTGGGGGTCCTCCAATTCGTCCAGGATCAACAGGAAGGGAGCCTCCTGCCTCTTGGCAGCACGGGCCAATATATCGTCAACTTCGACGTACTCGTAAGCGGCAACGGAAGCGATGACTCCCTGGTGGTTGTCCGTACCGGCCAGCTGGTCAAGCTTTTTGCGATTCGCTGTGGTGACCACAACCCCCTGTTCCTTGGCAAGGGAAAAGACCGGTCCCATCAAATTTTTGTTTACACCTTCCGCTATCCATATTTTATTAATCGTCCGCCCGGAGCGGAGCGCTTCTATCACCGGATTTTTGCCGGCAATCCACTCTTCATTCATGTCCGCCGTCCCCTTCCACTATCGCAAATGCTTGTTCAACCAGCTCCGCCAATCGCTCTTCTTGTGCGTCCAAGTAGAGATAACCAATCAATGCTTCGAAAGCTGTTGCATGCCGATAGTCGATAATATCTGCGTTTTTGGCAACAGATCCCGACTTGGCGTTGCGCCCCCGCTTGACGATCGCCTGTTCGGCTTCCGTCAAGCTCGGCATGAGCGTCAAAAGCACGTGTGCCTGCGCTCTTGCCGACACGTATCGCTTCGCCTCCGTGTGCAGCTCATGCGGTTTTACCAGTCCGCGGGCAATCAAGTGATAGCGAACGCAGTGGGAGTAGGTGGCATCCCCCAAAAACGCCAGCACCAGCGGGTTCGTCTGCTTGGGGTCGCGGGTTAGCCGTTCTTTTTGCACGTATGCTGCCTCCTCATTTGCGCCGCCAGCGAATCCCTTGCGGAGTGTCTTCCAGGATGATTCCTTGATTCGCCAACAGGTCGCGGATTTCGTCGGCCCGCTGAAAATTGCGCTGTTTCCGCGCTTCCGTCCGTTCGGCGATCAACGCTTCTATCTGATCACCCGGCAGTTCTTCCGTTTCTTCGAGCACAAGCCCCAGCACCCCGGCAAACTCCTCAAACAACCCCGTGTAGGCCTGAAGCTGCCGAGCCCCTACATTCGTATTCCGCATGTACAAGTTCGCCTCTTTGGCCAATTCGTACAGCACAGTAATCCCGTTTGCCGTATTGATATCATCGTCCATTTCCCGAATGAACGCGGTGCGCAGTCTGGCGATGACAGCCGCCTGCTCTTCAGCGACAGCCGCTGCTTCCTCGGGGCGGGCTGTGGCCATCCGGTGCTGCAGATTGGCGTACGCCGTTTTAATCCTCTCCAGCCCAGCTTTGGCCTGCTCCAACATTTCGTCGCTGAAGTTGATCGGACTGCGGTAGTGCCCGCTTAGCATGAAAAAGCGGATGAGCTGTCCGCTGTACTTCTCCAGGATATCGCGCAGCAGCAGGAAGTTGCCGAGTGATTTGGACATCTTCTCATTATTGATGTTGAGCATCGCGTTGTGCAGCCAGTAATGGGCAAACACCTGATCGGTCAGGCACTCCGACTGGGCAATCTCATTTTCGTGATGCGGAAAAATCAGATCGGATCCGCCGGCGTGGATGTCGATCGACGGGCCCAAGAATTTTAAAACCATGGCCGAACATTCAATATGCCAGCCCGGCCGCCCCTCGCCCCACGGACTCTCCCAGGCGATCTCCCCGGGTTTTGCCGCTTTCCACAGAGCGAAATCAAGCGGGTTCTCCTTCTTTTCATTTACTTCGATACGAGCTCCTGCCTGCAAGTCATCAAGCGGCTGGTGGGACAGCTTGCCGTATTCCGTAAACCGGCCAGTGCGAAAATAGACATCGCCCGCACTTTCGTAGGCATACCCTTTTTCCACTAATCCCTCAACAAATTGGATGATGTCCGGGATTGTCTGCATCACGCGAGGTTGAATATCCGGCGGCAGGATATTCAGCGACTGCAGGTCTTCATTAAAGGCATTGGCGTAGCGGTCAGCCACTTCCGGAACAGTCACGCCTTCTTCATTGGCCACCCGAATCAGCTTATCGTCCACGTCTGTCAGATTTTGCACATACGTCACCTGATATCCTCGATACTGCAAGTAACGGCGAAGGGTATCGAAGACGATGGACGGACGCGCATTGCCAATGTGGATGTAGTTATAGACAGTAGGTCCGCATACGTACATTTTTACTTTGCCCGGCTCGAGCGGAACAAACTCTTCTTTCTTTCGAGTCAGCGTATTATATAGTTGAATGCTCATTTTTACGTGCAGCCTCCTTAAGCTCCTTCACTTCTTGCTTCAGCTCGTCGATTTGCCGCTGCAGCTGTCTGCACAAATCGGATACCGGGTCCGGCAGGTTGGCATGGTCCAAATCGTTCGCTACCCGCTTGCCATCCTGTATGACGATTTTGCCTGGAATCCCCACCACCGTCGAATTAGGCGGAACTTCCTGCAGGACAACGGAACCAGCCCCGATTTTCGAATTGTCTCCGATCGTAAACGAACCGAGGACCTTGGCTCCCGATGCGATGATTACGTTATTGCCTACCGTAGGGTGCCGCTTACCTTTTTCTTTTCCGGTACCGCCGAGCGTTACCCCCTGATAAATCGTGACATTATCTCCGATTTCACAGGTTTCTCCAATCACCACGCCGGCGCCGTGGTCAATGAACAGGCGTCTGCCAATCCGTGCTCCCGGATGAATCTCAATCCCGGTCAAAAAACGGGTAAATTGCGAAACCATCCGTGCCGTTGTATACCATCTGGCATTCCATAATTTGTGGGAAATGCGGTATCCCCACAGCGCGTGCAAGCCAGAGTAGGTCAGAACCACTTCCAGCGTGCTGCGTGCGGCCGGATCCCGCTCAAACACCGCTTCAATATCGTCTTTGAGATACTTCCACATCAGTGATCCCTCCTGCCTGCTCATGACAAATCGCAAAACAAAAACCGCCCCATAGCCGGATCAACTCGGCTCAGAGACGGTTCGTACCGCGGTTCCACTCTGCTTAGGACTGCCCGCTCTCCGACCTTAAGTCATGGAAAAGCCGCGGCAAGCCCTCGCTTTTTTCCCGTTAACGGAGGATACCGTTTTCCCCCTACTGCCTGAGGGTTGCCCAACAGGGTTCAAGGAACGGCTCACGGGTGCATTTCCAAACGGTTGCGCCGGGCAGCTCCCACCTGTTCTGCCCTCTCTGTGGACGATCACCATTTGTACTTCTCCCGATCAACGCCTTTGCGCTTATTGCTGTTTTCTATGACAAGACACGCGCCAAACGGTTCAACACCTGTTCCCGGCCGATCAAATACAAGGTTTTGTCAAGATCGCGGCCGTGCTCCTGACCGGTGACAGCCACCCGCACCGGCATGAACAGCGCTTTGCCTTTATGCCCGGTCTCTTTCTGTACATTCTTCAAGGATGCCTTGATGCTTTCCACATTGTATTCGGGGGCTTCCTCAAGGTGCCGTTTAAAGGCAGCAAGGACTTCCGGTACCTGCGGCTCGCGCAAAATACCCTTTGCCTCCTCATCATAAACGACCTCATCGAGAAAGAAAAGAGCTGCCAACGGAACAATTTGCGCACAATACGACATCTGCTCCTGATACAAAGCGACAATCTCCCGCACTCTTTCGTATTCTTCCCGACTAGGGTCATTCTCAATAAAACCGGCCTTCTGCAAATGCGGCAAGCACAGCTCCACAATGAAATCCAAAGGCTGTTCCTTGAGATAGTGGTTGTTCATCCAATTCATCTTGGCTGCATCGAAGACAGCCGGAGACTTGCTGACGCGTTCCAGGGAAAAGAGCTTGATCAAATCTTCCTTGGAGAAGATCTCTTCTTCCCCGGCATCTCCGCCCGGAGACCAGCCCAACAGGACCAGGAAATTGACGATCGCTTCCGCCAAGAATCCCAGGTCGCGGTACTGTTCGATAAATTGAATGATGCTCTCGTCGCGTTTGCTCATTTTTTTGCCATCCTGATTTAAAATCAGGGCCAGGTGGGCAAACTGCGGCGGTTCCCATCCGAAGGCTTCGTAAATCATCAGTTGCCGCGGAGTGTTGGACAGGTGTTCCTCCCCGCGGATGACGTGACTGATCTTCATCAGATAGTCATCGATGACGACGGCAAAGTTATAGGTAGGGATGCCGTCGGGACGACAGATGACGAAGTCGCCCATGCCGTTTGATTCAAAGCGTACTTCGCCGCGAATCAAATCGTTGACGACGTACTCCCGGTCATCCGGAACGAGAAAGTGAACGGAAGGCACGCGTCCTTCTTGTTCATACACGGCTTTTTGCTCGGGAGTGACATGGCGATGCTTTTCTGCGATTCGCGGAGTCTCCCCGCGGGCAAGCTGCTCTTCGCGTTCGGCATCCAGCTCTTCCTTCGTCGCCCAGCAGTAGTAGGCTTTGCCTTCTGCGAGCAGTTGGTCAATGTACCTGCGGTAGATGTCCAAACGGTCCATCTGACGGTACGGAGCGTACGGGCCGCCGATGTCGACGCCTTCATCCCACTCAACGCCGAGCCATTTCAAATTCTCCATCTGCTTTTCCGCTGCATTCTCTACATTACGGGTTTGGTCTGTATCTTCAATCCGCACGATAAACTTTCCGCCGAGGCGGCGTGCGAGCAAATAGTTAAACAGAGCAGTACGGGCCCCGCCTATATGGAGATGTCCTGTAGGGCTGGGAGCATAACGTAACCGGATCTCGTTTGACATGATGCACCATCCTTATTTCATCTGACAATAAAAATCATACTACCACGTTCACGCCTTGACAAGCAAACAAACAGCCTGGGCAGCAATTCCCTCTCCCCGGCCGGTAAAACCCAGCTGCTCGGTCGTCGTCGCCTTAATGTTGACCTGCGATGTCTCCGCTTCCAGGGCTTCGGCCACGCACTTTTGGATGCTCGGAATATACGGGGCCATTTTTGGCGCCTGGGCGATAATCGTCGCGTCTAAATTGCCGAGGACGTAGCCCTGCTGCTTGACCCGCTGCCAGACCTGAAGCAGCAGCTCCCGGCTATCAGCGTCTTTAAAGGCAGGATCCGTATCAGGAAAATGGCGCCCGATATCTCCCTCGCCGATCGCTCCGAGCAGCGCATCGGAGATGGCATGCAGCAGCACATCTGCATCCGAATGGCCAAGCAGCCCTTTTTCATAAGGAATGGTCACCCCGCCGATAATGCACGGACGGCCTTCAACCAGCTGATGTACGTCGAATCCTTGTCCAATTCTCATCACTTTCTACTCCCGCTCCCTTCTTCTCCGCAGTATCTCTTCACCAAACCAGAGGTCATCCGGAGTGGTTATCTTGATATTTTCATAACTTCCAGGAATGACAGATACCTTGTAGCCCAGCCACTCTACCAGCATCGCGTCATCCGTTCCCTGCTTCCCCGCCTGGTACGCTTCGATGTGGGCTTTTAACAGCAGGGAAACACGAAAAGCTTGTGGGGTTTGAACCGCCCACAAGCTCTCACGTGCCGGCGTTGCCTCAACGATTCCCGTAGGGTTTACAATCTTGATCGTATCCTTGACCGGGACCGCCATAATCACTGCATCCTCTGTCCGCACCTTGGAAATGGTTGCACTGATCTGTTCCTGTGTAACGAAAGGCCTCGCAGCATCGTGTACCAAAACATATGATATCTTTTCAGAGAGCAAAGCCAGACCGGACCTGACGCTGTCCTGACGCTCTGCGCCGCCGATGGCCAATTTTACCTGATAAGATTCGTGCTTCAACCAGGCTTTTACTTCCGACATATCCGACTCGTGTACGACGAGTACGATTTCTCCAATTTCCGGGTGGGTTGCAAACCGCTCTACGGTATGAGCCAAGATTGACTTGCCTCCCAGCGGCAGCCACAATTTGTTGCGGCCCGCACCCATGCGTTTCCCGGTACCAGCCGCTACGATAACCACGCCCGTATCCACGCAAATCCTCTCCACATCTCATCTTTAAAGGTATCGGAAACGTCGCAATACGCTTACAGCGCCTTTTCCAGCAGCTTCGGTTTGGCAAATATCATCCTGCCCGCCGAAGTCTGCAGCACGCTCGTCACCAGCACATCGACTTCCGATCCGATGTACTCCCTTCCGCCTTCTACGACAATCATCGTGCCGTCATCCAGGTACGCTACGCCTTGTCCGTATTCCTTCCCGTCTTTAATGACCTGCACGTGCAATTCCTCACCAGGCAGCACGACCGGCTTCACGGCATTCGCCAGATCATTGATGTTGAGTACGGGGACGCCTTGCAGCTCACATACTTTATTGAGGTTGAAGTCGTTGGTGACTACTTTTCCGTTTAATACCTTCGCGAGCTTAATCAGCTTACTATCTACTTCGCTAATTTCCTCAAAATCCCCTTCATAAATCTGAACTTTGACTTTTAACTCTTTTTGAATTTTGTTCAAGATGTCCAGACCGCGCCGGCCGCGATTCCGCTTCAGCACGTCCGACGAATCGGCGATATGCTGCAGCTCTTCCAGAACGAATCCCGGAATGACCAAGGCTCCTTCAATAAATCCTGTGCGGCAGATGTCAGCGATCCTTCCGTCAATAATCACGCTGGTATCGAGAATTTTATGTTCGACGTTGGCAGCGACGCTCGTATCTTTTTTCGCCTTTTCTTTTCTACCGATCGAAAACACGGACATAATCTCTTCCTTTTTGCGGAAGCCTACCTGAAATCCCAGGTAGCCGAGCAGTCCGGAAACAATCAAGGGCAGGAACGGGATAGGAATGCTATTGATGGGCAGGAATAATAAAAAGGCTACAATAAGTCCAATGATCAATCCCATCGCTCCGAACATGACATCTGTAATCGGAAGCTTAACGAGCATTTCCTCTCCCCAACGCACGGTGTTGACGACGTACTCAACCAACCAATTGCTCAAAAAGTAGAAGACGACTAGCCCGATTACGATCCCGATATAAGGTGTCACCCCGGCCGGCGGCATCCCGATTTTGAGCAGTGAATTCAACAGATGGAAGAGTCCCGGACCGAATTGGTACCCCAACAAACCACCAACAACAAGAAATAGTATTTTTACAGCACGCTTTAACATGGGTTCACCTCCTTTTATTAATATAGACAGAAGAACTCAAGAAAAACCCTGTCATGTAAGAAAGTGTCAGATTAGTTTTCATTAATCTTATCCCTCACTATATCAGAAAAATTTTTCTGGTGTCAAATAGGCTAAAAATTTTACCACAGACTCAGAATCACAGTCAATATAAACCGCTCTGCAATCTCTTTTTCCTCATTTGACAGCCTACAGCGAAGATCATTATAATGAGCAGTAAAAGGAGATCAAAAATTCTGACGACGGCCCTATCTTAATTCAGAGGTGATACATGTTGGGCGAAAACATTCTTGGCGAATTTCAAGAACAAGTTTCTCAGTTGCTCATCCGACACCGCAGCGTACTGGACGTACTTTCCAAAACCCAAGAGTCCACAGCTCGTATCAATCGAGCGCTGACCAAAGCGATAACCGAATGTGGCTGCGTTCAAATAACGGCGAAAAAGCAACCTTACGATACGAGCAAGAGCCTGGAGGAAAACCGCGAGCACTTGGATACCCATTTTTCCGGCCACTTATGTGAGCACTGCCGGGATGTTTTGACGGAAGAACTGGGAAAAAATCTGTTTTACCTGACGGCGCTATGCAACATCGCGGAGATCAAATTTGCCGACGTATTAAAAAGCGAAGGAGAGCGGCTGAATACCCTGGGCGTATTTAATCTCTCCTGAGGATGATCAGCAGAACCAATTCCTCCCGTCCCTAAGTATTACGTGCAAGTCGCCCCGAAAGTTGCAAAAAGCCCCGGTTGAATCATTTCAACAGGGGCTTTTTTTAGTCAAACGGCAACGGTTCCTCTTCGGATACCTCTTTCTTCCGCGTTTTTTTCAAGGAAAGGTCAACGTTTTTTTTTATCCCGTAAAGAGCGTACAGCGCAAGCGGCAAAAATACGATTTTCGGGAATTCACTCGGGTACCTGATCGCGACGCCGACGACAACAATGACGATCAGTGGCGTAATCCAATAAGCCGCTTTCGGGATACCCACTTTTTTGAAGTTAGGATACTTGATGTTGGAAACCATCAAAAACGCCAACAGCAGCATGCCGAGCAGCAGGACCACTGGCGAGAACCACTTGTGGTACAAGGCTAGTGTCGCCAATACGCCGCCTGCTGCGGTAATTGGCAAACCGATAAAGTACCCGGGTACTCCTGCCTGTACATTAAAACGGGCAAGGCGCAGCGCTCCGCAAATTGGAAAAGAAGCTGTTACCAGTATACCCAGCCAGTTCATATCCTGCAGGGAGACGACGTACATGATAAAAGCAGGCGCGACGCCAAAGGTTATGACATCGGACAGCGAATCCAATTCTTTGCCGAATTCGCTTTGCGCATTCAGCATTCTCGCTACACGCCCGTCCAACCCGTCTAGAAGCATCCCTATAATAACGGTAATTGCCGCATAATCGACATAGTGGTCTCCCTGAAATGCAAATATGATTGCAATAACTCCCAGAAATAAATTCCCAACAGTCAACATGCTCGGAAAAGCCTTCACGAACATTGGACTACCTCCTGAATAAGTGGTTAAAACTTGAACAGCTAACGCGAGGGTGTTTCATTGCTGACAGTGGATAATATTCTATACTATTGTACTCTAAATGTGCCTGTCAATGAACACCTGCTCCTGGATCCGCTTTAGTCCATCTTTAATGGCTCGCGCGCGAACCTCTCCCACGCCGTCTGCTTCGTCCAGTTCCTCGATTGTTGCCATCATAATACGTGGCAGATTGTGAAAATGGTCCACTAGGTTTACCACGATACCGGAAGGCAAGCGCGGGATTTTGCTTAAGATCCGATAACCGCGCGGGGAGACCAGCTCCTCCAGCGGATTTGTGTTCGCTGAATAACCAAGAAGTTGGATCAGGGATGTCGAATCGCGAAGTTCCTCCGACGGCATTTTTTTCATTTCGGCAAGTACCCGATACCCGTCAACCTGTAAGTCCCGGCTGTAATCCCGGATCAGCAGATAGGCCTCCTCCTCGATGTTGGCCACCAATTCGACAAGCTGCATGCTGATCAATCGTCCTTCTACGCCGAGCTCGTTGATGTACTTGATGATTTCTTCCTTTACCCTGAGCACCATTTCGATGCGCTGCATCACGGCAACGACCTCGGACAAAGTCACCAATTCCTCAAATTCGAGCGCCCCCAGATTCGTCAGGGATTGATCCAAGACCGATTTGTACTTCTCTAACGTCTGAACGGCTTGGTTCGCTTTTGTCAGTATGACGCCGATATCCTTTAAGGCGTAGCGAAAATTGCCGCGGTACAGCGTGATAATATTGCGCCGCTGCGAAATGGCGATGACCAGATGATTGGTCTGTTTCGCTACTCGTTCAGCCGTGCGGTGCCTCGTTCCCGTCTCCATCGACGGGATCTGTTGACTGGGGAGCAGCTGGGTGTTGGCGTACAAAATCCGCCGAACGTCTTCACTTAGTATAATCGCCCCATCCATCTTTGCTAATTCGTATAAATGGGCTGGTGTAAACTCACAATTAATGGAAAAACCGCCGTCAATCATATTTTTCATTTCTTGGCCGAAACCAATGACGATCAAAGCACCAGTTTTTGCCCGAAGGACGTTTTCCAAACCTTCCCGGAGCGGCGAACCGGGGGCAACAAGTCGCAAAACATTGCTAACTTGGAGCTCTTTCTTAGATGTATCCTGCATGATTTACCCCCTTAACACCTCGTGCAGCGCCTCTTCCACGTTACGTATGCCGACAACTTCGATATCCTGCAGCGGTTCAATGCCGCGCATGTTTTTCTCCGGGACGATCACCCGTTTAAAACCCAGCTTTTGTGCCTCGCGAATTCGTTGATCGATCCGGGAGACTGCTCTCACTTCACCAGTCAGCCCCACCTCGCCGATGACAACATCAAACGGCCTGGCGGGAACGTCGCGAAAGCTGCTGGCGAGACTTACGACAATGGCCAGGTCGACGGCAGGCTCGTCAAGCCTGACACCGCCGGCGACATTGACATAGGCGTCCTGATTTTGCAGCATCAGTCCCACCCGTTTTTCCAGCACGGCCATCAGCATGGAGACCCGCTGGTGATCGACGCCGGTAGCCATCCGCCGGGCCGTGACAAAACTGGTGGGCGAAACCAGCGCTTGCAGCTCGACCAATACGGGCCGGGTCCCTTCCATACTGGCAACGACAGTAGAACCGGATACGCCGACAGGGCGCTCTGCCAAGAAAATTTCTGAGGGGTTGGTCACCTCTTCCAATCCCCGATCTTTCATTTCAAAAATACCCATTTCATTGGTGGAGCCAAACCGATTCTTGACAGCCCGCAGAATCCGGTACGTATTGTGCCGCTCACCTTCAAAGTAGAGTACCGCATCTACCATGTGTTCAAGCATTCGCGGTCCGGCGATGGCCCCTTCCTTCGTCACGTGGCCGACGATAAAGGTTGCAATCCCCTTCCCTTTGGCAATTCTCATCAGATGGGCTGTGGTCTCGCGCACCTGGGCCACACTGCCCGCCGCCGAGGTGACAGCGGGATGAAACACGGTTTGAATCGAATCGACGACCATCACGGAAGGGTCCACCGCGTTGATCTGTTCTTCTATCTGTTCGAGGTCTGTTTCGGCAACGACGTACAATTGATCGCTCTTTACGCTTAGGCGGTCGGCCCGCAGCTTGATCTGCTTGGCTGATTCCTCGCCGGAGATATACAGCACCTTTTGGCCTTGAGCCGCAAGCGTACATGACGTTTGGAGCAGCAGGGTCGATTTGCCGATCCCGGGATCGCCTCCGACCAGCACCAGTGAACCGGGGACCAGGCCTCCTCCGAGCACGCGGTTCAATTCACCGATCGTCGTATCGAACCGCGGCTCTTCCGCTCCGACTACCTCAGCGAGAGGCTGGGCCATTTGCTTGGAAAACACGCTTTTGCTGCGGTTTCCGGCGGAGGTTTTTACGGCGATCTCCTCGACCAGGGTATTCCACTGCTGACAACCCGGACATTTTCCCAACCACTTGGGGCTTTCATAGCCACATTCTTGACATGCGTATTTCGATTTATACTTTGACATAGGTATACTCCTGTTATTACGATTTCATTCTACCTAAGATTCGTCTATTTTTTCCGTTCTCCTTCTCTGGCAAGGGACACAAAAAGAAAAATCCCCGGCCATCCGGGGATGAGAACAATCAAATTGTACTGGGTTCCAGGCGGTTTACGGCCAGTTTGCCGTCTTCCGCGTCGATACTGACTGTATCTCCTTTTTTAATCGTTCCTTTCAGCAGCTCCTCCGACAGGCGATCTTCAATGTTGCGCTGAATCGCCCTGCGGAGCGGACGGGCTCCATATGCCGGATCAAAGCCTTCTTTCGCCAGCACTTTTTTCGCTTCATCCGTCAATTTGAAGTGAATATCCTGCTCCTTTAGGCGCTTGCGAAGCTCTTCGGTCATCAAGGATACGATTTGCTCGATGTGCTCTTGCTCCAAGGAGTGGAATACGATCACTTCGTCGATACGGTTGAGAAATTCCGGACGGAAGGTGCGTTTCAGCTCATCCATGACTTTATCCTTCATGTCCTGGTACTTCTTCTCCGCTTCTCCTGTGGTAAATCCAAGTGAAGTATTCTTCTTAATCATATTGGCCCCGACGTTAGAGGTCATAATGACCACGGTGTTGCGAAAATCTACCGTGCGCCCCTTGGAATCGGTCAGCCGCCCGTCATCCAAGACCTGCAGCAAGATGTTAAATACATCCGGGTGGGCTTTCTCAATCTCGTCAAGCAGGATGACAGAGTAGGGTTTGCGGCGAACCTTTTCCGTCAATTGGCCTCCCTCGTCGTATCCGACGTACCCTGGAGGTGCTCCTACCAAACGGGAGGTCGAGTGTTTTTCCATGTACTCGGACATGTCGACCCGAATCATCGCGTCCTCGTCTCCGAACAGGGCTTCTGCCACAGCTCTGGCCAGCTCCGTTTTTCCTACCCCGGTCGGTCCGAGGAAGATAAACGAGCCGATCGGCCGCTTCGGATCCTTTAGCCCGGCACGGGCGCGGCGGATCGCTCTGGAGATCGATTTGACCGCTTCTTCTTGGCCGATGACGCGATCGTGAAGAATTTCTTCCATCTTCAACAGGCGCTCGGTCTCTTCTTCTTTCAGTTTTACTACCGGGATGCCGGTCCAGTTCGCTACAACATGGGCGATGTCTTCCGGCGTCACTTCCATGTTCAGCTTGCCCTGCCGTTCTTTCCAGTCCTTTTTGGTCGTCTCCAGCTCATCCCGCAGTTTTTGTTCCTTGTCCCGCAGCGAAGCCGCTTCTTCGAACTCCTGGGACTGCACAGCGGCATCTTTCTCTTTGCGAACCTCCTCTAGGTGGGCCTCCAGCTCCTTGAGGTTAGGCGGAACGGTAAACGACTGCAGGCGTACCTTGGAGGCGGCTTCGTCGATCAGGTCGATCGCTTTGTCGGGCAGGAAGCGATCGGTGATGTATCGATCAGACAGGCGGACCGCTTGTTCGATCGCCTCGTCGGTGATTTTTACGCGGTGATGGGCTTCATAGCGATCCCGCAGGCCGTGCAGGATTTTGATGGCATCCTCAACCGTCGGCTGGTCGACTTGAATCGGTTGGAAACGGCGCTCCAACGCGGCGTCCTTCTCGATATACTTGCGGTATTCGTCGAGTGTTGTCGCCCCGACGCACTGCAGTTCGCCCCTGGCCAGCGCCGGCTTGAGGATATTGGAAGCGTCGATCGCTCCCTCGGCGCCACCGGCACCAATCAACGTATGAAGCTCGTCGATAAACAGGATGATGTTCCCTGCCTGACGAATTTCGTCCATGATTTTCTTCAACCGATCTTCAAATTCGCCGCGGTACTTGGTTCCTGCCACGACGGTTCCCATATCCAGCGTCATGACGCGTTTGTCGCGAAGCGTTTCGGGAATCTCGTTGTTGACGATTTTTTGCGCCAATCCTTCTGCGATCGCTGTTTTCCCGACACCCGGTTCCCCGATCAGCACCGGGTTGTTCTTGGTGCGGCGGCTGAGCACTTGGATGACGCGCTCAATTTCTTTCTGACGGCCGATGACCGGATCCAAGCCTCCTTCACGGGCAATAGCAGTCAGATCGCGGGCCAGGCTGTCGAGCGTCGGCGTGTTTGCCGCTGGACTGCTGCCGGAGGTCTGATGGGAAGACATCATCTCCGAGCTGCCCAGAAGCTGCAGTACTTGTTGGCGAGCTTTGTTTAGACTGACGCCGAGGTTGTTCATGATGCGGGCAGCGATCCCTTCGCCCTCCCGGATCAGCCCCAGCAAGATATGTTCCGTTCCGACGTAGGTATGTCCCAGCTTGCGGGCCTCATCCATGGACAGCTCGATGACTTTTTTCGCTCTGGGGGTGTAGTTTGGCGTATAGTTGGCGGTGCCGGCTGCAGGCTGCTCAGAACCGCGGCCGATCAAGGATTCTACCTCATTTTGGATCTTATCCAGTCCGAGTCCAAGCGACTGAAGCGCTTTGGCGGCAATCCCGTCGCCTTCGCGGATCAGGCCGAGCAGCACGTGTTCTGTCCCGATATCCTTATGGCCTAAGCGAACTGCCTCCTCCAGAGCAAGTGCCAATACCTTTTGTGCACGTTCTGTAAAACGACCAAACATCATATCTGTTGCACCTCCAAAATCTTTTTTAAGATCGTTGATCGACAGATAATCGTTCCCTGATCAGCCGAGCTCTGCGCTCATCGCGCTGTTCCGGCGTCAGCTTCTGACCTGCATGCTGCTGCAGGAAACCCGGCTGCGTCATAACCAGCAGCTCATTCAATGCGAACGCTGATACGTTTTTGATGATACCCAGATCAATGCCCAAGCGAACGTCGGAAAGCCGTTGGGCAGCTTCTTTTGATTCCACTGTACGGGCGTAAAGCAGGATGCCGTACGAACGGCAGATCCTGTCTTCCAGGGCAGTACGGGAGTTTTCCTGGAGATAACGGCGGGCTGCCCGCTCCTGTTCAATGATCTGTTTCGCCACGCTGTACAGGTTTGACAGGATGTCATTTTCCGACATGCCCAACGTTACCTGATTGGACAACTGGAACAGGTTCCCCAATGCTTCACTGCCTTCTCCGTAGAGCCCGCGGACGACCAAACCAACCTGGTTAATCGCCTGCAGGATCCGGCTGATTTGTTGCGTCATCACCAATGCCGGCAGGTGAAGCATGATGGAAGCCCGAATCCCTGTTCCTACGTTGGTAGGGCAGCTGGTTAAGTACCCGCGTTTCTCGTCAAACGCGTAATTGACGTGCTTTTCGAAGATATCGTCGATGCGGCTTCCCGCCTCCCAGGCTTCTGTCAACTGGAAGCCGGGCAAAAACACCTGGATCCGAATATGGTCTTCTTCGTTGACCATGATGCTGACAGACTGGTCGCTGCTCAAGAGGACTGCGCCTTTGCGAGACTCCTCGGCCAGGTTGGGGCTGATCAGGTGTTTCTCCACCAGTACCCGTTTTTCCAAGGCATTCAGTTGATCCATCCTGATCATTTCCAGCGGGGTGATCTTCTTCATCGCATCAGTCCGGCACACCTCCGATACTTTGCGGACCACCTCTTCCGCCTGGGTGTCAGTAGCGAGCAAAGGGAAGGGGTGATGCTGCAAGTTTCGCGCAATGCGCAGGCGGGTACTGATCACGATGTCAGAGTCAGGGCCGACGCCTTTCATCCAATTGCTCCAAGGATGCTCAATAAACTGCTGCAAGGACATGGGCTGCCTCACCTCCTTTCGTCACGACTGAGCGATTCTTTGCTCCAAAGCGCGAATTCGGTCGCGAATTTCCGCAGCCTTTTCAAACTCCTCAGTGGAGACGTGCTTTTGCAATGCTGTCTTGAGCTGTTCCAGTTCTTTGCGAAGCTTGATCTGGCCGCCCGTCCGCTCCGGAACTTTGCCTATGTGATTGGTATTCCCGTGTATTCTTCTGAACAGCGGGTCGAGCCGCTCGCCGAAATACTGATAGCAGTCACTGCAGCCGAAGCGCCCGCTTTTGCTGAACTGGGCGTAAGTAAGACCGCAGGTTTCGCAGCGAAGCTGTTTTGCCTGTGCCGTCGTCTGGGCGGAAGACGAACTCTGTCCGTTTCCTTTTCCCATCGGATCGAAGTTAAGCAATCCGGACAGCAGGTTGTGAATGCTGAAGTTGTTAAAACCGGAGATGACGTCACCTTTTTCCTTGGCACAATGTTCACAAATATGGTATTCCGTTTTTTCACCGTTGATAATCTTTGTCAGATGCAAGGTTGCCGGACGCTTGCCACACTCTTCGCAATTCATTCCTTTCACCTACCTTATCAAGATGACTGCAATCATGTGCTTCAAAATATTGGCCCGCAATTGATCGCGAAGCTCCAGCTCCACGCCAAGCACGGAACGGGATGTAGCCGTCTTCATCAGCAGCGCTTCCCGAGAGTTGATGATCCCTTCTTCCAACAGCCGGTCTATAATGGAGTACCCTACCGACTGCGAGATGCTGTTTCCGATCAGTTCCTCCGTCAGCAGCTCCTGCAGTTTTGCCCTATTGACGATTTGCCCTTTGCGTATGCGAATGAATCCGCCTCCACCTCGTTTACTTTCTACAATATATCCCTTTTCAATCGTAAAACGCGTATTGATGACATAATTGATCTGTGAAGGCACGCATTGAAACAAATCGGCAAGCTCGCTACGCTGGATCTCAATCGACCCCGTTGGACTTTCCTGCAGTATCCGCTTGAGATGTTGTTCAATCACGTCCGAAATGTTACGCAAGGTGCTGCCTCCTCATTCAACTTATTTCAATCTTCGGTCAACCCGACCTTTCTTGTTTGCCATATAGAAAGTGTTTACACCATATTGACTTTGACTATATTTGACTTTAATTATAATACGTTTTTTTTCACCTGACAATACCTTATCTCCCCTCTATTGTTTACGAATTATCGGCTTTTGAAACAACAAAACCATCCCATATTAATGGAATGGTCCTTTGGTCTACACGCGGTGAAAAAATGGGATATGGTTACCGATTTGACCAAATTCGCGAACGATAACGTCTGCTCCGTCTAATTCCCCGTGTTTGGCGAATCCAAAATCACAGCCGATCGTAAACAGGCGGTTGGCCTTTCCTGCCTCAACGTCAGAACGGCGGTCCCCTACCATCACGGCTTCCTGGATTGAATAGTCCTGCAGCAGTTTAGCTACAAGGTCCTTTTTAGACGCGGTCTTGAACCTGCCAGCCGAGTAGAGATCGGTAAACAGGTGCTTTATTTGAAAATGCTCACAGATCGACTCTACGTAATGTTCCAGTCCATTGCTCGTGACAAACAGGGCTATCTCCTGGTCATAAAACGCCTGCAAAAGCTCTGTGACTCCAGGGTACAGTTCTGTAGCACCGGCTCTCAGCAGCTCAACTTCGTAATGCAGCATTAATTCGTCAGCGAGAGTCTTTACTTCATCACTCGCCCCGGGCAGCAGTGTATCCCACAACTGCTCAAGTGTCATCCCCAAAACATTGGTCAATTGACTTTCTTCAGGCGTTTCATCCGACCAGAGATTCCGCTCGCGAAGTTCGTCGAATGTTCGCCTAAAAGCCGGAACAGCCAGCTTCTCCGTCTGCAGTAATGTTCCATCCATATCAAAAAAAATGGCGTGCCTTATGGTCATCGACTATCTTCCTTTCAGTTCCATATCCCTAGCGATAAATCGTGCGATCTGCTTTGCAGCATCCGGTTTTGCCACGGTCAGAGCCATCCGCTTCATATAATCAATCTTGGTCGGATTTTGCAGCAACTCTTCGATAAAGTATATCAGTTGTTCAATCATATTGGCGTGAACAGCACACCCGTTGTTCAGCAGAAAATGGCTGTTTCGCTCTTCCTGTCCGGGCAGGGGGTTGTAGATGATCATCGGAACCTGTTTGCTGAGGACCTCCGCAGTGGTTAACCCTCCCGATTTGGTAATGATCAAATCCGTTACCTCGAGGTACTCGTGAAAGTTGTCGACGTAACCCAGCGGAACGACATCGTGTCTGAAGCTGCTGTTCATCACCTTGCGATACAGCTTTTGATTGAGCCCTGTCAGCACGAATACTTTTAGCGGCTGCTCAATCTGATCCAAGCCGCGCAAAACTTTGTCCATTGGCCCAAGGCCCAGGCCGCCCCCCGAGAGAATGATGGTTTTTTGGTCAGGAAACAGGGAGAACTTCTCCATCAAGTCCTTTTTGTTTATAGGGAGGCTAAATTTTTTCATGATCGGAATCCCCATCGGCTTAAACTTCTGGTAGTCGTGACGATAAACATCGACGAGGTAGTAAAGCTGTTCATGGGCAATAAAGTAGTAATTAATATGATGGTTAATCCACGAGGGGTGGATCGTGTAATCTGTAATAATCGTGTAGATGGGCATTGTCCATTCATTGCGGCCCTTGAGCACCGACAACATGCAGCTGGCGAACGGATGGGTTGCTATGAACGCGTCCGGATTGGCACTGTTGATCAGTTTTTTTAGATTATTAGCCAACAACTTGTTCATAATGACATTCATGTCAAAAAAGCGGGTCTTCTCTGTGTTGTGGTATATCCTTCCCCACATTTTAGGGGATATTTTTAACAAATTCGTATAGCTCTCCAAGAGGATCTTGTGAAAAGTAGGACTGATGTATTCCAGTGTGTCGATAATCATTGTTGCGCATCCTATTTCCGCCAAGCTTTCCTGCATTGCCCTGGCAGCTTGGTTGTGGCCGTTGCCAATCGAGGCGGAAAAAATCAAGACCTTCTTCATTTCTGTCTCCTCACTACTTTTTCATGAAAATCCATTTTCACTCCCCCCTTCATGTTAGTCTACGTTACAAAAAGCCGCAAGTATCATCCTGATTATTTTACACTACTCATAAAAACTGCCCGATTTCGGGCATTGGTCATCATGTAAAAAAGGAGAGCGATCCTTAAGTCTTAAACAGACCTTCTGGATAACTCTCCTGCTTTTTCGTTTTCGGATGATTATTCCTTCAAAACCGGATACGCAATCAAGCAAAGGGAAATG
>NZ_JBJQOQ010000026.1:0-73960 GCF_046036945.1 Brevibacillus sp. B_LB10_24 | reverse complement strand
CTTGTGATTACTCACTAAAACGCTTCGCTGTTCAGTTTTCAAAGAACATTCTAATTTGTATCGCCGGTATCAAGTGCCGACCTTTATAATACTATCACATCGAACTCAACTTTGCAAGAGTTATTTTTTGCTATCGTTTTTCGTTCGCAGCGACAATGATTAATATAGCAAATCAGTACACCGCAGGTCAACAGGAAAATTATCACAAATAAAACATTCTTGCCTGCAGATAAGTTTCGCATAAATACGCATACTAACATAACAAACTAAAGGCAGGTGAGTAGGAATGGGTAAACGGAAACACTTTAGCGAACTTCGCACAGTAGAATCCACGCGAAATGAGGTTGCCCGCGAAGAATTTCCCGAGGGCCCATACGGCGCCTCCACCAATGAAATCAGACTTGGCAAAGCAACTGGCTGGGAGGAAGGCCAGTACTCTTCCCCCACGCAGTTTGGCTACGAGAACCGCGAATTGCATGAAGACCTCAGCAGACAGTTTCCCGGCTCCCATCCGGCCAATGACCAGCCGGAGATGCCTGATGATTACTGAGGCCAGATCGCAAAACACCCTCTTACCGGCGGTAAGAGGGTGCCTCTCATTTACTTTCAGCCAGGACCCGGTTCGTCAATGTTCCAATTCCTTCAATCGTAACGGAGACCTCATCTCTCGGCTGCAGCGGTCCTACTCCTGCCGGAGTTCCAGTAAGCACCACGTCACCCGGTAGGAGCGTCATGACGGAGGTAATCGCCTCGAGCAATTGCGGGATCTTAAACACCATTTGGCTGGTACAGGAATCCTGGCGAACCTCCCCGTTTACTCTCGTCGTAATCCGCAAATTGTCGTAATCCAATTTAGACGCAATGGCCGGCCCCAATGGACAAAACGTGTCAAATCCTTTGGCCCTGCTCCACTGTCCATCGTGCGTTTGCAGATCTCTCGCGGTCACGTCATTGGCACAGGTAAAACCGAGGATATAGTCATCCGCTTCCTCTGCCTTGATTCGATAAGCCTGTTTTTTTATTACGACGGCCAATTCCCCTTCGTAATGCAGGTTGCTCGTCAATGCCGGGTACACAATGGCTTCCTCCGGACCGATCACTGCTGTAGACGGCTTGAGAAACATCAGCGGTTCCTCCGGCAGTTTCATCCCGACCTCTTCTGCGTGATCCTTGTAGTTGACTCCGATGCAGACCACCTTGCTGGGTGTGCACGGGGTCAGCACCTTCACCTCACTCAGCGGCAATTCCAGTCCGGTCATGACTGTCGATTTCCCGTCTCTTTTATAAATATCTCCTTCAATCACACGAAGCTTATTTTCTTCCGCTACAGTCCAACCGTGCTTGATCTTCCCGTTGCGTTCATAGCGAATGATCATGATTCTCCTCCCTGCACTGTCTTCAAGCTAAAACAAATCGGCAACGGCCCCGCGCGGCTGAGTGGTGATGACTTCCACAGCCGTCTGCTCTACGGCACGCGAGACAAGTGTCTCAATGTCAAGCTTCTCCTCGTATCGGCTGGCCGTCTCCGGACGCGGCCGGGTTACCGGATTTTTTGGCGTAAATATCGTACAGCAATCTTCATACGGTAAGATGGATAGTTCAAAGGTGTCAATTCGCTTGGCAACCTCGGTAATTTCCGTCTTGTCCGATGCTACCAGCGGCCGCAAGATCGGGATATTCACCACGCTGTTGATCGTGTTCATGCTCTCCAGCGTTTGCGAGGCGACTTGTCCCAGACTTTCCCCGGTGGCCAGGGCAAGCGCACCCGTTTTGGCTGCGATCCGCTCGGCGATTCTCATCATAAACCTGCGCATGATCGTGATCGTGTAGTCTTCCGGACAGTTTTCGCGAATCGATGTCTGTATCTCGGTAAACGGAACTACGTGCAGGTTAATCGAGCCGCCCCATTTGGTCAGCTTGTGGGCCAGGTCCCGCACCTTTTCCAGGGAGCGTTCGCTTGTAAACGGATAGCTGTAAAAGTGGATAGCCTCAAGGGTAACCCCCCGCTTCATCATCGACCAGCCGGCAACCGGGCTGTCGATGCCTCCTGACAGCAAGAGCAGCACTTTTCCGGCCGTACCTACCGGCAAACCGCCTGCTCCTGGCAGCGTCTCAGTGAAAAGGAACGTCCCTTCCGTGCGGATTTCGATGCTGATGGTTGCCTCTGGGTGATGCAGGTCAACCTTGATCCCGGGCACATTTTTCAGGATGTGTCCTCCCACCAAACGGCTCACTTCCATCGATTGAAGCGGAAAGCGCTTGTCGGCGCGCCTGGTCTCGACACGGAATGTGGCAGGCTTTGTGGACATGGAGGCGATCAGTTTCTCCGCTCCCTGTTTGATCGCCTCCTCGTCCGCTTCCACCTTAATCGTTGGACTGAGGGACGTAATGCCAAAAATGCGCTGCAACCGCCCAGTGATCTCACCGGTGCTCTCCCCGTTCAGTTCAACGTACATCCGTCCGTAATTGCGCCACACCCTGCAGCGGCGGAATTCTTTTAAAACCGATTTTACGCTGCGAAGCAGCGTCTCTTCAAACACCTCGCGGTTGCGCCCCTTCAGAGCCAACTCGCCGTAACGTATTAAAATAGCATCGTACTCCATACCTGTCTCCTTCACTTCTTCATCAAAGGTCGAATATAGTTGATACACTCCTTGAGTGCAAGCAAAAATTGCTCGATGTCCTGCGTCTGATTGTTTCGTCCAAGACTAACCCGTACGGCCGATACCGCCCGCTCATGCCCCATGCCTGCCGCGAGCAGAATGCGGCTGGGTTCGCCTGTTTTGGAGGAACATGCTGATTTGGTGGAGACGAGAAAGCCGCGTTCTTCCAGCGCGTGCAGCAAAACCTCCGCCTTTGCTCCCGGCACGGAGAAGTTCATGATGTGAGGGGCTGTGCCAGTTTTAGGCGTGTTGACGACGCAATCGGGGAGCTGCTCGATCCCCTGGCGTAGTCTCTGCAGCTGGTCGTACAGCCGCTTGGTTTCCTCATCTCGGTCTTCCTCAGCCAGACGGATCGCTTTGGCCATGCCGGCAATCCCCGGGATATTCTCCGTTCCGGAGCGAAGTCCCGCTTCCTGTCCGCCACCTGTCAAGAGCGGTTGAATCTGCAAGCCTTCCCGTTTTGCCAGCACGCCAATGCCGCGGGGGCCGTAAAATTTATGGGCGGACAAACTAAGCAGATCAATTCCCCATTCGTGCATGCGAATCGGAAGTTTGCCGAAGCTCTGCACGGCATCGACGTGAAAGACGATTTTGGGATGCTGCTTCAAGAGCTTTCCGATCTGATCGATGGGCTGGATGGTTCCCAGTTCGTTGTTTACGTGCATCACGGACACGAGGATCGTATCAGGCCGAATCGCCCGTACAAGCTCGTCCGGCGAAACCCGGCCGTCTTCGTCGACGGGCAAGTACGTCACGGAAAAGCCAAATTCCTCTAATTGTTTGCAAACATCGTAGACACAGGGATGTTCTACCTGTGTCGTAATGATGTGTTTCCCGCGTTGTTGAAACTGAAAGGCAACTCCCTTTAATGCGGTATTATTGCTTTCTGTCCCTCCGGAAGTAAAAAATACTTCAGACGGTTTCACCTCCAGGGCCTGGGCCACAACCTGCCTGGCCTGCTTCAAGACGTTTTCCGCTTCGATCCCCATGGAGTGAAGCGACGAGGGGTTGCCGTAATAGTTGTCCATCGCCCGCTTTACCGCTTCGATCACCTGCGGATGCGGCTGGGTTGTTGCGCTGTTGTCAAGGTAAATCACAAAAGACACCCTTCCTGCTAAACCTTCTTCTCCATTCAATTATCGTTCATCACGAAACAGATTCCAAGGTTTTTTCCTGCTTCTCTGCTATTTTACCCAAGGCGCACGGGCCGCAGTCCGGCGGGGCTGCTGCCGGGAAAATCATCCGTCATTTTTCCATAATCTTCTCCTTTACTTTGCCAAAGTGACTTGTTAGAATTATCTTTACATTTAGTTTGGTTCCAACATCAAGGAGGAGAGACATCGATGACGGGAAGTACAGCCATACAAGAAAAAATAAAGAAAATGGAAGACGAACTGAAGCGGCTGCAGCGGGAGCTGGATCGCATGAAACGCTCATCCGACCAGTTTGAGCCGACGGATGTACAAACGTACCTGACGGAGGTTTACAACGGATAGATGGCGGGCAGATTTCAGGCTCCTTACGAATAAGTGGTTGTTTGCGCATATCTAAGGCAAACAACCACTTTTTTGCATTTATTTCTGCGGAATTTCCTCCAAGTATACCCCAGTAAAAACCTCTGCTGCCGGTCCGGTCATATAGACGTGGTTGTCGCTTTCCCGCCATTCGATCTGCAGACTGCCCCCCGGCAAATGCACGGTTACATCTCGATTTGTCCGGTCGCTCAAGATAGCCGCGACGGCAGCCGCACATGCTCCCGTACCGCACGCGAGGGTGATGCCCGAACCCCGCTCCCAGACTTTGAACAAGATCTCCTGGCGGTTTTTGATCTGAATAAACTCCACATTGGTCCGTTCGGGAAACCATTCATGGGCTTCCAGCAGCGGTCCGTACGTCAAAACGTCCTGCTCGTCCAAATGATCGACCATCAACACAGCGTGCGGGTTGCCCATGGATACGGCAGTCATGTAAAACGTGCGGTCCGCCACCGTAACGGGATATTGAATCACCTGTTCGTCCGCAGGACCCGTCATGGGGATCTGGCTTCTGGTCAACCGGGGTTCCCCCATATCGATGACGACCTGCTCGACCAATCCGCTTGGGCCAAGTTCGACGACAGGTGTGACAATGCCGCCCAGGGTCTCAATCGTAAACTGAACGCGGTCAGTCAGGCCGTGGTCATACACGTATTTGCTGACGCAGCGAAGTCCGTTGCCGCAGGTTCTCCCTTCGCTTCCGTCGATGTTGAAGATCCGCATGCGAAAATCAGCCTTGTCCGAAGGCAGGATCAGGATCATTCCGTCTCCGCCGACGCCAAAGTGGCGGTCGCTGATCCGCCGTGCGAGTCCGGGAAGATCGACCTGCGAGAGATCTTCCTCAAAGCCGTTTATATAAACATAGTCATTGCCGAGACCATGCATTTTGGTAAACTTCATCAACCTGGCCCTCCCCATCTTTTTCCCTCATCTTATCACACGAAAAGGGGAATCGTGAATGGAAGGAAATTTGCTCTTTTGTGGTATACTTTAGTTCGATCAGATCGATTCCAGGAGGAGGACATCCATGAAACTCGCACTAGGTACGACAAATCAAGCGAAACGCGCAGCCGTGGTGCTTGCCACGGGAATGGAACCTGTTTGCCATGCTGTGCCTTCAGGAGTGTCTGATCAACCGCTGTCGGAAGCGGAGACCATCCAAGGGGCGATTAACCGGGCGAAGGCCGTAGCCTCGGCAGTGCCCGAAGCAGATATCGGACTGGGCCTGGAGGGCGGACTCACCTATGATGCGCAGTATACTCAGCAGTGGTACTTGCTGTCTGTCTGCGCCGCTTGGGACGGGCAGCAGCTATTTCTCGGAAAAGGACTGCATTTTCCCATCCCGCGGAAAATCGGCGAGCGGATAAAAGCGGAGTCGCTTGAACTGAGCCAGATCATCGACGAACTGGGCGGCACATCCGGCAGAAACCATCGCGACGGGGCATACGGCCTGTTTACCAATGGACGGATTACGCGGGCCGGTGTCTTCAGTGAAGCGGTGATCGCCGCTTTAACCCCTTTTCGCTCAGAACTGTACAGGCAGTAAAGAAACAAAAAAACTCCAAGGATCATCCTTGGAGCATGACGTACATATTTAGTGAGCCCGGTAGTACGGGTAAATGAGCACCGCGCCCAGAATGGCCAGAGCACCGATTACCATTGCCCACGTGCCTGTTGTACGAGCATTGCGGCGAAAAGCCAGATACCCAACAATGATGCCGGCAGGAGCCAGCAAATAGGGGAGCAAAAACAAGGAGAGTATGGACAGGCCGATTCCAACCATACCCATCGTGCTTCCTGCAGAATCTGTCTCTGTATCTCCGCCATCCGCTGAGCGAAGATCGTCCCGTTCCTCATTCCTAGGAGCATTGATCGGACCTACCGTTGGGGTAAACTCCGAACCCATTTCGTACTTGGTTTCTTTTTCTTTGGCAGTATCATCCGTCTGATCCATCGCTACCGGTACGCCAAGCAAAGATGTTGGCGCCTGGTAAGCGGGATGGGTGGCGACTTCAGCACTCTGGTCGACCGGTGTATCCGGCTCGTCCGCTTGGTCGTTTGCCTGCTGTTTGCCGGTGCAAGCCTGATTTCCGCTCGGCCTTGCAGCCTCCGGATTCAAGACAGCCCCCATCCAGCTGTCAGCGGCAAACTCCGTGTCGAAGTCGCTGCCGCGGTCTGCGTTGTTGACCGTTTGGCCATTGATGCTGCCATTGGCGGTGGTTTGATTTGCTACTTCCTTTTGGCTGGTCTTTTCGCGATCGTTTTGATCAAACGCCACGTTGCTCATCCCCTTCACAAAGGATTGGTAAGGAAGCAGCTAAGCCTGTTTCGGTTTAAAGGTATGACAACAGGTCTGGGCGCTGCTGTTGGCAGCATCCTGATGCCGGGAGTCGTACTCAAATTCACCGGCAAACTCTGTTTTCAAATCCTTCTTCGAATGCTTGTCAATCTCCACCATAATCAGGTCGGCGATACAGTTGTTGTCTTCGCCCCAGTAGGAGCAGTTAGACACGCTGCATTTTACAATCGGCAAAGTAATTCACCCCCCTAGGGGGTATCCTGCACTATGTCAAGAACGCTTATACACCGCGGAGCAAGAACCAAAAATGGAAATGAGGGACGAGGGATGGACGCAAAACGGCGCATTGTGGTAATAACCGGCGGCTCAGGCGGATTGGGGTTGGCGCTTGCCCGGCTGCATCTGAAGGATGGCGACCACGTCGTCATTACCGGCCGCGATCCTGATAAGCTGCTTGCTGCCGGCCAAGCCCTGAACTGTCCGTCGCACCTCGATACATACCCGCTGCAGATCGACGACAACGGAGCTGTCCGGCGCTTTGCCGCCTGGGTGCAAATCCGTTTTGGCGGATGCGACATCCTGTACAACAACGCCGGTTCAACCGTGTTCAAACCGTTTTTGGAGATGAGTCTGGAGGAGATTAATGAAACGATCCGCGGGAATGTTGACGGATTGATCTACATGACCCGCGCGTTTTTGCCGATGATGGTGGCAAAGGGCCGGGGACGCTTGGTCAACGTCGCCTCCCTCGCCGGCAGTGTCGCGACAGCCAAAGCTTCTGTTTACGCCGCTAGCAAGGCAGCCGTGATCCGCTTTAGTGAAGGACTGCGTCACGAATTGTCGGGGACCGGCGTCAGCGTCACCTGCGTCATGCCCGGACCGATCGACACTCCGTTTCTCGATGCGGCCGATCCCTCAGGCGGCTACCGTTCCCGCGTTCGCCGGTATCTGCTCTCGCCTGAACGGACGGCACTTTTGATCAAGCGCGCTGCGAAGGCCAAAAAGCCGGAAATCGCCATGCCGTTTCGCCTGTACGTAATGTCGGTCGCCTATCAATTGATGCCCGCGGGAGTAAGGCGCCTGTTCGCTCCGCTGCTCAACCGGAAGTGACAATGCGGGCCTTAAGCCGCCGAGCTCACTTTGGTCTTTTTAGGTTTGACCGCCGTCAGCCAGGTTATTCCCGAGCCGACTGCCCACAGCGCCAACATCCAGGCGACAGCCGCACTGCCAAACTGTTCAGAAGTGTAGCCTACCACCAGACAGCTTGCTGAATATGTGCCCATCGTCAGCATTTCTCTGGCAGAAAACAGGCGGGCCAGGTAATCCGGGCTTGCCAATTGCTGCATGCGGGTCACAGTAATGATAACGGCACTAAAGGAAGCCAATGCCAACAGGAAGGAACTGAACACCATCAGCGGGAACGGCTTCAGCTGAAACAATCCCAAAATGGCAACCCCTTCTATGACAAGAGCGACGCCCAGCAGCTTGTCAACAGCTTCTCTGCCAAGCCTCCCCGCCCAGCGGCCGACGATAATGCCCGCGAGTACGCCGCCGATCCCAAGCGGAATATCCATTAAGCCAAACACAGCCAAAGACTCATTGCGTTCCTGCAACAGGTAATACATCAATAAAATGTAATACGCCCCCGCTGCCCTTTCCGCCATTTGCAGCCACAGCACTCGGCGGATCTCCCCGTGTTTAAAAATGTAGCGAAATCCTTCGCGCAGCCGTTTCCCCAGCGATACTTCTTCTTGTCGGCTCCGGCCGGTCAATTTTGGCAGCCTGATCAACAGCAGCAGAGAAAAGAAGTAACAGCCGGCATCGATCAAAAAGTTCATGCGGTAAGAAAACAGGGTGACAAGTACGGCGGCAAGTCCTTGACCCACGATAATCAGAAAGGAGCTTGTACCCTGCAGGAGCGAGTTGGCCGCCAGACGCTGCTCCATCTTGACGGATTCCACGATTACCACTTGCATCGCCGGTTGGAAGAATGCGGAGCAGACATTGACCAAAATCAATATCAAAAAGGCCATCCACAGATAATGGGGATCCGTAATCCAAAAATACAGACTTACCAGAATTCCGCGGAAAAGATTTGCCGTGATCATGACGCTGCGTTTATCCCACTTCTCTACCAGCGCCCCGCTGATCATGCTGGTCAGGACGTACGGCACCATCCGGAAGACCGTCCCCATGGCAAAAGAGAGTCCGCTCCCGCTCAAATCCTGCAGAAGTCCAATCACAGCGATGAAGGTAAACTCGTTGCCGAGCAGATGGATGATATGAGCCGCATACAGCCGGCGGAATGTCGCATGTTTCAATAATGAAACCATAAAAAAATTCCTTCCGATAAAATGTAGCTTCATTTTAGCACTGGAACGGCAAAGATACTAGTTGCGAAACAAGGGGATCAAATGTTACAATACGTTCAAATTAATTTTAACGTTTTGATTTTATAAATAAGGGGCTGAATGTAGTGAAGCGCTATTTTATCATCGAATCTTCTGAACAACTGCGGACAGTTAGCGACCCCCTCCGTTTGCACTTGCTGCATTTATTAATGAAGGAGGAGTATACGGGGAAGCAGCTAGCCGACATCATCGGCGTTTCCGCTTCCAAAATTCATTACCATCTCAAAGAATTGGAACAACAGGGTTTTATCGAAATCGTTCGTACAGAAGAAAAGAACGGCATCATGCAAAAGTTTTATCGTTCGGTCGCTTTCGATTACAAAATAAGCGATGAACTGCTGCCCTCGCTGCGTGAAAATACGTCAATCATCCAGGAAAACATGGCTAATTCCCTAAAAATGGCCGTTAAGCGGGTTTACGATGCTCCAGAAGATTCATTCCGTTGGTTCGCCGACGAAAAAGAGCGGCCGCCTGTCTTCTTGCGGAATTTTGAGATCAAAGCGCCCCGATCCGAGATCAAAGCATGGCTGGAAAAGTACGAAGAACTCATAGAAGAACTCGATCAGTTAGAACAAAGATATTTGCTTCGGGCAAAAGAAGCGGGTCTGCCGGACGAACAGGAAATTTTCTACATGGTTCAAGCCGGGTTTATGACCAACGAGCAATACTTTGTTGCGGAAAACACTTCTCTGCCCAAAGGATTCGAAGAAGACAATCACATCTTCATCGTCAAAAAGAAAGGGGAATAAGAGAATGGCCCGCTCGAAGACGGATCTGGCAATTTGGCGCGACAGCGGCTTTCGCTGCCTTTGGATCGGCACGATTTTATCCGCTTTGGGCGATTCCTCTCTATTCATCATCCTCGCCTGGTTCGTGATTGACGTCACCGGTTCGGAAGGGGCGCTTGGAACTGCCCTATTGTGCATGTCGCTGCCGCGGCTGGTGTTTATGCTCCTAGGCGGGGCCGTCGCCGACCGGATTGAACGCAAGATCATTCTGGTCTCCTCGGTGCTCGCCCGCTCCATGATCCTGTCCGGATTCAGCCTGTTCTTGTGGCTCAAGACCGATGTGCCGCCCCCCTTCCTGATATACGGCATGGCTTGTATGTTCGGAATTGTAGATGCTTTTTTCTGGCCGGCCCGCAGCTCCATCACCCCGCTGATCGTCGACAAAAAACAGTTGGCAGCAGCGAACAGCATGCTGGAAGGCTCGCAGCAAGCGAGCATGATCATCGGCCCCTTATTCGCTTCTTTGCTTCTGCACCTTTCTACTTACGCTCTGATGTTTCTTGCCGTCGCCACGGCCTTTTTCGTGAGCCTGCTGTTCTTGACGCGGCTTCGGCCAGTCACAAACCATGCGGCACATGACAGCAAATCCCCTATCCGGCGAGATGTCATCGAAGGAATTCGCTACGTGTCACATATTCGGATCATCCTGATTATTTTTATGATCTCAACCTTGATCAACCTCATGTTTTCTGGACCGCTTAATATTGGACTGCCCAGCTTGATTAAACGGCTGGGGTGGGAAGGGAGCACTTACGGCTATCTGGAAGGGGCTGTCGGAGCGGGAGCGATCGCTGGCGCTGCCGTCGTCTGGCTGGCAAAAGGGCTGCGGGGCCGTTTCCGGCTCATCTCCCTTTTTCTGGGGCTGATGGGAATAGCCGTCGCCGCGCTGGGGATGATGAAATCAGTAGGATTCGGCTTGACGATGATGTTCATTACGGGCATGACGATCAGTTTGGTCGACCTGCCAATCATCACTTACATCCAGACCATCACTGCTCCGCGTATGCTGGGCAGGGTCATGTCCCTGCTCTCGATGTCTTCTCTTGGACTCACGCCAGTCGGTTATGTAACGGCAGCCTTCCTCTTGCAGCACGGTCTTGTCACATCCCGCGGCATGCTGCTGTTGGGCGGCGCGATCATGGGAATCTTCGGACTTGCCACCATCCTGCTTCCCAGCTTTCGCCGTATGGAGGAACACCCGAAGTGGCAGCAGGCTGGGCATGGCGGTGCTGCAAACGCGAAGGAAAAGGAATTGGCCCAATAGAAACGGACAAAGCCGGCTCCGCGACAGCGAAGACCGGCTTGCCACCATCCTTTGCGTGCCGGGGTACGACACGTTTAAGATGTCTTCCACTTCTCCAATTCCGAGTGAAACTTGTCGTTCAGGACCTTGATGTAGGTTCCTTTCATCCCCAGCGAACGGGATTCCAGCACACCTGCAGATGCCAGCTTGCGCAGGGCGTTGACGATGACCGAACGGGTCAAGCCCGCCTGATCCGCCAATTGGCTGGCGACGAGCAAGCCTTCCTTGGCATCCAGCTGCTCCATGATCTTCTCGATTGCGATCTGCTCGCTGTAGGACAGGGACGACAGAGCAATTTTGGCAAAGGTTTTTTCCCGCACTTCGGTCTCAATCTCCTCTGTGCGCTGGCGAACGATTTTCATCCCGATCACAGTAGCGCCAATTTCGGCCAGGATCAGATCGTCCGTTTCAAACTGGCCCACCGGGCGAAGCAGGACAAGTGTGCCCAATCTGCTTCCGCCGGCATTAATCGGCACGATCGTCGTCCGCATCAGCGGAAAGAGCGACTTCCACTCCGTTGACACCATGCTGTAGGGGCTGTCGATGTCTTCATTCGCCAGCGACTGGCCTACCTCCAACAGCTTGACGTTGTAATCTTTCGGCAATGGACTGGTAAAGCGGCCTTCTTCCGACAATCCGATCTCGTGGGATAAACCGCTGCCCAGAATCATGCCGTCAGCAGTGATGATGTAGACGTTGGCTGACATCACATCGGAAAACAGCTTGGCCATATCCTGGTAACTTACGCCGCTTCCTCCCATTGTCTTTTGCAACATAGAATTCACTTTTCTTGTTTTCTCTAACAAACTCACCTGAAAATTCCTCCTAATAGGGTTTTATGCTCTTTAGTATTGTCAGAAAAATGCGCCTTCATACATCGCTATTAAAAAATTTCTATTCACGCTCCAGCATTTTTGCTCCATGAAAAAGAAGCACAGATTGGTCCCTCTGTACTTCCCGCCTTCCGTTTATATAGAAAAACAGACCAAGCCGCCAAGCTAAGGATTTTCCATCTTTACCCGAACCGTCACGAAGAACTGAAGGATGCGGGAGATAATCACGGACCTCAGCTTTACCTCTACTACTTTTCCGTCGATGACGTACTCCCGCCGCTCCAGCAATTCGTGCAGGATGACGTGCATGTCGGAGAATTGCTCCACCTTTTTGCCTTTGAGGGGAGCTAGGTCGTTTTTCAATTTGCGGATGACCGCCGCTTCCGTAAACGCGTTCGGCTTGGGTTCTTCCACTGTCACTTCAATCTCCTCAATCACAAGCTCCCGTTTTTTCCGCTCGGCCTTATTGGTATTTCGCAAAATTTCGATATCCTGCAGCAGCTGATCGTTATGCAGGCTGAGCAGTTCATTGGCCTTCATCAGATTTTCCAGCCTCTCCGCATACAAAAATTGAAACAGACTGGCCCCTGCGATCGCGCCGAAAAGGAACAGGACAAAATACCTCAACAGCCCTCGGACGCGTTTTTTCACAGTCGTCATGGGCGTTCAGGCACCAGGGCGTGAATCGATACCGTACCGCAATGCGCCCCGAGAAAGGCGGCAAAAATCAAGAGCAGCTGCTTGGCAACCGGAGAAAAATTGCCAAAGAAGATCTTTTCGATCTGATAAAACGAGTCGAACGTCCCGCCTAAAGCCCCGACCAGCCCCCAAATCTTCAGCTGGGTAGCCAGTTCGTGCATCGTCAGCAGGGAAGGCTTGTTGATTAAAAAAGCGCCAATGCCGCCCGTGAGCGTTCCGCCGACGACAATGCCGTAGGCGACGAAAAACGTCATGATGAACTGGATGATAAACTGTCCCATTCTCCCACCCCCAACAGTAGGCGTTTGCTTATCCCTACGCAACTCGTCCGAAAAATATGATGGCGGTTTATAAAACGTGCCGGTAATACCAACACTATACTCATGGAAATCGCTCGTGATCTGTGCTATATTGTTGTATTGGTGAATTCTGCAATTCACGGGCGGGAGAGGGGCTTTTATAAGAAGGATAAGATATGCAAAGATACTTGGGACGGCTGTTCGCACTGCGAAGCCATGGAACCACGGTTAAGACAGAAATCCTTGCTGGATTGACCTCGTACTTGACCGTCGTTTACGTGATTGCCGTAAACGCAGCGATTCTGTTTGACGCTGGAATCCCCTACTCAGCCGGCATGCTGGCGACGATCCTGAGCGGATGCATCGGCTGCCTGCTGATGGGTTTATGGGCGAATTCGCCGATCGTGGTCTTTCCTGGAATGGGTGTCAACGCACTGTTCACCTACACGATTGTCCATTCGTTGGGACTATCCTGGCAGGAGGCCCTGGCGGCGGTCTTCGTCTCCGGTTTGATTTTCACGATCACTGCCTTTACCCGCTATGCTGCTGTGCTGGCACAGGCAATACCGCAGTCCTTGAAAGAGGGGATTACCGTCGGGATCGGATTGTTCCTGACATTCATCGGCCTGCAAAAAGGCGGCTTGGTCGTTCCGTCGGAAACGACGTTCGTCGCGATCGGCCACCTGGACAGTCCGCTGGCATTGACCACGATTCTGACGCTGCTTTTGACTGTGCTTTTGTTCGCACGGAATGTGACGGGAACCTTTTTGATTGCGATGGGGGCGGGAACGCTCCTGGCTGCGTTGTTTGGACTCGTTGATTTTAGCGGGCTGAGCTGGGCCGGCGTTTCCTTTGCCGAGTATGCTTCGGTGTTCGGGCATCTGTCATTTGACCGCATCACTGCCCTGCCGTTTTGGATCGCAACTTTTTCTTTGACGATGGTCGTGTTGTTTGAAAACATGGGTCTGTTGTACGGACTCCTGCCAAAGGAAAAATTTCAACGCTCCTATCAGGCTAACGCGATATCGGTAATAACTGCCGGACTTTTGGGCACCAGCCCGACCATCTCATCGGCAGAGAGCGCGTCCGGAGTGGCCGCTGGCGGCAAGACAGGCTTGACGGCTTTGACTGCCGGCATCCTGATCCTCGGGTCCGTCTTGTTTATTCCGGTGATGAAGGTCATCCCGGACAGCGCCATCGCCCCGGTACTGATCGTGGTCGGCGGCCTGATGCTGCAAAGCGTGAAAAACATTCCATTTGCGGACTTCTCGGAAGGGTTTCCGGCCTTTCTGATCATCGCTTTGATACCCTTGACCTACAGCATCGTAGACGGCATTGCTTTCGGCTTTATTGCATACCCGTTGATCAAACTGGCGCTGGGACGGACGAAAGAGCTCTCCCTGCCGCTTTGTCTGATCTCCGGACTGTTTTTGCTCGGACTTGTTTTGGGAAGCAGAATATAACAGAAGAAAGAAGCGATTGGCGTATTGCCAATCGCTTCTTTTTGCGAGACGAATATTTACCGCTGTCTTTCTCCCATACTAAACAGGAATGAACGGGAGGGGAGGTGTGGCCCTGCAAGCCTTAACAAAGACCTTGCTGAAAAATCGCCCCTATGTTTTCCTGCTGATCGGAGTTTTCATCGTTCACGTCGCAACGTACCTGATCTCTCCCATCTTTCCCGTCTTTTTGAAAAAGGTCCATTCCTTGTCTCTGACAGAAGTGGGGACCGTGCTGGGAATTGGAAGCTTCGCCTTCCAGGCGGCGAGTCTGGCAGGCGGGGTACTGGCTGACCGCTACGGAAGGCGTGCCGTGATGACGACAGGCGCTGCCTTGCAAGGAGCAGCCATGCTGGGCTACAGTTTCAGCCAGCCCTATCTGGCGTTTCTGGCGTTCTCGCTGCTCAACGGGATTGGTCTGGGATTTTACGCTCCGGCACTCAAGGCGATGATCGCCAATGTCGTAGCGGAGAAATACCGCACCACCGCTTTTTCGGGACGGGCTATCTCCGCCAACCTGGGGATTATTATCGCCGGCCTGGTGGTGACTTTGTTTGCGCTGACGACCAATCGCCGGTTGTTCCTCTGCGCTGCCGGGCTGTTCTGGCTGGTGGCGCTGCTCGCCAGATTCACTTTGCCGCGCGACCGCTGCACCGGGGATGACTGCCGGCCGCTGCCCCTGTCTGAGTATACGCGGATTTTGCGGCATCGCAGTTTTTTGCTCTTTTCCGCCGTATCCCTGCTGATCTGGGCGCTGTATGCCCAGTTTGCCTTCGTTCTTCCGCTGCGGGGGGAACACGTCCTTGGCACAGCCGCCACGATCGGTCTGATCTACACCATAAACTCCACGGTTGTCGTCCTGTTTCAAGGGCTGGTTTTGCGGCTTGTACTCAACCGGATAAACCCTTATATCTCCTTGGTAGTCGGCACGCTGCTGATCGGGACGGGACTGTTTTTGCTGGGCTTTGCCCGCAGCTTTCCGATGCTGAGCGCCTCCGCCGTCATCTTTATTTTTGGGGAAATGATGTTTTTGCCGGTACTGGACAGCTTGATCGGATACTTTTCGGAGACACAATGGCTCAGCGTATACTTTGCGATCGGAAATTTCATTTCCGGGATCGGCAGCGCCTTGGGCACCTCGATTGGCGGCTACCTCATCCAAAAGTTAGGCGGCGTGGGCAGCAGTACCCCCTGGATCGTTTACGGAATCGTTACGGTTTGCTTCGCCTCGCTGGTCGGCCTGTTTGCTTTGTACGCCAAACCGCGCCACCGGCAGGGCCGGCCTGAACAACTCATCTTTCGCCGAAGGGAGAAACTCCGATGAACTATCGACCTTATGAAGAAGACGACTTTGAATCCCGCTCCGTGCCGCTCGCTTCCCTGCTTTATCGCATGGAAGACAAGCAGGCGGCCAGATGGCATGAGGAACTGCAAAGACAGGATGACGATTATCGCTTCCTGTACTGGGAATAACGCGGAGGGCGGCTATGAAGTATTCCAAAGAGCGTGTTTCCAATAACGTCGACGTCCGCAAAGAGACCAACCATCAGCCAAAATCCGCGCAAAACGACGAGCCTGGATATGGCAGCAAAAAACTGGAGGGGCCAAACCGCCCGTCAACCTGAAAAAATCGCAGAAGGTGTTTGCGAGCCTGAGTCGCAAACACCTTCTCTTATGCCGTGTTACTTTTGAATGTCCCGTATCTGATAGGGCACCTGCCAGCCTTCGAGCTGATCGTAAAACTGCCGTTCTTCCGCCAGCGGAATCCGCAGCAGCAGGTACTGGCCATAATGGAACGAGATGTGCTCCCGCTCCCCCTCCGACAACCCGAAGCGCGGAAACAGCGCCACGTCCAGCAGCTTGTAAAAGTATTGATAGCGCTCCTCGGTCAGCTCTGCGCGAAAACTGCGGCTGACGACGACATCACCGCTCTTGTGATCCACCAAGTTTTCCCGGCTTGCCCCCAAAAACCGGAGCACCTCGCCAGCCTGCCTTCCGAGTTTCTCGGCGAGCAGGCTGTCATTGTACTCTACCTCCAGGCGGTCTACTCTTTGCCGCACTGATTCAAGCATCGCCCTGAACACTTTGTGAACAACAAGATTGGTCGGGGCGAACTGATTCTCGTAAAAGTTGTATTCCAGCCGGGCTTCGCCGTCCTGCACCCAGCGGTAAAAGAAGATCCCGTTCATCTGATCTGGTCCCTCTAGCGAGCGCGAATCGCATCAAGCGTAGCCCGGTCCATTTTCTTCGCAACGGCGATCAGCAGCCGTTTGGCGGCTTCGTAGTCGTCCCGGTTCATAATCGCCGCATGGCTGTGGATGTAGCGGGCAGGAATGCCGATAACGGCAGATGGCACCCCTTTTCCATGCAGGTGAACTGCGCCGGCATCCGTACCGCCCTGACTGATGAAAAACTGGTACTTGATCCCTTCGCTCTCACAGGTGTCGATCAAAAAGTCGCGCAGGCCGGGCAGCGTCACCATGGTCCGGTCAAAAATGCGCATCAGCAGCCCTTCTCCAAGCTTGCCCATGCCGTCCTTTACCCCTGGAATGTCGCCTGCCGGACTGGCATCCAGCGCCAGGAACAGTTCGGGGTCGATCATGTTTGCCGCCGTTTTGGCCCCGCGCAATCCCACCTCTTCCTGCACGGTCGCACCCGCGTAAATGACGTTCGGGTGGCCGGGATGCTCGCTCAGTTCCTTGAGCAGCTCGATCGCCAGGGAACAGCCATAGCGGTTGTCCCACGCTTTGGCCATGATTTTCCGCTCATCTGCCATGACCGTAAACGGACAGACGGGAACGATTGGCTGGCCGGGGCGAACGCCCGCTTTTTCCGCCGCTTCCTTGCTGTCCACCCCGATGTCGATGTACATATTCTTGATGTCCATCGGACGGTTCCGCACCTCGTCGCTCAGAACGTGCGGCGGAATGGAGCTGATCACTCCATCGATCGGTCCCTTGTCCGTGATCACCTGCACTCGCTGAGCGAGCAGCACCTGGCTCCACCAGCCGCCGAGCGGTTGAAAAGACAGGAAGCCTTTCTCGGAGATGCGGGTCACCATGAAGCCGACTTCGTCCATATGGCCCGCCACCATGATCCGCGGCCCTTGCTCGTCGCCCCGTTTGACGCCAAAGATGCTGCCCAGGTTGTCATATGTAATTTCATCTGTATATTTGTCCATGTACTCCCGCATGATGACGCGAACGGGTCCTTCAAAACCGGGAACGCCCGGCGCCTCCGTAAGCCGCTTCCACAATTCCATTTGAAAATCAGCGGTCAAGCGAACAACCTCCTTCGATACGATCCAGCTTGTGAAACCTACCATTTATTATCTGCCAACCGAAGGGCAAATGCAACCGGCTATACGGCTGGCAGACCAGGCAGCTTCCCTGGCAAAATGGCACCGAGGTCCAGCCGCTAGCGGGGACGGACGCTGTCAATCACCTCTTCGGCGTCAAACAGCGGCTTTAACCGATCCTGCTGGGTCTTCAGCGAAATGCCGTCGATGTGCCGGCGGTCCATCATGACGGAATTGGGCGTGTATTTGAGATAGGGAGCCGGTCCGACCGAGCAGAGCATGGGAAAACCCGCTTTGACCAGATAGTTGTATTTGGGGCTACCCGTCTCGACCCGGCTTCCGTATGGATAGATGTAAACTGAAGTAGGTCCGATCAGCGGTTCCACTTCCTTTTTCCACTGCTCGGTATCTGCAACCAAGCGATCGTAGCTGACGCGAACGGCATCCAAATGGCCGTAGCCGTGCGAGGCAAACGTCCACCCGGTCTCCTTCAGGCGCGCGATGACTTGCAGCGCCTGCTTTTTGACGCTTTCGTACTCAGGCGAATCAAGCTCGTTCGTCCGGTAGCCCAGCACTCCTTGATACCCGGTCAAGGCAATCACGCCTTTTGCTCCGTGAAAAGAGAAGTCAGGGTGCTGCTTCACAAATGCATCCAAGATCGGAATGATTTCGTTTTCATGGGAGATGACTTCTTCCCCTTTTGGGTTCTTTGAATACGTCGCAATATTTCCATTTTCATCCAAAATCAATCTGAACACGTTGCCATTCTCCAGCATGTAATCGTAGTAGTTGAGATCGTCGATCGAAAGAATCAGCGGCTTCTTGTTCTTTGGCAAAAGCAGTTCCTTGGGGGTGATCACCTTTTTGCCGTTCTCCATTTTTTCCTCGTACAGCGCGTGAATGTCGATCAGCATGTAATCGTGTTCGTAGAGCGCCTGGATGATCCGGTCAAATTCCGTAACGGTAACAAACCAATCGTCATAACCTTTGGACATCGCATCCCCGTCAAACGCCAGTTCCGGGTAGGCGATCAAGGGATGAAAAAAGATGTGTTCCACAGGTCCTTTGTAGACGGCCAAATCTTCCGTATTTTCCACCGCTTGTTCTGGCCTCTCCGGCTGTTTTGGTGGCGCCTCTGGCTCAGTCGGAGTTGCCGGTCTCTTTGCAGGATCAGGCGGCACGCTTACCGTCTGCTGCTCTTGCTGCTCTTGCTTCTCCGGCACCTGCTGCGGAGTGCCTGTCCCCATCCCATTCACTGCCGAACATCCCGTCACTAACACAAAAGAAAGCACCCCGATCAGTACGGAGGTTGCTCCAAAATGTCTCATGTCCCTCACCCTCTCTTTCTTTTTTGACGAAAGGCACCGGTGCCCCGTTACAATTTTTTCGCTCGTCCTCCTTGGAAAGCGTTTTGTTTTTGCGCTATGATAGTACCAATTGCATGCAGAGGCATAAAGGATGGTAATAGAATGGATACGAGCAACTACGATGTGATCGTCGTCGGCGGCGGGCCGGCCGGATTAATGGCAGCAGTCTCGGCATCGGCCCAGGGAGCGTCTGTCTGTCTGGTGGAAAAGGGAGCGAAGCTGGGGCGAAAGCTGATCATCTCCGGCGGCGGACGCTGCAATGTCACCAATGCCAAAGAGTTGGACGAACTGATCAAGATGATGCCTGGCAACGGCCGGTTTATGCACAGCGCTTTTGCCCAGTTTGGCAACCAAGACATCATCAGCTATTTCGAAGGGCTGGGAGTTGCTTTAAAGGAAGAGGATCACGGCCGGATGTTTCCCGTCACGGACAAGGCGTCCACCGTCGCGGGCGCCCTGATCGACAAGGTACGGCAGCAGGGGGTGACGTTCCGCCTTGCCAGCCCGGTCCAGCGGGTACTGTACGAACAAGGCAGCGTCCGCGGCATCCTGCTAAAATCAGGAGAAACACTGCTTGCTCCCTGTGTCATCGTCGCCGTCGGCGGCTGCTCCGTCCCGCAGACAGGTTCCACAGGAGATGGATACAGCTGGGCCGAAGACGCCGGACATACGATTACAGATTTGTACCCGACAGAGGTGCCGTTGGTGGCCAGCGACTCTTTTATCCGGGACAAGGTACTGCAAGGGCTGTCGCTGCGCGAGGTGGAACTGACCCTCTACCATCCCAAGGGCAAAAAAGTGAGCTCCCAGACAGGAGACGTGATTTTTACCCACTTTGGCCTGTCCGGTCCGGCTGCTCTGCGGATGGGCCATTACGTCTCGGTTACACAGCGTTCGGTCGGACAAGTCCCGCTGTCCCTCACGGTCGACATGATGCCGGACAAATCGCAGGAGGAGATCTTTGCCGAGAGCTGGAGCCGCATGGCGGATCAGCCGAAAAAGGCGGTAAAAAACGTCTTGAAAGGGTTTCTGCCGGAACGTTTGATTCCGCTCCTGCTAAAGCTGGCTGATATTCCCGAGGAAATGACTTTTGACCATCTGTCCAAGCGAAATTGGCAGGAGTTTGCCGCGGCCATCAAACGCTTTCCCATGACGATAACCGGCACGCTGTCCCTCTCAGAAGCTTTCATTACAGGCGGCGGCGTTTCGGTGAAAGAGATTGATCCTAGGACGATGCAGTCCAAGCTGATGCCGGGACTCTTTTTCGCCGGTGAAGTGATGGACGTCCACGCCCACACCGGGGGCTACAATATCACGATCGCCTTCTCCTCCGGTTACGTGGCCGGATACCACAGCGCCCGTTTGGCGCTCGAAGAAAAGACAGAAAAAAGTCTCTGACCGGCTGGCGGTGAGAGACTTTTTTTCGATTCTACTGGGTTGTCGCCCGATACAAGAGGGCAAATCCTGTGAGAACAAAGCAAAAGCCGAGTAAAAAGAAGGTATTGGCGCGCGATTTCACCCGCCTTTGATCCCCGCCTACGTGGGCGGAAATGCGCCGCTGCCACCTTTTCGTCTTCGGCTGCAACATCACAAGCAGTCCGATCAGGATGAGGAATACCGGGTAGAACAAGGGCACTAGTTCCCCGCTCCCTTCTGCTTTTTCCGAAGCAGCCATCGGCTTGCGGCAACCGGTTCTTCCTCTTGCTCTCCTTCGACGACCAGCCGCGCCTCCTCGGCCAGCTGCATCGCTTCCTGGAAGCGCAAATCGCGGAAAGCCAGCTCCGCCTTGCCCAGCAGCTCGTCCACCTTCCTGTTGTGCCTGCGGTAGCGGTTGGTATACTGAATCGCTCCCTCTGCCTTTTGGCAGTAGGAGATCGTCTCTTTTGCCGACTTTTCCGTCAGCCTGAGTTCTTCATTGGCTTCGCGCAGCAGGATGGCGATCTCATCCATGCTGTAGTTGTACCGCTCCATGGCAATCTGCACGCGGCCCAGCGCTTGTACCACGCTGTCAAAATGCATCAACACGCTGGCCGGGACTCCCGGGAGATAGCTTCGCTTGATCTGCTGGCGAATCCGAACCAATGAACCGGAGATGCGTTCCATCTCGTCGAGAACGTCATCCTCTGATTCGAGAATCAAGTGGTACACGGACAGTGCCTGCTTCTCCGCCGGCGGTTCAGGTTCAAACGCGGGCTCACTGGCCTTCGGCATAACCAGTTCGTACTCAAACTCGTCTGCAGCTTCACCGGCCGTTGTCTCGGCGGGTCTGGCGACAGGCTGTTTCTCCTGCCTTGGTGCCGGCCTATCTGCTGGAGCTGCCTCACGCTCCACTGCCGGCCCGGGCGCGAAGATCTCTGGAGCTTCCTCTCTAGGCAGTACGGCAGGCGCTTCCGCCGGTTCCTCCGCCATTTCTTCTTCAGCCGGCTCTTCAATGGCTGGCTCTTCGGGTACATGCGGCAGATCGGCTGCCGGTGTGTCGACTGCGGGTTCTACCGGAGGAGCTTCGGCCTCGACTTCGTCTGCCGATACCGGCTCAGCCACCTCCGATTCGCCTGTCGCCTCCTCCCGGACTTCCTCTAAAGCCCCTGGCGCCACTTTCTCCACCGGCTGATCGGGGGCTGCTTGGACTGCCGCCGCAGCAGCTGCCTCCCGCTGCTGGAGAGCACTCTCCTCCAGGCTGCGGTAGACGGCCTCGCGCTTGATTTCAAATGCCTTGATATGCGTTTCGACAAGCTGTACATTTCCTTCTTCAAAAGCGGATTTCGCCGCGATGAGCAGCTGCTTCACCTGCAGCAGGGAGTCGTCGAGGTAACTTCGGCCCAGATCGTATCCGCTGCCGGCATGTTCCATGATGTCATTTTCCAACTGCTTCAGATCCTCGGGCAGTTCCTTGTTCACACGCGTATACAGCTCCGGCAATTTTTCCAGCGCCTCCGACAAGGCTGTCAATTGCTGCTGCGTGCTCACGCTGATCTCATACGCTTTCAGTTCATCGCCGCTGGCCAGCGCCCGCTTCACTTCCGAGCGCCTTTTTTCCGCTTCGTCCATGGCCGCCTTCATCTCGTGAAACGACAGCCCGTAATCGAGGCGGACATTGGTCAGCTTTCTTTCCACGCTCTCCAGCAGCTTGCCGATTTCCGGTATGGCCGCCTTGTTCTCTTTTTTCGCCGTCGCCACTTTTGCCGTCTCGGTTTTTAATTCGTTCAGTTCTGCTTCTATCGTCTCGAGCAGTTCTCTGCCTTCGTCCAGCAAGTCCAAAGCCTGGCCGAAGCGCATCCGATAACATGCTTCCTCCGCGTCCAAAATGATCATTTCCACATCCGGTATGCGGATGCGCAGCAGGTTTTCCTTCCGGTTGATCAGCAGCGTGTACCATTCCTCGGTCGATCCGGCGGCATGGCGGAGTGATTTTTCCAAATCGATCGCGTTGATTTTTTCTACCAGCTCGTCCTTCCAGTCCTCCACATCGTCCACCTGGAAATAGATGCGTCGGCGGCGGGCAAAGGCGAAGATCATCGCCACAATTCCCGCGACGATCAACAGAACGATCAGATAGGCCCACCAGGGTATGATGCTCCAGAGAGAATGCTTGTCCTCTGCCTTCTTTGCATCCTCCGGAGGAGCAGCCGGATCCTCGCTGCCCGGCGTGCCCATCGTTCCCTTTCCGGCAGCAATCTGGTCAAGCTCGCGGTTCACCTCCGTGACGAACAGCTCGATGCCGGGCAGATACCTCTTTTGGTTGCGATACGGCTCATAGTAGGCTTTGACCATTTGGTGAAGCATGTCCATCGTAGCGCCCTTCGCCTCAAAGGCGGGCCCTGGATGTACCCCCAGCTCTTGTGTTTCCATATCGAGAACGATCATTAACGTATCTTCGCTTACGTTGTAGTTGTCGTACAGCAGCCCTGCGTAGGCGTCAGGGGAATCGGCTTCCGGCTTGGTGCTTTTGACCACGACCACCTTGTACTCCCCCGTAAGCTGTGAAACGTAGTCGGCAAAATTCTGACGATCCTGCTGTTGAAAACTGCCCGTGGCGTCCTGGACGACAGCGTCAGTCTTTTCTGGAAAAGGTGCAGCTTCCACAGCGTGGGAAAAACAGAGAATTCCCGCTGCGACGAGCAGTAGTATCTTTTGTTTCACAATAGACAACCCCTTTGACAACTTGCCTTCCCTGTCGTCAGGAAGGATGAGTGGGTACTGCAATTATGTATGACGGACGTTCGCATAAAGCGTCACGTTCCTCTGCATGTCATAGGAAAAACGTAACTGTTTGGTGTTATACGACTTGATTAAACTGCCGGCAGCCTTGAAACGACTGCATTTTTTCTCATGCCGGCAAAAATAGACTCCCAGATTCTATATATTATAGTACAGATTACCCTCCAAAAAAAGCATCCGTTCTAGCATATTCGACAGCGGTTTTTAACAGTTTCGCTCCCGGCAACAACAAAAGCGCCTTCCCGTTGAGAGAAAGACGCTTGACTGTCCTGGTGTCACTTCTGTTTTCCGGCTGGATTTGGCAAGTTGTAGGTCTTGCCGTAGTTTTGCAGGTAGGTGTCTACTTCCGAGTGCTCGTAGACTCGTTGACCGTTCAGATCGTACCGGGAATGAATCCTCATCAATGTGTGGATGGGCAATTTGGTCTGCTTGTCGTAATAGAGCGTGCACTCCGCATCCAGCACCATGTTGTTCAGCAGCTCGTCTATATCGCGGTGAGATTGCTCTGCCTGGATATGGGCTCCGCTCTCATTCCTCCGCCAATCCCGCGCGGACAGCTGCCAGGCCCATTTTTGTTTAGGAAGATGAACGGATTGCACACGACTGCTTGCTTGCTCTTTCAACTGCCTGGCGAGCAGTTCCTTTAGCTTGTCGGAGTTGAGCAGTACCCGCATGGCTTGTACGTTGTCCGTTCGCACGCCATCGCGAACAGGCAGCACCTTCGTCCTCATGCCATCCATTTGCAGGAAGTTGGTCACTGGATTCCAGTTAGCAAACTCCTGGATCAGACCGATATGATCGCCGCCAACCGGTTCCCACTCCTGCTGATCACTCTGTTTGACGTACATGGTCCGGCCTTGAGACAAAAGCGACATGTTTTTTGAGTGCTTCCGGTCAGGATCCGCTATGTTGACATTGAGCACCATATCCGATCCTTGCTTGTGCCCGTAAAAGGTAACCGGGCTGGCTTCCGCCGTATTACCCGTCAGCGCCCTTGTCGTCCCGTAAAATGAATAGCTGTTCTCCGAGAGTAACTGGTTCCGCACCTGCATGAATTCCGCCTCTGGACTTTGCGCGGTTTTCACCTGTGAACACCCCGCGGCAATAGCCAGGGCGAGAACCAGACATATGCCGTTGCGCATCTGTTTCATCGCGGCTCCCTCCTTGTCCTGCTGTTATGGTTTCCGTAGGACAGGAGGGTTATTCCAAGTCATGGTCCGCCAATGCTGCCAGTCATGCCAGACAGATTTGGTTTCTGCCTTTGTTTTTCGCTTCATAGAGAGCGAGGTCGGCCAAGTGAAACAACCTGCTCACCGTCATTTCTTGCCGGACAGTCCGATCCCATTGCACGACGCCGCTGGAAACCGTCACCTGCGGCTTCGTCTCGGTCTCCACACGGCTGCGGATGCGATTGGCTATATTGAGTGCAGTCAACAAATCCACGCCCGGCAGGTAGATGGCCATCTCCTCTCCTCCCCAGCGCGCGGCGATGTCGGCCTCCCTGATATTTTGTTTGATCAGGCCCGCTACCTGAATCAACACCTCGTCACCCCTCTGGTGGCCGTAGGTGTCGTTTACCTCTTTAAACAGGTCGATATCGACGAGGATCAGCGAGCCAAAACTGTCCTGTTCCAAGGATGCGGCTATCTGCTCGTCCAGATAGCGGCGAACGTACAACCCGGTCAGGTTGTCCGTTATGGCCATCCGCTCTACCTCGCTGTGCAGCAGCGCATTGGTCATCGCCAGACTGGTGTGCTGGCCGAAGATCTGCAGCAGTTTGAAATCGTCAAAGCCAAATAAATTCCGGCGCGAATCCAGAACGAGCAAAAGACCGACCACTTCTGCTTCATGCAGCAGTGGAACAGCCATTAAAGAAGCGTATGGCATGAGCGAAAACTCCCCCGACTCCGGGCGGGGACTGGCCAAAATAATCGGCTCTTTGTCCCGGACGATCTCGGAGAGCAGCGCTTCCTCTGCAGAAACCGTCCTGCCGATCTGTTCCGGCAAAGAGCTGGACAAAACAGTGAAGCAATCATCCGATTTTTCCAGAATCGCACAGTACTCGGCCGCAAAGTTGTCCAACATCAGCGAGGTGACGAACCGCAGGATCTCCTGGACATCCAGACTGCGATTGAGCTGTTTGGCCATTTCGTTAATCAGGCGAAGCTCGCGGATGAGATTGCGTGATTGCTGGTATAACTGGGCATTTTCAAAGGCTGTTCCCGCCGTTTCAGCCAAAATGCTGATCTGCTCCGTCCCGTTGTTATCGATCTCAACCCGCTTTTCGGCGGTCAACTGCAGCACGCCGTATATGCCCTGTTTTCCCATCAGCGGCGCTGCCACAATGGTCGTCTGCTTGCCTGAGACGGGTTTGCTGCCGACGATCAAGCTGCCCTGCATGTACGCCTTGCTGCTGAGTTTGCAGGCCTCGTCCTGAAAGGAAAGCTGTTTTACCGGCAATGCCGTATTGGTATCGACTGTCAAGTAGATATCCAGGTCGAAGTCAGGGTAGAGCTGGTCGACACTCTCCATGATCTCGGTCAGGACATCGTTGACGTCAATGGATGCGAGCATCTTTCTCGTCAAGCTGTACAGCAAATCCTTCTGCTTGGCCTTCTTCACGATGTCGTCAGAAATGACTGCCCGCAGCAGCACATTTTTCAATTTTTCACCGACGTTCGCCAGAAAAGCGGCATCCTGCTCATCAAAGCTACTGATCGATTGCTCAGAAGATTTGTGCAGAAAAAATGCGTAAAGGGGTTTATCCTCACAGAAAACGGGTATTAAAACCAAGTGACCATTTTTCTCGTTTACCTGCTCAGTACACTTGATGTTGTTTTGGAGGAGGTACTCGCTCAGCAAATCATGCGGCTGCTGGTCCGTACAGACCAATTCGCCTGGCATGACAAATCCGTTTTCATCCAATTTTGCTGCTGAGCAGTACCCCTTCCCGATTTTTTCCTGTACTTGCTCGATCACATACCTGACCATATCCCGTTCCCGGTCGCACTGGCTGGCGTTCATCACGATCTCGGCTGCTGCCTGATCCAGGTAAGCTTCATACCCCAGGTGCAGGAGCGATTCGACTCCGAGCAGATAAGCGGCGATGTCGCATTGGTTCCCTCCAGACGGAAGCACCATGCCAATCGTCGCACACAACTGTCCGTCATCTCCGAGCAGCGGCACCGCGCCCCAGCAGAGATGGCTGTCAGCAGCCATTACGGCAGCCTGATTGCTGCAGATCGCCTGAGCTACGGCTGTATCGCCGCCTTCGGCAAGATTTTCTCCGACGGCTATCGTCGGCAAAAAGGGTATCCCGGCTTGGCTGGTTGTAAGCGGCGTCACTTCCAGCACGCAGCCGTTTCCGTCGGTCAGGAAGAGGAAGCCTGAGCGGCGTTCCTGCCAGGCACGCAGGAAAAAGCGGCTCATATATGTAAAGGCTATTTCTATTTTTCCAACTATTTTTCGGTTGATGGTCACATAATCCCCCCTCTCCTATTCCGCCCTTCCCGCGAAGACCCGATCAGCCAGATTTTCGCAAATGCTGTATGTCATTTACCTTTACCACTTCCCATTTCTTTTGGTCGTAGCGCAGTACGTTAATCGAAGTATTCTCAAGCCGCGTAACTCCCGTCCCGCATGCACCGTTCGAGACGTAATGAAGAAACGAATTGATCAGACCGCCGTGACTGACTACCGCCAGCGTTTCGCCCGGATGAGCAACTGCCAATGAGGTCAAACATTCATAGGCGCGTTTTTGCATGGCTTCGAACGGCTCTATGCCAAAGCGCGCTTCGTCTTGCTGCGGATTTTTCAGCTTCTTCCTGATTTCTTCATAAGATAGGCCTTCCAGTTTGCCGTAACAGCGTTCGCGCAGGACAGGCAGCGTAAACAAGGGGCAACTGACTTTTTCAGCTACCCGTTTGGCCGTTTCGTATGCACGCTGCAAATCACTGCAATAAACAGCAGAAAACGCCTGTCCGGCAAGGTGCTCAGCCAGTCGTTCTGCCTGTTCGATGCCGGCAGGTGTCAGGGCGATGTCGCTATGTCCCTGAATTCGCCGCGCTTTGTTCCACTCAGTTTCTCCATGTCTGATAAAGTAGATCGTTGTACTCACGTGCAAGTCCCCCGATGTAAAACATATCATTACTATTATAAGGGATTGGCTCGGGCACTGCTATAACCTCTTTTTGTCGAAAAAAGAGGTCTGGAGGGAAAAAGAAAATTCCCTCTGTTGAAACAAACGAACTCTTTCCACGTCCAAAGGAGTAGAAAACACTCTGCTGTTAGGGAGGAACATTCATGAGAAAACTCTTGAAACAATCCTGCTTCATCTTGCTGTCGGCATCTTTGGCGCTTCCCGCCACGACAGCCTTTGCCTCATCTGCCTCATCCGCCTCAACCTCGGCTTCATCGGGGACTTCTGTTTCAGTGAACGATGTCAAACTGAACAAAGCTCAAGCACTGGCAGCAGCCACCCGCTTTGGCCAACCGCCAAATGATTACAAACTGACAGACACTTACCTGCGTTCCGCCGATCCCTGGCGTCCTTTCCCCGAGTGGTCTTTTCAATGGACCAAGGTAAATGACAAAGGGGAGCGGGGCAACGGTTCGATCAGTGTCAGCGTCAATGCCGACACAGGCGAATTGACGAGTTATTATACGTATGATGACGACGACAATCAATCTTCTGCCGGCAAACGCATCTCCCGGCAAGAGGCCCAGCAGGTGGCGGAGAAGTACCTGCAGCAGGTTGCGTCCGAGCGTGCAAGCCAGGTCAAACTGGATACCGCGGGTCCTGCACCGAAAACTCCGCTTGGCCCCAACGTCTATCACGGGTTCCATTACGTTCGGATGATCGACGGGATCGCTGTCATGGACAACGGTATCGACATAACGGTCAACGGTGCCGGCAAGGTGACCAGCTACGGGCTGAGCTGGGATGATCGGGCACAGTTTGCCAAACCTGCCGACACGATCAGCACGGATGCGGCACTGGAACAGTTTACGAAAAATGCCGAAGCCAAGCCGATTTTCTTCATTCCGTGGGATCGGCCGTCTGCGTCCGGCAAACAGACAGCCCGTCTCGCCTATCGCAACCCCTTTACCTTTTACGTGAATGCTGAAACCGGAGAAGCGCTGAACCAATCGATGCAGCCATTGAAAAAAGCTGCTGCCCCGGAGGCGGTCAGCAAGAACCCGCTCAGTCAGCGGAACAGAGGGGGAGAGCTCAACCAGACGGAAGCGGCAAAGATGGCTGAAGCTGTACTCGGATTGTCCGGTTACCAATTGGAGGGGGCCAATTACTCGGAAAACGATTACCGCGGCACACCCGTTTGGAGTCTGCAGTTTGCCAAAGGAAAGGATCCGCAGGAAAAGACAACCCTGTACGTGTCTATCTCGGCAACTACCGGTGACCTTATGTCCTATTCGGTCGGCAGCATGCGCCCCCTTGAAGGCAAGGAGTCAACAAGCAAATTGACCGCCGAGCAGGCCAAAGAAAAGGCGATGGAAGCCATCCGCAAGTGGTCCCCATCCGTTGCCTCGCAGCTGTTCTACACCGATAACCAAAATGATAGAATGTTCGACCTGCGCTCTGATTGGGCCTCTGTTCAATTCCAACGCTATGTGAACGGCATCCAAGCAGCCACAGGCGGCGCGTATATCGACTTTGACGTGCGGACTGGCGAAATCAACTCTTATGACATCAACTGGGGGAACGAAACTTACCCGAGCAGCCTGCCTGCCCACAAGCAGCCGGACGAAGCGGCAGAAGCGTGGTTGAAAGAAGGCCAGGTGGAACCGGTTTACGTGTTCTACTCGGATCAAAATACGATAAATCGGATGAAAAAAGGTGAAACGATCGATCCCAATACCCCGCGGCAGGCCAAACTGGTCTACCGGGTGAATGTGACGCCATCAGAGGAACCGTACCTCTACGATGCGCAATCGGGCGAATGGGTCAGTGAACAAACCGGCAAGCCGATTGTCCTGCACAAAGAGATGCCGACTGACATCAAAGGCCATCCTGCCGAACAAGAGCTGATGCTGATGTACGAATACGACGCCATTTCCCTGATCGACGGCAAGCTGATGCCTCAGAGGCCGATCAGCCGCGGTGAAATGATCGAGATGCTGATCATCAGCATGAATCAAGGTTCCTTCTACAGAGCTCAGTATGCCAACCGCAAAGCGACATTTAGCGACGTGGCCGCAGGTTCGCCTTATTTCGCATCCGTTGAGGCGGCAGTAGACAGCGGACTGATCGACAAGTCGCAAAAAGAATTGAAACCGGATGAACAGATTACCCGTGAAGAGCTGGCAGAGATGCTGGTGCGGGCGCTCGGGTACTCCAAGCTGGCAACATACGATTCCATGTTCAAAACCGACCTGCAGGACGTGAAGGATTCCAAGTACCGCGGGCCGATTGCGATCGTCACAACACTGGGCATCATGAAGCCGCAAGATCAGAAATTCAATCCGCAAGGTGTCGTCTCCCGTGCCGATGCGGCCGTAGCCTTCTCCCGCTTCCTGGATAAGAAGAACGAACTGTCAAGCCAAAGACCTCCCTTTATCGCGTACTAATGACAGTGCCCAACCCAAATTCTCCTTGACTTTCCGGGGGGCAAGCGTATACTATTGAGTGTATGTGTCAGGGTAGCATTGATTGTAGGTAAAAACGGGAGGAACCCTCTTAGTTTCATCCCTTTAGGCAGCGGCTGACTCCCCTAAACGGAGCACGATGCGGAAACGCTACCGTCCGACGTTCGTGTAGCTAAAGATGGAACTAACCTTTCGGAAGTAAACACCTGCGAATCCCATATTAAAGGAGACTGAATTCATGGCTCGTTACACAGGACCTCGCCACAAGCTGGCTCGCCGCCTGGGGATCTCCCTCGACGGAACCGGAAAAGACATTAAGCGCAACTTCCCGCCCGGACAACACGGCCACAGCCGCCGCAAGTTGAGCGAGTACGGGATCCAGCTGCAAGAAAAGCAAAAACTGCGCCATATGTTTGGCATGAACGAAAAACAATTCCGCCGCACGTTTGAGCATGCCTCCAAAATGGCTGGCGTCGTCGGCGAAAACTTCATGAAATTGCTCGAGTCCCGCCTGGACAACGTGGTATACCGCATGGGCTTCGCCCCTACCCGTCCGGCAGCTCGCCAATTGGTCAACCACGGACACTTCCTGGTGAACGGCAAGAAGGTAGACATCCCTTCCTACCGCGTACAACCTGGTGACGTCATCAGCCTGCGCGAAAAATCCCGCAATCTGGCGATCGTCAAAGACTCTGTGGAAAACCGCAACTTCCTGCCGAATTACATCACCTTCAACGACAATGCACTGGAGGGTACTTACACCCGCCTGCCTGCACGTGAAGAGATGCCGGCAGAAATCAATGAAACACTGATCGTCGAGTTTTACAGCCGTTAATCGCTGTGTAATCCGACACGAAAGACCTCAGAATTGCCCGCAGGCGATTTTGAGGTCTTTTTTTATAGCGTGATATGCAGCCAATTTTAAGGAGGTGCCTCTATGGAAAGATCGATTCACTTTACGACAGAACCGCCTGAAGATTTTAACCAGTTACTAACCCTATATGACTCTTTGGGATGGAACTCACTCAAATTGACCGTAAAAGATTTGGAGCAGATGTGCAAGCAAAGCTGGTATGCCATCTACGCTTTCGATGAACAAACATTAGTAGGGATGGGACGCGTTGTTTCTGATGGTGTGATCACTGGAATTGTATGCGGAGTGGGTGTACGGCCAAGTCACCAGTCAAAAGGAATCGGCAAAGAAATCGTGAAGCGGCTTGTAGATCATTGCGAGCAGAATCGAGTCATTCCTCAACTGATGTGTGTGGAAAGCCTGGAATCCTATTATGAAACGCTGGGATTTAAGAAATTTACCATTGGGATGACAAGAAGTATCAATCGAAGGTAAAGATCATACTTCACCCCCCGATGCTCCCGCATAACGGCCAGCATCAGGGGGTGACCTGGCTACAACTCCCCGCTGTACCAATGTAATTGGCCCAATCGATCCGAGACGAAAAAACCGGCTAGTACAAAGGCGACAACCGCCGCGAGGAACAGCCAGTCTTTTGCCGTAACAGACAGGCGCTGGTAAAATGCCCGCTGTCTGCTGCCGGTAAATCCCTTGGACTCCATCGCCATCGCCGTCCGTTCTGCCTTGCGGATCGCACTCGCCAGCAATGGGATGACATAACCGCCAAGCTGCTTCACCTGATCGGCCCAGCTTCCTGTCACCCCCATTCTGCGGATACGATGAGCCGTGCGAATCAAGGCCAGCTCCTCCTTCAGCAAAGGCAGAAAACGGTACCCTGCCAAAATTCCGTATGCGATTTTCGGAGAAACGCGGCATTGCTGCATCAGACTGAACATAAAGCGGCTCGGGCTTGTGGTCAGTACGAACAGCAGGGACAGCGCCGCAAACGACAACACTCTCAGCCCCAGGGAGATCCCCCGGGACACCCCGGCAGCGGTCACCTGCAGAGGTCCAAAGCTCCACAGGATCTGGGCATTTGCACCGGACGGGACGCGCCCGAACAGCATCGCTGACCAGACGTAGCCGATGGCGATGAGCAGAAACGGGCTGAGACAGAGCAGCCACTTTCTGACCGAAACGCCTCCGAAGCAGCATGCGGCTGCACTGCTTCCCAGCAGGACCAACAGCGGCGTGACCGGATCAAAGGCAAAAGCCAGCAGGATAATGGCGATGACGACTGCGCCCGCTTTGACGCTCGGGTTAATCTCCTGCAGCCGCATGGCATTCCCTCCCTGTCATTGCCCGAGTTGAAGCCTGGAACTGTTTGCGCAGCGACCAGCGAAACGGCGGGAGCAGCTGTGCCGCCTTCCAGGGCTCATCCGGCCGCGACCAAAGCTCGTTCGGCGGTCCGTCGAAGGCGATCCGGCCCTCATCCAAAACGACAATCCGGTCGGCGTAGCGGTCCGCCAGATTCATGTCGTGCGTTATCATACAGACGCTGCCGCCTTGGCCCGTCACCTCTTGCAGCAGCGACATTAACATCTCGGTCGAGCGCGCATCCTGGCCGGCTGTCGGCTCATCAAGGATCAGCAAATCCTGGTGGCTCGCCAGCATGGCAGCGATACTCAGTCTGCGCTTTTGACCAAAGCTTAATGCGAATGGATGGGCATCGGCCGCCTCCGTCAAGCGGCAGCACTTGAGCAGTTCGGCTACTCGGCGGTCGATCTGCTCCTGCGGCCACTTCAGCAGCCGCAGGGCAAAGGCAATCTCTTCGTAGACGCTGTCCGTTACAAACTGGTGTTCGGGATTTTGAAACACAAAGCCGATCCGCCGCCGCAGCGCAGATTCAGTCCAGTGCTCCAGCTCCTTCCCCGCATAAGTGATTCGCCCTCGTTGCAGCGGCAAGACGTTTGCCAACAGCCCGGCTAGTGTCGTCTTGCCCGCTCCGTTGCGCCCGGCCAGCATCACCAACTCCTCGGGATACAGGCACAGGTCCACCGCTTCCAGCACCTGGACACCGCCTCTGGCATACGCGAGCTGCTCCGCCGCAAGCAGCGGCGGACCTGCAGGCTTCATTCCGGCGCGGGAACGCCTGCGTTCCGCTCTCCAGTCAGCTTCCTGCTGATCCAACAACGCTTCCGCACTGGCGGGATGACTCACTCCGAAGACCAGCTCGCCCTCCGTAAGCGGCGGCAGAGCTCCCCGGTACATGCCGCTGGCCATCCACTCCCGTCCCAGCTTATATGCCTCCGGCAAGCAGACTTCCCCTGCATATGGGCGCCCTTGCAAAAAAGCGAAAGCAGAGCGCGGGTCTCCTTCGTACACCAGTGATCCGCTTCGGTCGAGCAGTGCGCAGCGGTTTGCCGCATCCATCCATTCGTCCAAACGGTGCTCGATAATGATGACGGTTAGTTTTTCCTCGCGATGGAGCCGCTTTACCAGCCGGACAAACTCCCGTGCCGAATAGGGGTCCAGACTGGCTGTCGGCTCATCGAGAATGAGAATCCGCGGCTTCATCGCGATGACACAAGCGAGCGCCAGTTTTTGCTTCATCCCGCCGGACAGCGAATGGATCGGGGCGCGGCGCCAAGGCGTCAGGCCGAACAATTCAAGCGTCTCCCCTGCCACCTTCTCGATCTCCTCCGGCGGCATACCGAGGTTTTCCAGGCCAAAAACGATTTCTTCCTCGACGCTGATCATGCAAAATTGGCTGTCCGGGTCCTGGAACACGACGCCGATCTCTCGGCAAACTTCTCCGTGGCGATAGTCGCTCAGGCTTCGCCCCGACAGCGTGATGCTGCCGGTCAGAACGCCGTCAACCGCCTCGGGATACAACCCGTTCAGGCAGAGGGCAAGCGTGCTTTTGCCCGAACCGCTCGGGCCGAGCAAAAGCAGCACATCTCCCCGCTGAATATCCAGATTGACCCCGTGCAATACGGGGGCCTCCTCTTCCGCAAAGCGAAAGGTCAGATCGCGGACGCCGATCATGCCAGGCTCTCTCCCCGTCCTGCCCGTCCTTGGTTCCGCTCGGCCGAAGCGATGGCGAAGCCGCGCAGTACCCCTGTCTTCAGCAGGGCCCCGCAGATCCACTTGCCCAGCAGTCCGGCCAGCAAAGCACCGCTTACCAAACGAACCGCAAACATGGCCGCCACATAGCCGGGGGCGAGGGCGGCAAAGCCGGATATAAAGTATCCCCAGATAAAACTGGTTACGGCAGACCCCATTCCGGCCGCCATCAGAACCGGCGTGCCAAATCGCTTGTAGCGGGAGGCGGCAAATACCAGTTCGGCACCCAGTCCCTGAATGAATCCGGACAGGATCAGGCGCGGCCCCACGGCGTTGCCGATCAAAAGCTCCACGATGGAAGCGACCACTTCCGCCAGCACCGCAGCTCCCGGCTTGCGAATGATGTTGGCCGCGATCACCGACACGATAAACCAGATTCCGAAGATGACCTCATATCCCATCGGACCCATAAAGCCGGTCAAAACATTGCCAAGCTGCAAAAACAGAAGGTAGATGACGGCGAATACCACCGACAGGACTGACATCATGACGATCTCTTTCAGCTTCCAGCTCTTCACCCTACTCCGCCTCCTGTCCTTTGCGCGAAGGGCTGTTTGCAGACACGGCCGCTGTCATCACCACATGGGAAGCGCCGCTCTCCTGCGCCCGGGCAAAGGATTCCTCCAGGCTTTTAAACACCTGCCGGGCATCCCCGTCCAGGCGGGTTGCGTAGTGAATCCCCTTGGTATAGGTACCGAGCTCTTTGCAGTGCTCGACCTGATCGTAGATGACCGACATGTAGTCAGCCGTACCGAGCGGATACAGAGCGAACTGCGCGGCAGCAGTGACTGGGCGATCCGCCAGCTTGGGTTCGTTCAGCCGGACGTCATCCACCTCCAGATACGCGTCTTGCTGAGTATCCCCGGGGCAGCCAATCGAAAACGTCCCGTTCCAGACCACGTGAATCCCCCTGCTGGCAGCCAGGACAAACATCGCCTTGGCCGTGTCAAACACGTGTTCAGCCCGGCCGCGGATGCAGGTGCTGACATCGTCCGTCATCATCCACACTTTTGACGTGTCCACCTCCTGCAGCGTCTCCAGGATGACCTCGACGAATTGATCGCACATCGGATACAGGGAAAATCTGCACCCGACAATCCTGCTTGTTCCACAACATTCTACAGCCATTCCTCACATCTCCCTGCCAAATATATTGATTTGGCAATAAAAAAACTGCACCCGGGTAGGTGCAGTCGATCAGACGAGATTGTATGGCAAATGCCAACTTTTTTGACAGATCACTACACTTCCCCACGCTAGTATTATCTAGATCGGGTAGTAAGGGATCGGAACAAAGCGTTCCATCTCAGCCCGTAAGAGCACCCCTAGTGTAATTCACGTATGCAGTTTTTTTATTGCTACCGTAGACTTTAACAAACCTGTCAGAAAAGTTCAAGAGGGCACGGCCGTGATTTTTACGCCAGCACGATCCGGGCAAACTTCCGCTTGCCCACCTGAACCACCATGCCCTCCGTCAGCTCGATCAACGCATCGATATCCGTCACTTTCTGTTCGTTCACCTTAACCGCCCCCTGTTGGACGCTGCGGCGCGCCTCGCCTTTGCTGGCGGCCAGCTTGATGTCGAACAACAGATTGACGATGTTAGCCTCCCCGCCTTCGTAGTTAGCGACTTCAACTGTGACCTCCGGGATGTCGGTCGGCAGAGCTCCTTGCTGGAATACCGTCTTGAAGTGGTTTTCCGCTTCTTCTGCGGCCTGCTCGCCGTGGAACATGCGGACAAAAGTCCGGGCCAGCCGCATCTTGGCGTCGCGCGGGTGCAGAGTGCCGTCCGCCAGAGCGCTGCGAATCGCTGCCACTTCCTCCATCGGAATATCGGTCGCCAGTTCGTAGTACTTCACCATCAGCTCGTCCGGCACGGACATGGTCTTCCCGTAGATTTCGTTGGCCGGCTCGTTGATTCCGATGTAGTTGCCGAGACTCTTGGACATCTTTTGCACCCCGTCGAGGCCTTCGAGAATCGGCATCGTCAGGATTACCTGCTGTTCCTGCCCGAACTCTTTTTGCAGGTGGCGTCCCATCAACAGGTTGAACTTCTGATCCGTTCCCCCCAGTTCCACGTCGCTCTTCAGCGCGATGGAATCATATCCCTGCATTAGCGGGTAGAAAAATTCGTGGATGGAGATCGGCTGTCCGCTCTGGTAGCGTTTCTCAAAGTCGTCACGCTCCAGCATCCGGGCCACCGTCGTCTTCGCCGCCAGTTCGACGACATCGGCAAAGGTAAGCGGGGACAGCCAGGTGGAGTTGTAGTTTACCTCCATTTTGCTCGCATCCAGCACTTTGCCGAACTGCTCCACATAGGACGCGGCGTTGGCTTTCACCTGTTCCTCCGTCAGCTGCTTGCGGGTCTCCGACTTGCCCGTCGGATCGCCGATGCGGCCGGTAAAATCGCCGATTACCAACTGCACCGTATGGCCCAGCTCCTGGAACTGGCGCAGTTTTTGCAGGACGACGGTGTGCCCGACGTGGATGTCAGGCGCGGAAGGGTCTAGTCCCAATTTGACCCGCAGCGGTTCGCCGGTCGTGACAAAGCGCTCCAGCTTCTTTCGCAAATCCTCTTCCGGGATGATCTCGGCTGCCCCGCGGCGAATCACCTCAAGCTGCCGCTCCACCTCCAGGCGTTGTTCCTCTGTCAATTTCACTTGCTCGTTGTTTGCCATTTTCCTATCGCTCCCTGCTTGCAGAATCATTGGTTTTAAACACAAAAAATCCCGCCCCCATAGGGACGAGATTGGACTCGCGGTACCACCCTAATTGGAAATCGGTACGCTTGCCTGTGCCGACTTCCCGCTTAGACAGAATAACGGCCTGCTTCCGTTCGGCGACTGCCGAATCGCTCCCGGCGTGTACTTCGCCAAAGGAACGATGCTGGTTCGCACCTGCCACCAGCTCTCTTGGATCGTCAGCCCTCTCGCTACTGTCGCCGTTCAACGCGTCTGTGGTTAATGAAGTTACCTACGATCTTACCACCGACGATTTGCAGTGTCAACAAGCGCGGCATCGATCCGAGAACCGATGCAGACCGCGTATCAGCCAAATTCAACTTTTTAGAATGTACAAAAAACCACCCCAATACGGTATTTTGGCGACTGCCAGTGTATGGTATAATTCATGTGATTGCCTAGGAGGGGACGTACATATATGGAGAAAAACCAAGCGCCTGCCGCAGAGAAGACCAAGCGCAAGCGACGCAGGGGAAACAGACAGGGACACCCGATCTTTACCGTCCTGAAAGTAATCCTTCTGCTCGGCTGCATGGGCGGGGTCGCCGCGGGAGGAGTAGTCGCAGGCTACGTGGCATCGCTGGTGAAAGACGAACCTGTGCTGAGCCGCGAAGAGATTCAGCAGAAGATTTTCAACGTCTACCAGACCGGCTTTGCCTACTACAACGACGGTACGCTTATCGGGCAGTTGCGGGCAGGAGGAGAAGACCGCCGCGTCGTAAAAAAATCAGAGGTATCGCCCTATTTGATCAATGCGATTATCGCTACCGAGGATAAATACTTTTACGAGCATCACGGCATCGTCTTTCAATCAACGCTTCGGGCCGCATTACAGGAAATCACCCACCAGCCCGTTGTGACCGGGGGCAGCACCCTGACCCAGCAATTGATTAAAAATACCATCCTTTCTCAGGAGGTAAGCCACAAGCGAAAAGCAACGGAGATTTTTTACGCCTTGCGAATTGAACAAATGTTTTCCAAGGACCAAATTTTAGAAGCGTACATAAACGAGATTTACTTTGGAAAAGGTGCGAACGGCAACATATACGGCGTCCAAGCAGCCGCAAAGGGAATTTTTAACAAGGACGTCAAGGACCTTACTTTGGCCGAGGCCAGTTACATCGCCGGAATTCCGCAGAATCCGATCGGCTACTCGCCTTTTACCAGCGAGGGCTATGCCAACGGGAAAAAACGGCAAAAAACGGTGCTTGACCGCATGCTGGAGAACGGATATATCACCCAAGCGCAGTATGATCAGGCACTAGAAACCGATCTCAAGGCAAGCTTGGCCAAGCCCGAGGCTCAAGCCTACAGCCAACACCCCTTCCTGATGATGGAGATCGAGGAGCGGGCTGCAAAGGCTCTGGTCGATACCCAATTGGCCCAGGAAGGCCGGGACAAGTCCGAAGTCGGCAGCAACGAATACCGCCAAATGAAAGAGGACAAGCGCAGGGAAATCCTTAGGAACGGATACCATGTATATACCACGATTGACAAAGACGTAAACGACATCATGGAGCAGACTGCGTCCGATCCGAAAAACTTCGGCAAGAACATCAGCTATACGGTGCGCCGCTCCAATGGCAAGACCGAGAAAATCGAAAACGCTCTGGAAGAAGTAGGTTCCATGCTGATCCAGAACAAGACGGGCAGGATCCTCGGCATGATGGGAGGCCGCGACTTCCAGGTGGAGCAGACCAACCACGCGACTGCCCCCCGTCAGCCGGGATCGGCGATGAAGCCGCTTGCCGCTTACGCTCCCGCCTTCGAGCTGGGGTACCTGCAGCCCGGATCGCCCATCGACGATTCTCCGCTGGTGCTCTCCGACGGCACCAAGGGCAGCCATATGCCGATGAACTGGGACAACAAGTTCCGCGGAGTCATCAGTGCCCGGGAAGCCTTGCGCCAATCGTGGAACGTGCCTGCAATCAAGACCTATCTGCAGGTAGGCATCCCGACCGCGCTGGAATACGTCAAAAAAATGGGCGTGACCACGCTTGCCGAAAGCGACAATTACGCGGCGACCGGTGCGATCGGCGGCCTTGCCTACGGGCTGACCGCGGAAGAGATCACCAATGCCTATGCGACGTTTGCCAATGGCGGCACATTTATTGACGCGTACATGATCGAACGCATCGAAGACAGCCAGGGGCGGGTGGTCTATCAGCACAATCCGCAGCCTGTGCCCGTATACAGCCCGCAGACAGCCTACCTCATTACAGATATGATGCGAACGGTTGTCAATTCCGGGACGGGCGCCAGCATCCGCAATTTTGTCCCGCGCAGCGTCGATGTGGCCGGTAAGACGGGAACGACCAACAGCGATTACGATTTGTGGTTTGTCGGCTACACTCCGGAACTGTCGATGGGAGTATGGACGGGGTATGACGATCCCTATAAGCTGCCGAGTTCGGCGTCAAGACGGCCAATGGAGATCTGGGGAAAAGTGATGAAGCAGGTTTTGGAAAAGAAACCTGACCTCGCGTCGCCGACCGACAAGTTTGAGAAGCCAAGCGGCATCGTCAGCGCAACGGTAGACAGCAAGTCAGGGCTCTTGCCGAGCGAGCTGTCCAAGGAGAGCGGCGATTTGATCACCGACTTGTTCAACCGCCAATTCGTCCCGACAAAAGCGGATGATTCGCATCAGAAGGCAAAAGTGGTCCAATATGACAACAAGCGCTATCTGGCGAAGGAAGGAACACCTGATGACTTTGTCACGGAAGGCGTGTTCTTCAAGAGCCCGGACAAAGCGGCTGCCAACCTTGACGAGGTTTTGGCGAAGAATCCCAAGGCGGCGCGCCCCGCAGACTGGGAGCGCCGCTTGCCGGACAAGGAAGATCCGCGAACAGGCGACGGAAGTGTGCCAAGCGCGCCGAGCGGCCTTACCGTTGCGGCAGGCGACAAGCAGTTGACGCTCAACTGGAAGTCAGGCGGTGAAGCGGATCTGCTGGGTTACCGCATCTATCGCGCCGATGCCAGCGGTGTTTTTACCAAGTTGGCCACAGTAAAAGACCCAAAAGTGACGACCTATCAGGATGCTTCTGGCGGAACCGGTCCGTTCGGCTACTACGTCACCTCGGTCGACGTAGAGGGCTATGAATCTTCGCCTTCCGCTGTCGCTTCTACCAGTGCGGGAACCTGGGAAGTCCCTGTTTCTCCGTCAACAGAAGAACCGGGCACGTCGCAGCCAGGCCAGGAGGTGCCCGATATCCCGGACATCACCGATCTGACTCCCGGGGAGACGGAACCGTCCAATCCGGGCGCTCCTGCACGTGCTCCTGAAACGCCGAAGCAGATCGCGGTAAGCAAAGCGAACGGCGGGTTCCAGCTTTCCTGGAAGGCCAATCCGTCCAGCGACCACGTCGTCGCTTACAACATTTACTACGCGACCGATCCGGCTGCAGGATTCCAGCTGCTGGATACGGTATCGTCCACGACTTACCTGCATAAATCGGCAAATGCCGGCGTTTACCGCATCACTGCCATCAACAGTTACGGGGAGTCCCCGCAAAGCGGAAACGTCAGCGCTCGCTAAATCCACATCTCGTTCAGGCTGCCAGGCATACGTGGCAGCCTGTTTTTCCATGTGGTGACGTTTTTCTGAATATTCGCTTTGCCGAGGGTTCAGGCTTGTGTCCTTCAGGTATAATAGAAGGAGAAGCAAAAGGGAAGCAGAGGTGGACTGAGTGCTCCACATGAAAAGATACGCGGCTTGCGAGATGGATGTACGGGGTCATAGACTTGTCATCGAAGGTCCGGTAGAACCGGAGCGTCTGGCGGCTTTGCGGTTTGACGAGGGCCTGCGGGCCTTTCGCGTACCCGCGGAACAACAAAAAGCGCTGGTGGAAATTGCCGCGCTGCCGGAAGGGCGGATCATCATCGCCCGCGAAGATGATCTCGTCTTGGCTTATGTAACCATTCTCTACCCGGATCCATTGGAGAGATGGTCTGAGGCGAAGATGGACGACTTGCTGGAGCTGGGCGCCATCGAAGTGAGTCACCAGGTGCGGGGATGCGGGGTCAGCAAAGCGATGCTGGGTGTGGCCTTTTCTGACGATGCGCTGGAAGACTTCATCGTCATTACCACGGAGTATTACTGGCACTGGGATTTAAAAGGAACAGGGCTCAATGTCTGGCAGTACCGCAAAGTGATGGAAAAAGTCATGGGCAGTGTCGGGATGGTATGGATGGCCACGGATGACCCCGAAATCTGCTCTCATCCTGCCAACTGCCTGATGGTTCGCATCGGCAAGCGCGTACCGCAGGAGAGCATTGAAAAGTTTGACAGCATTCGGTTCCAGAACCGATTTATGTACTAGGGAAAGGGGATTTGCCGATGCGGCTAGAGGATATGATGAAAAAACAGCTCATCACGGTGACTCCTGCCACCAGTATTGGCGAAGCGCTCACCTTGATCAGGCACAACCGGATTCGCCACTTGCCGGTGATCGAAGGAGAAAAACTGGTCGGCATCGTCTCCGACCGCGATTTGCGCGATGCCCTCCCCTCCCGTTTTTCTCCGCATGAGGGCGGCAATGCCATACTGACCAAGCCGGTGGAAGACATCATGCAGCGAAATGTGATTACGGCCCATCCCCTGGATTTTATCGAGGACGCGGCCAAAACCGTCTACGATCATAAAATCGGCGCCCTGCCTGTCGTCTCGGACGGTCAACTGAGAGGGATCGTCACTGAATCGGATCTGCTGTACAAACTAATCGAGCTGTTTGGGGTGGCGGGGCCCAGCTCCTGTTTCGAGGTGGAGGTAGACGACCGGGTCGGCATGTTGGCAGAAGTAAGCCAGGCATTCCAGGCTGCCGGGGTAAATGTGGTCAGCGTGATCGTCTATCCCGGCAAGACGCCTGGCAAGAAAAAACTGATTTTTCGCGCGCAGACGATCGACCCGCGTACCGTGATTGAGCTGCTTCAGGCAAAGGGCTACACCGTACCCGACCCAATCGAAGGGAGGCATCGCTCTTGAGCCGCCGTTCGCGCCTGATCTATTCACCTGACTATACGAAGTACTACTTTCACGATGAGCATCCATTCAACCAGCATCGCCTGCTGCTGACGCACGACTTGATGACGTCCTACGGGCTTTTGTCCGAACAGGATATCGTCCCGCCGCGCCCCGCTACCGATGAAGAACTGGCGCTGGTTCACGATCCAGGCTACATCGAAACGGTTCGGGCCCAAGGGCATAGCGAGACGGAGCTGCCGCAGGCAGCCAGCTACGGCCTTGGCACAGAAGACGTCCCCTGCTTCCCGCGCATGCATGAAGCCAGCGCGCTGATCGTCGGCGGAACCCTGCAGGCGGTCGATCTGGTCATGAACGGCGAAGCCGATCACGCCTTTAATCCGGCCGGCGGATTGCATCACGCTCTGCGGGCGCGGGCATCCGGTTTCTGCATCTACAATGACTGTTCGGTTGCAATCGCTTACTTGCGCAAACGCTGGAAGGCGCGCGTCCTGTACATCGACACCGACGCCCACCACGGCGACGGCGTTCAGTGGTCGTTCTACGACGATCCCGACGTCTTGACGATCTCCCTGCACGAGACGGGCAAGTATCTCTTCCCCGGAACCGGCAATGTGTCCGAACGCGGCGAGGGCAGCGGCTACGGCTTTTCCGTCAACGTTCCATTGGATGCGTTTACAGAAGACGAGTCGTTCCTGGAAGTGTATCAGACCCTGGTTCCCAAACTGGCAAGAGCTTTCAAGCCGGATGTGATCGTGACGCAAAACGGCTGTGATGCCCACGCTTACGACCCGCTCACCCACCTCTCCTGCAGCATGAGAATCTACCAGGAGATCCCCCGGCTCGCTCACCGCCTGGCCCATGAGCTGTGCGGCGGCCGCTGGATCGCCGTCGGCGGCGGAGGCTACGATATCTGGCGGGTCGTTCCCCGCGCCTGGACGCTGCTTTGGAGCGAAATGACCGACCAGTGCCTGGAAGATTCGCCATTGCCGGAAAATTGGGGAAAGCGCTGGAGGGATAAGAGCAAACTGCCGCTGCCGACGCATCTGTTTGACGATGTCCAGCCGTTCCCGCCGATTCCCCGCCGGGGGGAAATTACCCAGAAAAACCGTCTGATCCTGGAGCGAGCGATGATGTACGCTCCTTTGGGGTAAAACATCCCGGACCGAAAAAAACCACCAGCTTTGAACTGCACCCCGATTGTTAGACACAACGAACAATTGGAGGTGCAGTTCAGAAGGCCTGGTGGTTTTGCGTTTACTTTTTCAAACCGTCAAGCAGCGCCTGCAGTTCTTCCGGTTGAAATCCTTTTACCGCCTTGCCGCCGACAACGGTGACCGGCACGCCGAGGAAGCCGAACTTCTCCACCTCGTCGCGGTACTGTTGACTGGTCATTACATCCCTCACTTCAAACGGGATGCCCTGTTCCGTCAGCAGCTTTTTCACCATATCGCATTCAATGCAGCCAGCCGTGGAGTAGACAATGACACCCGCTCCCGCGGCAGGGGACTCGTGTTTCAGCATGCTGCTGACGATCTCGAACGAACGGCGGGAAGCCAGCTTCGTAAATTCGGCGAAGTTGACGTCAGCCGAGCCGTCGGCCTTGTCCGACATGGAGCGGACGATGACGAACGGCACGTCGTTCATCGTGCACACCTGGGCAGCCGCCGCTCCCTCCATCTCCGTACAGTAGGCGTCAAAGCGCTCATAAAGCCTCCTCACCTTGTCCCTGTCAGCGATAAACTGGTCGCCGGAAAGCACCTTCCCTTTGACGATATTTACGTCATCCCCGATGGCTTCCCCCGACTTCATAGCCAGCTCGATGAGGCGGGGATCCGCTTGCCACTCCCAAATTTTAGCATAAGGGATCTCTCCCGGTTGAAATCCGAGGGCAGTGGCGTCCACATCGTGCTGCAAACAAGTTGTAGAGATGACGATATCCCCGATTTCGAGGTCGGGATGGACCGCTCCCGCCACGCCGGTGAAGATCACCTGGTCGACGCCAAACCGGTCGATCAGAATTTGTGTGCAGACTCCGGCGTTTACCTTTCCCACGCCTGATTTGCACAGCACGACTTCCCTTGACTCAAGCTTCCCCTGATAATAGGTGATTCCCGCTTTTACGGTCTTTTTCGTCTCTTCCATCGCTTCCAGAAACAGGACGATTTCTTCATCCATCGCCCCGATGATGCCTGTGCGCATATCGTTTCCTCCTCTCTCGTTCAGCCCTCAAGGGGGCGTGTGCTTTGCCGGTACTCGATGCGGTGAGGCAGAAGTACGACGTGTTCCTCCACGTGTTCATTGTTCATGTACTTGGTCAACAGGCGCATGGCAACTGCCCCGATATCGTACATGGGCTGCACCACCGTCGTCAGGCGGGGGCGAACCATCTCGGCCAGTCGGGTGTTGTCAAACCCGATCACTTCGATGTCCTCCGGAACAGACAGCCCTGCGTCCTGTACGGCGTGAATGGCGCCGATGGCCATCTCGTCACTGGCGGCGAACACGGCGGTCGGCGGATTTTTCAAGGACAAGAACTGAGTCATGGCCCGCAGTGCCGCGTCGTGCCGGTAGTTTCCATTCATCGCCAACGACTCATCAAACGAAATCCCTGCGTCCGCCAGCGCTTTTTTGTACCCCTCAAAGCGGAGCAGCCCGCCCAGCGGATCGTCCAGCGGTCCGGTTATCATCGCAATGCGTTTGTGGCCTCTCGACAACAGGGCCTCGGTCGCATCGTACCCCGCCTGATAGTGATCGATCGTGACGGACGGCAGGATATTGTCGGCGTCCCTGGTAGCAGCCAGAACGACCGGTACGGAAGCGGTGGAGAACACCTGCATGTGGTCTTCCTTGATCTCCGCGCCCATGAACAACAGTCCGTCCACCTGTTTTTCCAACATCGTATTGATCAGCTGCAGTTCTTTGTCAAGGCGCTGATCGGAGTTGCACAGAATGATGTTGTATTTATACATCGTGGCGATATCCTCGATCCCCCTGGCCAATTCCGAGAAGAACATGCTGGCGATGTCGGGGATGATGACGCCCACTGTCGTCGTTTTTTTGCTGGCCAGTCCCCTCGCCACTGCGTTGGGACGATACCCCAGCCGTTCAATGGCAGCCATCACTTTTTTCCGCGTAGTCGGCTTGACGTTGGGATTTCCGTTTACGACACGGGAGACGGTAGCCATCGAGACGCCGGCTTCCCGCGCTACATCATAGATTGTAATTGGCATCGCGAACCACTCGCTTTCACCCAAAATTTGGCTTTCAATACTATTTTCAAAAATTATAGGCATATCATACGACATGCTGGAAGCAGTTGCAATCGTTTTCTTTGAAGTTATTGTAACAAATCGGCGCGATCTTATCAGTTTTTTTCTATACCCTCGGGAACATTCAACAGATCGTCACACATTCCAACATCCGAGTGATTGAAACAAAGGGATAAACCCACTACAATTCTTGATAGTTACGGATTGTTATATTTTGTTGGAATATGATAAAAAGCGAGGTGAATCCCATGATGCTGCCCAAAGAGCGGCAGGCGAAGATACGCGAATGGCTGGAAAGCAAACACAGCCTGAAAATCTCCGAATTGAGCAAATGGCTCGGCGTTTCCGAGATGACCGTCCACCGCGACCTCAAACCGTTGATTGAATCGGGAGTGGCTGAAAAGGTGTTCGGCGGCATAGCACTGGCCAGGCCAAAACCAGGGTCGGCAGAACAGCCGCCGGCAGCAGACGAATGCGCTCTGTGCCAGCGCAAAATTGAGCAGCGGCTGGCCTATCGGCTGATCCTCGAAGGCAACCGAATCGAGAGCACTTGCTGCGCTCACTGCGGACTTTTGCGGCAAAAACAATGGGGAGATCAGGTCATCCAGGCGATCTGCTACGACTTCCTGTCCCATACGACGGTAAGCGCACGGACTGCCTGGTACGTGCTGGAAACCTCTATCGACATCCGCTGCTGTCAGCCTCAGGTGCTGACGTTTGAACGTCGGAATCACGCCGAAGGCATCGTGAAAGGATTTGGCGGCATCGTCATGTCTTTTGAAGAGGCGCTCGCCTACATCGACAAAAGCATGGGAAGAGAGTGTCCGGGATGCTCGTAAACGCGGCGGCTGCCAGACGGCTGTTTCTTTGCTGCTGCAGTCTGCTGCTCGTCTTTTGCCTGGGATATACGCCGGCGTCGGCACACGCCTACCTGATCAGCAGCACTCCCGCCAACGGGGAGGTCATGGAAAACAGCCCGGCACTGCTTGCGCTCTCCTTCAGCGAACCCTTGGAACAGGGGTTGTACGAGGTACAGCTGTACGATTGGAACGCCCGGCTGGTCGAATTGCCCAGCGTCGGCTTGACCCCGGGCAACGCCTCCAAGGTGACGGCGCTCCTGCCCGACCTGCCGCAGGGTACCTATACGGTGCGCTGGAATGTGCTTTCAGCAGACGGACATCCCGTTCACGGCGTGTTCTCCTTTTTTGTCGGACAGCCGTCAAACGGCTCCGTTTCGCCGCTCCCTGCCGAACGGCCGGCATCGGAAGCGCTGCTCCCCTATCTTCGCTTTCCCGTCGAAAGCCTGCTGTTGCTGGGCGGCGGTCTTTCCTGGCTGGTTTGGCCCATCCGCCGGCGAGGGCTGCCTGACCTCTGGCACCGCTGCAAAAAGCCGCGGCAGTTCATATGGGTTCTGCTGCTGATCGGAACCATTGGCGAATGCGCCCTTTCCCTTGCCAGCCTGCCTGGAGCCAATCCGCTTTCGCTGCTGTCATCAGGAAAGTGGGAACTGCTCTTGCAGCCGCCTTTTATCCGCATGGCGCTGATCCAGCTGCTGCTCCTGCTGCTGGCTGCCCTGCCGAATATGGTGTCAGGATGGTACCCGGCCGTCTGGCTGCTGCTCGTCTGCAACCTCGCCATCGGCGGCCACGTCTGGGGCACAGAGCATGTCTTGCCTGCGATCGCCGCCCGCATGCTGCACCTGATCGGCATCGCCATCTGGCTTTCGGCTCTGGCCTGCCTTGCGTTTGTTCTCGCTTGCCGCAAAGTGACAGGAGACAGGGAACAGCTGGACGGATTCCGCCCCTTCTTCGTCCGCCTCGCCGCCGTCGCGGCCGGCTTTGTCACCGTCAGCGGTGCGGGGATGGTCATGCTGCAGACGGACTGGGCCGCTCTGCTGGGCAGCTTGCAGCTGTGGAACCTGCTCCTGCTGCTGAAAATCGTGCTCATGCTCGCCATGCTGCTCCTTGCTTTGCTGCAAACTGTCCGTTGGCGCAGCAGCAGCAAACGTCTCTCGCGGTCCCTGCTGTACGGCGAGCTGACCGCCGGCATTGCTGCGCTGCTGGCGGGCGTGTTGATGAGCCAGACAGCTTATCCCCTTCCGGCAAAAGGGTACAGCGAGAGTCTGGGCAGCGGTCACGTTCAGGTTCAAGTCGACATCCCCAGACTGCAGGTCGGCAAGCAGACAATGCAGATGCGCTTGGCGGACATGCCTGGCGAACTGCCTGAACAGGTCGTTGTTCATCTGGAGATGGCTGACATGGACATGGGGAACATTGAAATACCGGCAACAGCCACAGGCAGCGGAACGTACCAGGCCGAGCTTCTCTTCAGCATGACGGGCTACTGGCGCTTTACCATTGACGCCCGCTATCCTGACGGGACCCGGCAGCAGTGGCGGGATACCGTGTTAGTCCGGTTCTCCCGCTGATGATTACCGAATAGGAGGTCTTATATATGAAGTTGAAAAAGTGGATCAGTATATTCGTTTTGACCGGCGTCTTGTGTTCAACCGCCGGCATCGCCAGCGCTCACGTGACTGTCTGGCCGAAAACCTCCACAACGGGGGCTTATGAAAAATACACCGTTCGCGTCCCTGTCGAAAAAGAGAGCAATACGACAGAGGTCCGCCTTGAATTCCCCGAGGGCGTAAAGGTGGGGACGGTCATGCCGACCCCCGGCTGGTCGTACGCGTTTGAAAACGATTCGGAAGGACGCCCCAAGGCGCTGGTCTGGAAGGCTGAAAACGGGGGGATCAAGCCCCATGAATTTATGGAATTCTCGTTCGTCGGCGCCAATCCCAAGACTGCCGGCTCGCTGGCCTGGAAGGCCTACCAAACCTACGCTGACGGCTCTGTCGTCGAGTGGACAGGCGCCCCCGGCACAGAGACTCCGGCCTCTGTGACAACCATCGAAGCCGGGCAAGCGGAAGGCGACGGCCACGATCACGGGACCGAGAAGGCTGCCGAGCCGCAAAATCCGGCTGCTTCGGACACACCGGCTAATGCGGCCGCTCCTGCCCCGGCAGCAGACAAAAACGGCACAGGCAGCACGCTTCCGCTCGTACTGTCCGGTCTTGCGCTTCTCCTCTCTATCATCAGCTTGCTGAGAAAGCGGCAGTAAATGAAAAAACGTCCCGTCTCAACTGACGGGATGTTTTTTGCTATTTTTGAAAAGCGGGATCGAGAATTTGAATGTCGGCATTTTTCTTCAAATCATCCACCCAACTGTTAATTTGACTTTTATCGGCTCCCGGTTTTGCCTTTTCATACGTTTTGTTGGCCAGCAGAAGCATGTACATCTGCTCCTTCATCTGCTGCTCGGTCATACCGCGCATCTTCAGGAACTCCGAGAAGTTGCCGCCAAGCTGCGCTTTGATCGAGTCGACCTCCTTGATTACCTCCTCGTCGGTTACAGTCACCCCTTGTCTTTTCGCTTCCTGTTTGACAAGCGTGTCGGAGATGATGTTGTCGAGGACCCTTTTGCCATACAGATTTTTCAGTTCTGATGTCAATTGTTCCTCGGTGATCACCGTTCCGTTTACCTTGGCGGCAGCTGTCTCTTTGTGCATCAACGGCGACATGTGCAGCAGCACCAGGGCGATAATCAAAATGGCCAAAGCAAGCATAGACAGATCGAATTTTTTCATGAGTACCTCCGATGTTTACTTCTTGTCCGCGTCTGCAAACAGAATCAATTATACACGGAAAATGTGTAATTTGTATGTAATCTATGTTGTCCGGTTAGAAAACTTGGCTCCGCCAAGCTTTTAGGCGGAGCCTTAGTTGCACTTATGTCGATAAGGTAAAATTGTAGTCCTTATCGACCAAAAAAACAAGCCATTCCCGAGAAGGTTCGGGAATGGCTTCTTCTCACACAGACAGCGGGATTAGCGGCTGGCTGCAGGAGCTTCCAATTTGTACAAGCCGGATGCGAGCAATTCATCCAAAAACTCGTTAAATTGCGGGATGTTCAGCTGCTGTTTGGCGTCGGACAGGGCCACATCCGGATCAGGATGGACTTCGACCATCACACCGTCAGCGCCTACGGCAAACCCTGCTTTCGCGGTCGGAAGGAGCAGATCGCGGCGTCCGGTCGAGTGAGTCACATCGACGAACACGGGCAGGTGGGTCTCCTGCTTCAACAGGGGCACAGCAGAGATGTCCAGCGTATTGCGGGTCGCCTTTTCGTACGTGCGGATTCCCCGCTCACAAAGCATGACCTGCTGATTCCCTTCGGAGAGGATGTACTCTGCCGCGTAAATGAACTCTTCGATCGTGGCCGACAATCCCCGTTTCAACAGGACAGGGTGGTTGATCCGGCCTACTGCTTTGAGCAGTTCGAAGTTTTGCATGTTGCGTGCGCCGATTTGAATGACGTCGATGTACTGCGTCGCCATCTCAACATCGGCAGGAGTGACGATCTCACTGATGGTGACCAGGTTGAATTCGTCACCGATTCGCTTTAAAATTTCCAATCCTTCAACGCCGAGACCCTGGAAGTCATACGGCGAAGTGCGGGGCTTGTAAGCGCCGCCGCGGATAACCCGCAAACCGCGCTTCGCATGGTTTTCGGCAACGGCCCGCACCTGCTCGTAGCTCTCCACGGAGCACGGTCCTGCGATCAGGATTGGAGCTTTTCCGCCGAATTCCACACCTTTTACGGTCAAGACAGTATCTTCCATTTTTTTCTTGCGGCTGACCAACAGCACTTTCTTGTTGTCATCCTTTTGCAAATCGAGGGACGCTTTGAAAATTTGTTTGAACAGGTGACGAATGGTATCGTCGCTGAACGGGCCGTCGTTGTTTTCTACGAGCAGATTCAGCATCTGTCTCTCCCGCTCGGGATCAAAACGGTTAATCCCCTGTTTCAGCTTCTCCTTGCCGATATCCTGTACCAATTGAGCGCGCTTGTTGATCAACCCCAGGATCTGCAGGTTGATATCGTCCAACTGCTGCCGCAGCAAATCTACTTCCTTGCTCATGTGTCTCTACACCTCTCCGTCGCTATTTTCCTATTGTACTATAAGTACGTGGCGTTTTATAAAAAGTTAGGGTTTATTATAAGGGATGTGAACTCATTTGTCAGCATTTTAGCGCCAAAAAGCGCGAAAGTGTTTGTAAAGAAATATAAACCGCTTTCATTATGGTCGAATCTTCCCGCTTCTCCATGAAATAGGTTTCATTTCAGGAGAAATATGTCTAATATTATTTTAGAAGAGATAGCACAGGTGCGTCCTGTAAAAGGAGAGTCGAAAGGGTTGTCAAAAGAAGCAGTTGCCGCACAAGAGAAAATATTTGCTTTGGATATTGGCACCCGCAGTGTCGTCGGCCTGATCGTGGAAGTGTCCGGAGAGCAGTTTCGCGTCCTCGATTACGCGATTCAAGAGCATACAGAACGATCGATGCTGGACGGTCAGATTCACGATGTCCCTGCCGTCGCCAGGGTGATTGATCAGATAAAAGTCCAACTGGAGGAAAAACACGGTCCGCTGCAGCAAGTGGCGATCGCCGCCGCCGGGCGAACGCTGCGGACGCGCCGCCTCCGCGTCGACCGAGAGGTTCACAGACATACACTGCTGACCAAAGAAGATGCCGTCATGCTGGAATTTACTGCCGTACAGGAAGCGCAAAAGTTGCTGGCGCAAGAGCTGAATGAATCGGATGCGACCCGCTACTACTGCGTCGGATACAGCGTGGTCAGCTACTTTCTGGACGGCGAGCCGATCGGCAGCCTGATCGACCAGCGCGGCGAAACTGCCAGTGTCGAAGTGATCGCCACCTTTCTGCCGCGCATCGTCGTCGACTCGCTGTTCGCTGCGCTGAAGCGCTGCGATTTGGAAATGCAGGCGCTGACCCTGGAGCCGATCGCGGCGATTAACGTTTTGATCCCCCCCACCATGCGGCGCCTCAATATTGCCCTGGTGGACATCGGTGCCGGTACATCGGACGTCGCACTGACGGCGGAGGGAGCCATTACCGCATACGGGATGGTCCCGGTCGCTGGCGACGAGATCACCGACGCCTTGATGAACGCGTTCCTGCTCGACTTTCCCGTCGCCGAATCAGTCAAGCGGCAGCTGACTTCCGGCGAAGGGGTGCAATTCCAGGACATTCTCGGAACCCAGCATAGCTTGACAGGAGACGAAGTCGTGTCGGCTATCGAGAATGACGTCGATCAGCTGGCGGGTAAGATCGCGGAAAAAATCATTGAGCTCAACGGCAAGCCCCCGCAAGCGGTCATGCTGATCGGCGGCGGCAGCCTCACCCCTCTGCTGCCGGAAAAAGTAGCGGCTCGCCTCCGTCTGCCCGCCGCCCGCGTCGCCGTACGAGGAGCCGATGCGCTTCGCCAGTACATCGGAGAGCTGGACGAGCTGTCTGGCCCGGAATTCGTCACTCCGGTCGGGATTGCCGTCGCGGCGCGGCGCCACCCGCTGAAGTACATCACCATTACCGTAAACGAACAGACCCTGCGCATTTTCGACCTGCGGACGATGACCATCGGCGACGCGCTGATCTCACTGGGAATGGACATCAAGCGCCTGTACGGACGACCCGGCCTGGCCATGACGCTGACCGTAAACGGGCGGATGCGGATCATCCCCGGAGGGCACGGCACGGCGCCGCTGATTACCTTAAACGGCCAACCGGCCGGGATTGACGAGCCGCTCGCAAGCGGCGACGTGATTACCGTCGTGCCGGGGGCGGACGGAGAAGAGGCGAAAGCCGCTGTCGTCGACCTGGTAGAAGAATTGGACACGCTCGATTTCCTCTGCAATGGAGAACCCGTTTCCCTCGGCCCGCTGGCCTTTGTCGGCGGACAGCAGGTCTCCCTCGATACTCCGTTGAACGATCGCGACCAGGTCGAGATTCGGCTGCCTCGGACCATTCGGGAAGTCTCACGGGAAATCGGATTGGCATTGCCGGCTGGCCGTGCAGAACACGAGATCCGATTCAGCATGAACGGACAGACCCATACGATACGCGACCAGCAAAGCCAACTGCTGCTAAATGGCAGACCGGTTTCTCCCGATGACCGGATCAAGTCCGGCGACGAGCTGACGTACCGCAGCGAACCGATGTCGATTCCTTCCATCCGCGAGTTGATTTCGGTGGAAGATTGGGTCCAGGAAGAGATCCGGGTAAGATTTAACGGCCAACCGGTCAGGATCCATACGAGCCGGCTCACCGTCATGATGGATGGGGAGACGGTGTCACTGGAGGAGAAGGTCCGGCATGGTGCTGTTATTTTAGTAAAGGTGACCCCCGGCCCTGCCCCGGTGTTCAGCGACGTGTTTCGCTATGTAGACGTCTCGCTGGAGGCGAAGGAAGGGGAAGGAAGGACGAAGCTCTGCACCTTGATCAACGGCAGTCCCGCCTCCTTTCAATCTCCGATCGTCAGCGGCGACGAACTGGAGCTGTACTGGGAGTAAAAATAGCTGCCTGTAAATAAAAAAGTTGTCCGCTCGATCATGGCAATGGAGTGGACAACTTTTTCTTTGTTCAGCGCTCCACGTGCAGCGCCGGCCTTCGTCAGGTGTATGTTACGCCCCTACGGCTTCGCTAATCGCCTGTTTGGTAATTTTCCAGTGGGAAGTGTGCCACTTGACAACGCCGTCTTCCAAGAGGAAAATCTGCGGTGACTCGTGTTTGATCCCGTAACGGTCGGCCACCTCGTTGGACACGGGGCGGTCTTCCCGGACCAGGATAATCGCCGCCGGCAGATCCGACTGCTTGACGTACGACTGAAATTCATCAAACGCGGCCGTACTGATCGGACAGACGGTGCTGTGTTTGAACAGCAGGCGCTTCCCCTGCTGGCTGACAAATTGGTCTAATTCTTCGATGGAATGCAGATATCCCGTTTCTTCCATAACCTGTTTCCCCTTCCTCGGTGAACTGATGCAATACCTGTATTATAGGCAAAATTTACGGTTTAAGCCAGCGGACAAGACAGCTGCCAGAAAGCGATGCTCAGTTTCTGGAATCAATCGGTTATGTAATGGCGTACTCACTTACACATTTCCGTACAATTTTGTCAAACGATTCCTGATATCATGCATCCACTGTTGGTCGCCCAGTGACTGCGCAAGAAGGAACAGGTCCAAAAGATCGTTGATCCGCTGCTCCATCAAGCGGGTTACATCTACTTCTTCTGTCTGGTCTGCAACGCTCACCAGGATTTGGGAAAATTCGGAAACCTCATCAAATCCGATCACCTGCCGTATCGGCGACTGTCCCAGGTCATTCATCAGTTTTTTCAGGTCCTCTTTTATCGCTTCAACCACCTGCGAGTTAGTGCAGTCCTCCGACATACATACGTGAACCGGCACATTGCGTATCTTGACCCGGTTGCGATACACGACGCTGCGAAGCATCAGGCGCATATTCCCTCCGCAACGGCTGCATTTCTTCGACATGTCAATCCCCTCTCTGCCAAAACAATCTCTGTTCTACCCTTTTTGTATTTCGGCCGTGGGCTGCGGAATCCTTGTGGTACTTGGTGGATGCAGTTCCAAGAAAAAACGTCCGATGAAAACATCGGACGTCATTCCCGTGAATCTGGAAAACGGCTCTTTACGAATAGACTGCGTTGACCTTTTCACAGCGGGGGCAGACTGCTACTTTGCCCGAATGCCCCTGTTCGTCTTCCACGCGATAACCGGTGATCCGGTCGGAAAAGCAGAAGAGGCACTCTGTGTTAAAGTCCATGTCGTACTGCGCTTTCCATACGATGGATTTAAATCCTTCGCCCACGCTGATTTCTATGGAGAGGCTGTTTTCTGCCTCCGAAAGGGAAGGCGTCCTTCTCATACATTTTCATCCTTTCCTCTTGCAATCTCAACTCATTTTGTATCCTTTAGCTTTTCCTTGTTTTCTGAATAATAAACCTTGTCCTTNGAGAGGCTGTTTTCTGCCTCCGAAAGGGAAGGCGTCCTTCTCATACATTTTCATCCTTTCCTCTTGCAATCTCAACTCATTTTGTATCCTTTAGCTTTTCCTTGTTTTCTGAATAATAAACCTTGTCCTTTTAGAAAAACTTGGCTTATCGCCAAGTCAAATAGCGAAAGCCTTAGCGAAAATAAACTTTCCGAAAATACAAAAAATGTAAGCGAAAAGGATTTCGAAAAATGGGCATATGCCGTGCCGTTCTTTTGCCTAGACCCATATCTTATGGGTGTAAGGCTAGAGAAATCACTTAAGGAGGATGACTGTACGTATGAGTAGCATGTTTAAAGGGAGCTTCTTTGAATGCTTCGATATCGTTTTGGTTCTGTTTATTTTGCTGGTTATCATCGGAATGTCCGACAATTAATGATGATTGAACGGCGAAAAAGCTACTCGCGTCGAGTAGCTTTTTACCGTTTTCCTTGCGTCACGTCGAATCGATCAGATCAACTCAATGATCGGGATTGCTTCCGGCGGCTTCTTTCGGCAGCCAATCTGTCTCCCTCCGGAACGAACCAGCGAGTAGTATTCGTAGTTGCCGATGACGCCGAAGTCGCCTTCCATCACGCCCGGATAGGCGCGGTCGACCGAGTACACCTGACTCTTGTGGGCCTGCAGCGCCCGTCCTTTGTATTGGCGATAGGAGGCGATGTCTACTTTGCCGGTGATCGGGAACGGTTCCTCTGGGCCGCTATCCCGGCAGTAGTCGTAGTAGTGAGGAATGGACACGTAATAGAGCGCCGGATTGATTCCGGACGTTTCTTCTGCCAGAATCACCGCCTGCTCTGTCGCCTTGGAGACGGCGATGTGATCCGGGTGCCTCGTCACCCCGTCAGGCGGAAACGTAATCACTGCGTCCGGCTCCGCTTCGGATATCGTCCCCGCAATTCGCTGAGCCATCTGTCCCCGATCCTGTTCCTTCAGGCTTCCATCCGGATACCGGTAGAAAAAAATCCGGGTGACGCCTAAAATATCGCAGGCCGCACGCAGCTCCTGTTCCCGGTGGTTTGCCAGCTCCTCGCGCGATGACAGCTCAAACCCGCCAGTCCTGCCCCTGCAGCCAGAGGTGGCGCAGATCAAAAATACCTCATGCCCTTGGGCGCGGTACTTGGCCATCGTCCCGGCACTGGCAAACGATTCATCATCCGGATGGGCAAACACAAACAACAGCTTTTTCCCCAAATTCGTTCACCTCACTTACGGTTTTAGGAGCCTGCCGCTCCTTCTCCCTTCAAGTAGGCATGTCCCTTCGCAATGATGCCGTATATCGGTTCGCGCTTTGCCTTGTCCACCTGGACAAACGGGGCGTACTTCCTGATCCGGTCGATCAGCCTCTGCCGGACATAACCGTCGTTTTGCAGCACCCCGCCTTGCAAAACCAGCTTAAACCGCCGATTTTGCAAGTCAAGTCTGCCAGCAACAGCGCTTACTGCGAGAAACAGTTCATCGCCGGCACAAGTCAAAATGCTCCTTGCCTCCCGATCACCCGCTAGGGCAGCCATGGTGACAAAGCGGGACAGTTCTGCGACTTTCTCAACGGAGTACTCACTGCTGTAGATCCAGATAAACAAAGCCTCCACATCAGGCAATCCCAGATGGGACAAAATCCATTCCCCGAGCCGCGTCCGCACGCCCCGGCCGTCATGTGCCTTCAAGACAGCGGCAATCGCCTGCTTGCCAATCCAGTATCCGCTGCCTTCATCGCCGATGCGGTGGCCCCACCCGCCGGCTCGCACGGAGCGGCCGTGCTCGTCGATGCCGTATACGATCGAGCCGGTACCCGCGATCGCGAGAATGCCGGGGCCGGCTTCGACCGCGCCGAGCAGGGCGGCAAAGCCGTCGTTTTCCACGATGAGATGATTGACCTGAATATGTAAACGCTGCAGCACTTCCTCTACGATGCCGCGGACCTTTTTCCGGTCGTGTTCTGTATCCAGTCCGGCCAGGCCGAAAACAGCGCATTCCACTACAATGCCAAGGCCCGCCGGCCAATCAGCATCGTCCCGATTTAATGCCGCATCCTCCATCGCCGCCCTGATCGCCTGCACCAGCTCTCTGGCGGCCGCTTCCTTGCCGATCCCCTGATAGTTGCAGGAACCAGCCCTTCCCTGGCCTACGATGACGTCCTGTTCATCGACGAATACGGCGAGGCATTTGGTTCCGCCCCCATCTACTGCGAGCAGAGGGATCTTTCTGTCATTCATCTACGTTTCACTCCATCCTGCTAACACGTCGTCAAGATGCTGCAAGACACCGCGGCATTTCTCCCGCGCCGCTTGCAGCCACTGCCTGCTGTCAGCCAACTGGGCTTGCCGAAGCTGGATCACCCGCTTGATCTCACCCGGGCTGGGACCTCCCGGAAGGGACCGGATCGCGACGAAGTGAACCGGGTCAAGCGATTTTTTCAGCGTCTCCCCATCCAGCAGCAGATTCCGGCCAATGATCTCCCCGGCGGCTTCGTTGACCAGGGCCAGCGTCACCTGATCGGCCTGCAGTCCCTCGGCCAGCGCTTTTTTCACCACTGCGCTGGCGATCTGATGGGCTTTGCGAAAGGAGAGGCCGTCCGTTCTCACCAATGTGTCGGCCAGCTCCGTGACGGTTGCAAAGCTGCCGAGCGCCCGCCTGCGCAGCACTTCCCTGTCCACTTCGATCGTGCCGATCACCGCAGCCAGCAAGCGGTAAATCCTGTCCATCTGGTCCAGTCCCTTCCAGGCATATGGCTGCATGTCATCTTCCGTATCTACAATATCACCGAAAGGCGTATTATGCAGCATCGTCAATACCGTATGGGCACTCCCGGCGCAGCTCGACAGGAGGGCGCGGATGTGTTCCAATGAGACCGGATTCCGTTTTTGCGGCATGATCGAGCTGATTTGCACATAGGGATCGGCCACTTTCAGCGCTCCGAATTCCTGCGTGCACCAGAGCAGCAAATCTTGTACCACCCGTCCGAGATTGACCGCAGCCAGCTGGAGGGTCGAAGCGATCTCTCCGATGTAGTCCGCCCCTGCGATCGCGTCGTAGGAATTCTCGATCAGCTCGTCGAACCCGAGCAAATCCATCATTCTTTCCCTGCTGATGGCAAAGCCGGTCGTGGTGAGAGCCGCCGCTCCCATGCTGCTGCGGTTACAGTTGCCGTAAGCGGCCCGCATGCGGCGAATATCTCTGAAGAGCGAATCCGCCGCCGCCATGACGTAATGAGCAAGGGTAGTAGGCTGGGCCTGCTGCGTGTGGGTATAGCCGATCATCAGCGTATCGACATGCTCCTCAGCAAACGACAGCAGGTGTTCCTGCAAATACAGAGCCGAGGCCAGCACCGTCAGCAATCTCTCCCTCAGCACCATGCGGTAGATCGCGATCCCCATGTCGTTGCGGCTTCTCGCCAGGTGAAGATTCCCGGCGATCTCCCCCGCAGCCTCCAGCAGTCCCCTCTCCACCTGAAAGAATAAATCTTCAAATTCTCCAGTGTAGACACCGCTCTGCAAACTCACCACATCCAGCTCACGCAGCGCCTTGGCAAGCTGTACCGCCTCGTCTTTGGCAACCAGGTTCTGTTCGCACAGCATGATCAAATGTGCCTTGTTGATCGCCATCATCGGCCCGAGCAACTGCTGCTTCGCTTCGTTATAGGCCGGTTCCAACACGGTTTCGGCATACGTTTTCCCCGGAAAAACGGCTCCTTCGCTGTCAAACAATCGTTGACGGTAATCCATCCTGTCATTCCTTTCCCGTTGCTGATTCTCTGCAGGTGACGGCCTGATGGCAGCGGCGCCTCCCCGGTCAAAAGCTCATGAGAAGCACCGCCGCCCGCGCCAGTCTCCGTATCTCTTCCTTTTTTTAGTCTACTGTTTCAGGCTGACCATGTTGACAAACATCCGGATCGCCCCCGGCACCAGGCTGGGGATTTCACGGTACCAGACCAGCGAACTGTAGGTGTACGTTCCCTTGCCGTACGGTGCGGTCAAGAAGGTGCCGGTGAATTCCTCTTCGCCGGGATCACCGGTCGAGATCAGGGCCGTGTACTCGCGTCCCCACTCTGCAGGGTTGTACGCCGCCCGGTCCTGAATCCAGTTGTCCCAATCCGCCTCGGCAATCTTGTTGGGCTGGTTGAAGATCTTGTGATCCGGTGCCAGCATCGTCACTTTGGAATTTTCGTCGGTGACCCGCCACTCGATCAGCGGCTCGCCGATCTTGATCGGGTAAGGCGCCAGTGAAGGCGACCACTTGTCTTCCGGCTTGTGGTACTGCACCACGAGATTGCCGCCGTTTTTCACGTAGTCGAGCAGGCGCTGGTTGCTCGGGATCAGCTCCGGCCGGAAAGCGTAGGCGCGAATGCCCAGTACAATCGTGTCGTATTGGGAGAGATCGCCAAACTGGATGTCCTTTTCCTCCAGATTGACAACGTCAAGGCCCACTTCACGCAGGTATTGATCGATGTTGTCAAAGCCGCTGGAGACGTAGCCGATCTTGATCTTCTCGGGCAGCTTCAAGTCGAATGCCTGAATGTCAACCTTGGCCGGCTGAATGTAGTAGGTCTTGCCAATGTGCGGATACGAAATCACCTGTACGTTCTCCGTGCTTTGTCCTTGCCCGCCTTTTGCCACGGCTTGAATCTCGTACTTGCCGTTGGCTACCTGCGGGGCGGGTGTCACAGTGAAAGAGAGCGATTTCGTCTCCCCTTTGGATGTAAACTGCAATTGCTGGGACGCCGGTTCCGCCTTCCAGCCGTTCGGCACTGACAAGGAAATTGTCGCCTGAGACGTGCCAGGCGCGTAATTGCGAACGCTCACTTTTACCGAAATCGGCTGATCCGTTTTGAGCGTATTGAGGATCGTCGCATTTGGACTCAGGCTCATGGCGTATGGCGGCAGAACGCCAACGGCATTATCCGGGGTCACATGGACGGCAGCCGAAGTGCCAAAGGCTTCATACGTGACGTCGGCGCTGACAATGGACGGTTTGTAAGGGTGAAACTCCTCCGTGTTGGCCGGCACTTTAACCTCGTAGGTGACGGCAGCCGTCTGGCTGTTCCGAAGCTGGTCAAACGAATCCGGGCCTACAGCCCTGGCTGTCCAGCCGTCCGGCAGATTCAGCTTGGCCTTGAGCTTTTTCAGCTCTACCGTTCCACCGTTGTACGCGGTGACGGTGACTTTCGTGGTCTGCCCGGCGACCCATTCACCGGTATCCGGCTTCACCTTGACCACCAGCGAAGCTGCTTCTGCGCTCGCCCGATCCAGCTGTCCCGCTTTCACCTGCAGACGGTGCAGCAGGTCCGTTTTGACCGCTTCGTCGAGCCGGGACTTGTTCACGTCAGCGATCGCGGCCGTGACGTCCGCTTTCATGGCGTGGACCTGACGCGCCACCTCGGCGAATTTCGGATAGACCGCCATCACCTTGTCGGCGTCTTCCTGCAGCTTGCGCAGATCTTTAGCCACATTGTGGTCTTGGCCCTTGGCTTTCGTCTCGACCTCCTTCGCCAGGTCGGTAAACGTATAGGCGATGCCTTCAAACAGACTGGCCTCTTTCTCCTTTGTCTTCACCGCCGATTCTGCCAGCTTGTAATAGGCGTTTTTCGGTCCCTCATCGTACTGGCGTCCCATCCCCTGGCTCTTGTGCATGAAGCGGGACTCTTCGCCAAGCTGCACATACGAGGCACCGTACACCTCGTCGTAATTGCCGACGGGAACCGCGACGGTATAATCCTTTTCATCGGCCGGCAGATACAGCTTTTTCACCTGCCAAGGGCGCAGTCCTTCCTTCAAATGTTCAGGGAACACATTGGGATCGGCGGCATCTTTATAGGCCCGGACCGTTATGATGCTGATCGCCCGATGGTGCCCGTGCGTCGACGGCTCGTTCAGGAAGGCGGGGATCAACACATCGGGCCGCTGTTCGCGAATACTCTTGATCAGCCGCTCGTAGACCACCTCTTCTCCCCACTTTTCCAGTGTTTCGTCCGGGCTCTTGGAGAAGCCGAAATCGTAGATCGGATCGTTCAGTTCCTGACTTAACAACCCTAAGTGGATGTTGGTGATTTTGGAGGCCTCCTGCAATTCACGGGTGCGGATAATCCCCAGGGCGTTGCCGAGCTCGCTGCCAATCTCGTTTTGTCCGCCTTCCCCGCGGTTGGCGATGATACTGGCTGTGTCTACGCCCAGCCCCAGCGAAAGGTAGGCAAGGGTAGCGCTGTGCTCGTCATCCGGGTGTGCGCCGGTGTTCATCGCGCTGGCAATGGTCGTAAGCGGCTTGATCGCCTTCCACAGATCAACGACTCCACGGTCTGCCAAAGCCGGCTGCGCGGCGGCGGGAAAAAACAGGACGCCCGCAATCGCCAGACTGCTGACAAGTGAAAGAGATTTTGAAATCCAGCTTCCTCGCTTCAAATCAGTCCCTCCATTCACAAAATGTTTTCCTGCTTCCAGCTTAAAGCACGGCCAGAGCATGTCTTTGGCCATCTATCATCACGCGGACCTGCCGCGAAATGAACCGTCCTACACCGCAGTCCCCGCCTGATCCCCGGTAAATTTTCGGGTGATGAACAGCACGATAATGATTAGAATCACCTGCAGCACACCATAAGCACAAGCTGTGCCAAATTCGAACGCGTACATGCGCTGGAAAATTTCCACCGAAATCGGCGTCGTCCTGGGCGTAAACAGCAGGATAGAAGCGACGAATTCGCCAATTCCCTGCACCAGCGCCAGCAGCGTCCCGGCGAGAATCCCGCCCAGCGCCATCGGAAAGACGACACGGCGGAAACTGTACCACCAGGTTGCCCCGAGATTGCGGGCCGCTTCCTCGACCGAGCTGTCCATCTGCATCAGCGTAGCCGAGGTGGAGCGGAATACCAGGGGCAGGTGGCGCACAAAGTAGGCGAGCGGCAGGATCCAGAAGGTGCCGACGAGAATCTGGTTGAAACTGAAAATCGTCTGCTGGTTGAACGCCGCGATCAGGTTGATCCCCACTACGGTGCCGGGCAGCGCCCACGGCAGCATGATCAGGACGTCGAGCAACGTCTTTCCTTTAAACCTCAGCCGCACCATCGCGTAAGCGGCCGCCACCCCGAAGATGATGTTGCCAAGGGTGGCGATCAGACTCATCTCAAAGCTGTTGGCGATCGGCCGCCAGGTCTTGCCGTCTGTGAACAATTCCATGTAGTGGCTGAGCGTGTACTTGGGCGGGAGGATCTGCACCGTCCACGTCCCGTCCTCGGACAGAGAGATCAATACCAGCACGAGAATCGGCAGCAGCAGGATCACGACCCCGATGAAGGAGAGAACCATCGAGACGTACCTGCCCCAAGCGCTTTTTACCTCGGTGCGGTGGACGCTTACTCCCTTGCTCATATTCTGATAGTTGCGGACGCCTTGGTACCAGCGCATCAGGATCAGGAATAAAATGGAAACGATCGACAAGATCGTCGACTGTGTCGCCGCCATGTCCAGACTGCCGTTTGTGCGCGACAGGTAGATTTGCATCGTCATCGTCCGGTCGATGCCGAAAATCAGCGGCGCCGTATAGGATGCCATCGAGATCATGAAGACCAAGAGGGACGAGGCGACGATCGCCGGCGTCAGCATCGGCAGGATGACCCGGCGCCAGATGTACAGCCTGCCTGCGCCGAGGCTCGCTGCTGCCTCTTCAAGAGACGGGTCTAATCCTTTTATTGCCGCGGAAGCCGTCATGTAAAAATAGGTGTACATGGTAAAAGTGTGGACGACGACGACTCCCCAAATCCCTTTCAGCGAAAACGGAACCTGCTCCAGGTGAAGCAGGGCTTTCAACGCCCGCGGGATAATCCCGCTCTCCCCGTAGAGAAACGTGAACGACAGCACACCGATCAGCGGCGGCAGGGCCATCGGCACCATCGCCAGCACCGAGAGGATTTTCCGGCCGGGAAATTCGTACCGCTCCAGCAAGAAAGCCATGCCGACGCCGACGATGCCGCAGCAGATGACGCTGAGGACAGAGATGTACAAACTGGTCCAGAGCGCTTCCAGGTTGGCGGTGTGCTCCAGGCTGAAGAACCTCGCATAATTCGCCAATGAGAGCTGACCGTCGATCTTGACGCTTTCCAGGAAGGTCTGGTACATCGGGTAGATGACATATGCCAGCAGGACCAAAAACAGCGGCGCCACCAGGATGTAGACGAAGGAACGGGATGAGGCAAGCGAAAACCGGCGGTTGACAGGAGCGGCGGTCGGCTGTAGTTCTGCTTTCATCGGTCTACCACTCCCTTACCCCACAAAGTAGACGCCCTCTTTCGGGATGTAAAATTGAATTTCCTCGCCGCGCTGTCTGACCCGCCGCCCTTCATTGACGAACATCGCCTTTAACTGGAGGGACCCCACCTCTGTGACATAGTTGACGCTGACGCCGGTAAACTCCGACAAGGCCACCTTTCCCGCGAGCACATTGTGATCCGGCTGTCCTTCACTGGCGATCAGACGAACCGATTCCGGACGGATCGATGTGGTTACCGCCGATCCAGCTTTCAATTCGCATCCGGGTGAGCAGTTTTTTCGCAAGCCGCGAAGCACGACACCCCCGTCAAAGCGAACCACTGCTTCCTCCCTGTCTACACTTTCGACGATGCCGTCCCACAGGTTGGTCTCGCCGATGAACGATGCGACAAAGCGGTTTACCGGCTGGTTGTAAATCTCCTCCGGACTGCCGATCTGCTGTACGACGCCCCCCTGCATGACCATGATCCGATCTGACATGGCCATCGCCTCCGCCTGATCATGGGTGACGTATATTGTCGTGATGCCCAGGTCCAATTGGAGCCGCTTGATTTCCAACCTCGTCTCTTCCCGCAATTTGGCGTCCAGGTTGGACAGGGGTTCGTCCAGCAGCAGAATCCGGGGCTCGATGACCAGCGCCCGGGCCAGTGCCACCCGCTGCTGCTGTCCCCCGGAAAGCTGGTCGATCCGCCGGCCTCCGAGCCCTTGCAAATGGACTTGCTCCTGTGCACGCTCCACTTTTTGGATGATCTCCGCTTTTGGCTTTTTCCGCACCTGCAGGCCGAAAGCGATGTTCTCAAACACGGTCAGATGGGGAAACAGCGCGTAATTTTGAAAGACCATGCCCGTGTTCCGCTTGTTCGGAGGCAGGGTGGTCACATCCTGACTGCCAAAGCGGATGCGTCCGGCACTCGGGTAGTAAAAACCTGCGATCATGCGCAGCGTTGTCGTCTTGCCGCAGCCGCTCGGCCCGAGAAAGGTAAAAAACTCTCCCGGCCTGATCTGGATGTGGACGTCTTCAACCCCGGTAACGCTGCCAAATCTTTTGCTCACGTGGTCTAAAGTTACATCAATCAAGGGGCTACCTCCTTAACGTGCGGGGCGGAGGTCAACTCCGCCCAATTACTACATGATTACTTGGCTCCTTTGCCTTTTATGTTCTCGTCCCAATACTGCATCCAGTCTTTTTCCTTTGCGGCCATCACTGACCAGTCGAGATCCAGCGGCTTTAGTTCCACGCCCTGGAGCCAGGCGGGCAGTTTATCCTTGCTGATATCGGTCCGCGTCGGAATCTGGAAGAGCTTCTCCGAAAATTCCACGACCTGGTTTTCCTCAAATAAAAACTCGTAAAATTTCTTGGCGGCATCCAGGTTTTTGGCCCCTTTGACGATCCCGACCCCATCGACCAGGATCGGCGCGCCGCTCGCCGGATAGATGTAGTCGAACGGCTGGTTTTTCTGTTCTTTTTGAATCATGATGTCCTGAAGGTTCCACAGCGAGAGGGAACCTTCCTGGCGGGCCAGCTTCAGGTACAGATTGGTCGGATCCTGGGCGTACTCCTTCGTGTTGGCATCCAGCTTCTTCAGCCATTCATACCCTTTCTGCGGATCGTCCGCGCCCTGCCGGTAGATCATCGCGGAGTAGATCGTCCGCATCGTCCCCGACGCCAGAACGCCGCGGATGATCACCTTGTCTTTGTACTTCGGGTCGAGCAGGTCGTCCCAATCCTTCGGCGCATCTTCTTTCTTGAGCGCCTCCGGATTGTACATGATGACTTCCGGGAGCAGCATTTCCCCGTACCAGCGATCCTGGGCGTCCTTGTACAGATCGGGAATCTTATCGCCAAAACTGGGTTTGAAGCTCTCCAAAAGCCCTTCGTCAGCAGCCGTCATCAGCGCGGACTGGGTTCCGCCCCACCAGAAGTCCGCCTGCGGATTGGCCTTTTCGCCGCGAACCCGCTCCAGGATCTGCTGAGCGCCCATCGTCAGCGGCTCCACATCGATTTCCGGATATTTTGCTTTAAACTTTCCGACGATTTCCTCCACGACGTTTTTGTCGCGAGCCGTGTAGATCACCAGCTTTTGCGATTCCGGCTTTGGCGCCTCCGCCGCCGGCTCCTGGCCGCTTCCCGCGGCATTTTCCTGCGGCTTCTCTGCTGGCGCACCGCCGCATGCCGTCAGCAGCAGAAACAACGAACCGGCGAGCAAACCGCTCAGCCATTTTGCAGATTTCCTCATTTTGAATGACCCCCTTTTTTTCGTATCGTTCATCTCACCTGTTTTGGAAACGGTTCCAAAACGCTGAATACGGCCCCGAACAATCCCGCCTGCTCCCCCAGTGTGGCGAAGGTGATTTGCGGCACGACGGGCACCCACTGACGAAGCAGCGTCTCCATCCGGTTCTTTCCGGCTTCGCCGACGTGGATCATCTCGCCGCTCAAGACGAGCAGCTCCGGATCGAGCACACTGACCAGGTTGGCCATGCCGAGCGTCCAGTGCCGGTACACATCCTCCAGCAGCCGACGTGCCGCCGCGTTTGTCTCCGAAGCCTGCACCAACTGCTTGATGACGCTCGCCGCCGGATCCGTTTCCGGCATGATCGCCAGCGCACTGTCCAGGACCCCGGAGACAGCGTAATTTTGTTCAAAGACGCCGTATCCCCCGGGAGAACACTTGCGGGCCGGGCCGATCATCATGTACCCGATTTCACCTGCCGCCTCGGTGCTGCCCCGGTAAAACTGGCCGTCGATGACAATTCCCGCACCGATCCCGGTCCCCACGTACATGTAGACCAGATTGGCCACCCCTCTGCCGACACCCCGGTAGTACTCGCCCAGCGTCATCATGTTGACGTCGTTGTCGATCGTGACGGGTACTCCCAGGCGGGCCTCCATCTCCTGCTGCACGGGCAGTCCCATCCATCCGGTACTGGGAGCGTAGCTGACAGTGCCGTTCCGCTTTCGCGTGATCCCCGGCAGTCCGAGGCCCATTCCCAGCAGCCTGTCTTTTTCAAACCCGGTTTCGGCAAGCAGCACAGCAAGGCCCGCTTCCAGGCTTTGCGTCGCCGTCTCCCCGTCTGTCGGCTGAACCAGCCGGGTGTGGTAGCGGGCCAGCAGATCGCCGTGCAGGTCAGCGATCGCCATATGCAGCGTGCTGCCGTCAAATACGGCGCCAACCACCAATTGGGCCTGTGAATTGTACTCCAGCAAAATCGGCCTGCGCCCGCCTTTCGACTCGCCAACCCCGACTTCGTTGATCAGCCCTTCTTGTATCAGCTCATCGACCAGCGCAGAGACACAAGGGCGGCTCAACTCGGTATGCTTCGCCAAATCCGCCCGTGACATCTGGCCCCGCTTTTTCAGTTGGTAGAGGATCCCCTGCCTGTTGATTTGCTTAACGAACTTGGCGTTACCGGTTCGACCGCGGCCTAGCAAAGAGTGCTCACCACCTTTATTAGTTAAAATGACTAACAAAGTTCTTGCTTCGAATTATAAGACAGGAATATTTAACCAGTCAATATTTTCTTAATACTTTGTCTTTTACTAGCGCGATCGCTCCTTGCCGATAGCGGCAAGGGTCTTTACGGTAGTCCCAATTTTCCGGAAAACTCGACATAACGATAAAAGCCCGTTAGCTTTAAGTGATAGAGCTTTGTTGGGCAAGTGGTGATTACTCATTAGTATCATGCTACGTTTTCTCCACGCGAAATACTGCCAGGTGCTAACGTCTAAAACATTGGAGATACAGAGAGATAAATAGAAAAACGCCGTAACATTTACGGCGCTTTATACGATAATTGAGTTATTTAACGGTTTCATGGATTGAAAATTTGTTGTAAATGTAAAGTGAGAGTGGAAGCTACGGCAGACGGGTCTGCTATCACGCCATAAGTGAGAAGCATTTTCAATGCGCCCATACCGAGAAAAACAGAAATAAATACCATGAGCCTATTAGACAAATTCCCGTACCAACCGAACCGATTTAAAGCATCACCCAGTAAAGCGAATACAGCAAGGAATAACATGAAAAACAGGTAAAACATTTTGCTGTTAGTTATGTAAATCGAATATAAAAAGTACTCCAAACCTAAAAAGTTGAATGTCATTATGGGAATAAGCCCTATCATGACAAGTATTCTTTTTGCAATCATGGAAGAACCCCCCTTAAAAAAGGGTAGCAAAGCGAATACCCTGCTACACATTATATCATATTTCCCAGGTAATGGAAACTGTCAAATTTGGCTTAATAGCTGTACAGATAGCCATAAGTGTCTGTGTGCCAGTCACCATACATTCTAATGGATTTATTATGTTTATAACAGGAATAATTACTAGTCGTTATTTTCCCAATACTCTGTCCCTTTGTATCAGGATCTCCTATACTAATCAGTAAGAACCACATTTTGGAGGTAGTGAGATGGTCAGTAACCCGTTTGCAAGGTTCTTCCGGAAAAAATGGGAGCTCGTCTACTCGACCCAGGAGGTGCAGACATACGCGGAGATTACAGGCAGGCTGAGGAATCACGGCATTCGGGTAAAAACGGAGTCATTCAGCGGTGGCGGCGGCCAGGGGGGCGGATACGGCTTTGCCACGACGTACCACATCTACGTGCCCGCCGAGGCTGTTCATCAAGCCCATTCCGTGATTCATCACGCCGGGCCGTAAGGATTTTTGGAACTTTTTAACGGGCTGTTGCGTATACTGATAGTACCGGATCCTGTTTTTATACAGCGCGTTTCGTCATTGGGGCTACTCATCGATGAGTAGTTCTTTTTTTCGCCGAACGGAGGATTTAGTAAAAAAAATTTTATCTATAGGATCCTCCTGCTATTCGTTTTTTCCCGGCTTTTGTGTACAATATGAACGTAATAACCATGAAATGGAGGGACAGTCGATGAAAGATCCACGCCTTGATCAGCTTGCCGACAACCTGGTCAACTACTCGACCCGTGTGCAGCCGGGTGAAAACGTTTTAATTTACGCCATCGGCCAGGTGCCGGAACTGGTCCGAGCAGTGATCCGTAAGGTGTACGAAGCGGGCGGCCATCCGTACGTGCAGCTGATCGACCAGACGATCAACCGCGAGCTGATGTTGGGCTTGAAAGAAGAGCAATTGGCGGTCATGCGGGAAGCAGACGTCAGCTTCATGAAAAAAATGGACTGTTACATAGGAATTCGCAGCGGCGACAACATCAATGAACTCTCCGACGTACCTGACGAAAAAATGAGCATGTACAACCGGCTGTTCCAGCGCCCGGTGCTCGACGTACGCGTACCGGAAACCAAGTGGGTCATCCTCCGCTATCCCAACGCTTCCATGGCCCAGCTGGCCAACATGAGCACGGATGCGTTCGAAGACTTTTACTTCAAGGTCTGCAACCTCGACTACAGCAAGATGTCCAAAGCGATGGAAAATCTGGTGTCCCTCATGAACAAGACGGATAAGGTGCGGATTACCGGTCCGGGTACCGACCTTACCTTCTCGATTAAGGGGATTCCGGCGATCAAGTGCGCCGGCAGCAACAACATTCCAGACGGCGAAGTATTTACCGCACCGGTGAAGGATTCGGTCAACGGCGTGATTTCCTACAATACGCCTTCGCCCTACAACGGCTTTACGTACGACAACGTGAAGCTGACCTTCCGGGATGGAAAAATTATTGAGGCGACCGCCAACGACACCGAGAAGATCAACAAAGTGTTCGACACCGATGAAGGTGCCCGTTACGTCGGCGAGTTTGCCATCGGGGTCAACCCGTTTATCCAGAATCCGATGAAGGACATCCTCTTCGACGAAAAGATCGACGGCAGCTTCCACTTCACCCCGGGGCAATGCTACGAAGAGGCGCCGAACGGCAACAAATCGTCGATTCACTGGGACCTGGTCTGCATCCAGCGTCCGGAGTGGGGCGGCGGCGAAATCTACTTCGACGACAGGCTGATCCGCAAGGATGGACGTTTTGTCGTACCGGAGCTGGAACCGCTCAACCCGGAAAACCTGAAATAAACTGTTTGACGAACAGAGGGCGGATCTCCTATCGATCTGCCCTCTTCCTTTCAGCTTGATATCGCCGCTGACTTTCCTTGGTGCCGCCGCACATACACCTGTTGACCCTGCCAGTAGAACAGGATCGCTCCCAGCGTAATACCATCATGGAGACGATCAGCCAAGCGGCGTTTTGCGACAGGGCAAAACCGAAAGCCGCGGCAACGCCTCCGGCAGCGCTGAGCAGAGTCAGCAGCAGGGGTTCCTCCGCAATGGCGAAGCCGAAAAAGACGAGCGCGGTGGTTAGCAGAGAGCCGATCATAACTTTTTTCCTGCCGACGAGATCGGACAGGGTCCCCCCAAGAAAGCCGCTGCATGTACTAGCCAGCGGTCCTGCTCCGATGATCAGGCCGATCACAGCGGGAGTCATCCTGGTCCGATCGCTCAGGTATATCGCCAAAAAAGGCATGGTCATCGCTTTTGCCATCATCACGAAAGTGTTTCCGATCAACAGGGCCGTGACGAGCGGATCAATCCGGCAAAGCGAACCGTCAGGAGATGGTGATGGACGGTGCTTTTAGCCAGATCAAGATTTTTCCTCCGCGTATTTCCGGCAGGCACTGGTACAGATTTGGGCGTTCCTTCGCTGGCCCTGTGCCATACATTGATATATACCTAGTTGCGAGGGGATGAATACGTGAAGCGAAAGAAATTATCGACCCTTGTCAATCATGTGTACCCGGCAAACAGCAGCCTGCATCCGTTGAATTTTTTTGTCCCGCTGGTAGAACAGGTAAAGAACGGTGTCGTGTCAATCGTTACAGCCGGAAAAACCAGTTCGTCCGACCTGAAGCGCCTCATCCACGAATTCCTGGGGGATGAATTGGAGGATGTGACGCAGCGCAATTTCGGTTCCGGATTTATCTTCCATCCCAAAGGGTATATCCTGACCAGTGAACACGTCGTAGCGAACAGTGAAACGATCCTGGTAAAGCTATGCGATGGCCGTGTCTTTCAAGCAAAGCCTGTCTACACAAATGAAACAAGGGATTATGCCGTCTTGAAAATAAACGCCGGCCCTCGGATTCAACCCCTTCCCTTGGGCAGCTCCGCCGAGACGAGAGTAGGAGAATGGGTGCTGAGCATCGGTGCTCCTATGGGTCTGGAAAACTCCGTCACAGCGGAGTGCACATGATCAGAGCAAAGCGGCCGGGACTGCCGTTATGTTTTTGCCGATCGGCTTTTCCCGAGCAACCGGGCGACCAGCCGGTAAAACTCCTCCACTTCCTCCCGGGTTGGCTGCTTCGTCGGCGAAACGATGCGGATTTCACCGTACTTTCCTGCGAGCACCTTGAGGACGCGCCTTTGTTCCACGTGCTTCCCCTCCCATCGTTTTCCCCCACTTTATGATCCCCGCACTCGTCCTATGCAAGCTGCGGGGCACCAATCTCCCGTATCATTTATACATTAGCAAGTAGGGAGTTGTTCGAGAAAGAACAGAGAGGATGTTGGACAAATGGGGAAGCCTCACATCGGGATTCTAACCTACCGCAACGGTCACAGATTTCAAGAGCCCGGATATTTTCGGCGGCTGATATCCGAAGGACAAAAGCTTGGCGCCACCGTCTTTTTATTCTCCCACGAGGATGCCTTTGAGCGCAGACGGGTCATTCGCGGCTTTACCCCCTCGGCAAAAGGGGGCTGGGAGAGCAAGCTGTTTCCGTGGCCGGATGTGGTGATTGACCGCTGCCGCAAAGGATCGCCGGGCTATCGCCAATTTCGCAGAAAAAAGTTGTTCCTCTACGCCAACAACACGTACACCAACAAATGGAACGCCACACAGCTCTTTTTGAAAGACGATGCTGTGCAGCGCTGGATGCCGGACACCGTGGCCTATTCACCGGAGCATCTCAGGCAAATGCTGAAAAAATACCGCCTGCTCTACATCAAGCCGGGCAATGGGACAGGCGGCCGCAGCATCCTCAAGCTGACGCGCACGGCCGAGGGATACACCGTGCTTGGCCGAGACAACAGGCTGGTCAAGAAAACTGCCCGTTTTCAAACCCTTCCGCCGCTGATTCAATGGCTGAACCGGTGGGTAAAAACCGAGCGGATCCGGGAAGGCAACTTTATGATTCAACAAGGCCTCGACCTTTCACTCGTTCCGGGCCGCGCTACCGACATCCGCCTGCTCATCCAGAAAAACGAGCTGGGCGAATGGGACATCACCGGACTTGGCATCCGCATCGGCGGAAAAAACAGCTCAACCTCCAATCTGCACGGCGGCGGCAAAGCCGTCCCCTTCGAAAGCTTAATGGCAGAGCGCTTCGGTCCGGAACAAACCAAATCCATCCTCCTGGAATGCCACGAGTTGGCCCGACAAGTCGTCCATACGATCGAACGCCACTTTGGCCCGATGATGGAATTCGGCTTGGATATCGGCGTTGATGTAAATGGCCGCGTCTGGCTGATCGAAGTCAACCCCAAGCCAGGCCGGGAAATTTTCAAGCGTATAGGGAGAATGGACCTATATCGCCGCTCGATTCAACGCCCCCTTCAGTACGCCCTGCACCTTTTGCAGGCGTCCAAACACCCCCCGCTGAACCGGGAAAACACTGGTTAACAATAACTTCCAGGCACTTTTGCTCTTTCTTCGGAAAGAGCTTTTTTAATAGGCCTTTTGCGCTATTTTCTCGTTGGGACTATGTGTTCAAATTCCTGGATGGAAAATTTTTGGCACTTAATTCTCTGGAAGTGCTGCTTTAAGATGGGAATGTGCCCAGAAGCAAGGGCAACACCTACATCTAGGAGGGACAACATGACAAAACGAGATTGGGTAACACGATCAACGATGGCGATCATGCTGAGCGCATCCCTATTGATGTTCGCTGACGGCGGACAAGCTGTTTTCGCTGCAACCGCCCAAAAAGCCGATTTGACTGACACCGTAGAGACGGCGTACGACCTCGTCGGCAAACCGTTCAAGAAAAATGCCGAAGGGCCTTCCGCCTTCGACACCGCCGGTTACATCCAGTACGTTTTCTCCCAACAAGGAGTGAAGCTGCCGGACAACATTCGCGATATGTACAACAAGGGAACCAAGATCAATACCGCTAACCTGAAGCCGGGAGATGTCGTCTTTATCAAGACAAGCCCAAGCTCCAGCCTCTTGAATTACGCCGGCATCTACGTCGGCAATGACACATTCCTCTACGCTTCTGTAGGCCAACAAAAAGTAATTGAGCAAAGTCTCTCAACAGTGAAGGATAAACTGGCCGGTGTACGCCGATACATAGACCTGGAGACAGAACAGCCGCCGGCAGAAAAACCAGCCGATCCGCCGAAAGACTCCGGAGTGGCAAAACCGGACAAGAACAGCGAAGCCTCGACCTTGGGGCAAAAGATTATCAAAACGGGTGAAAAGTACCTGGGGACACCGTATAAATTCGGGGCCAAGACAGGCAATACCAGCTCCTTTGACTGCTCCTCGTTCACCCAGTACGTCATGCAGCAAAACGGCATCAAGATCAGCCGTGGAGCCCGCGCCCAATTTAAAGACGGGAAAAAGGTAGACCGCAAAGACCTGCGTGTCGGCGACCTGATCTTCTTCTCCACCGAGAACAACATCAAAAAGTACCCAGCTGGTTCGATCAACCGCATCGGCCATGTGGGGATTTACGCCGGCAACGGAAAAGTCCTGCACACGTATGGAAGCGGCGGAGTCAGATACAGCAGCATTGAAAAAGGCTGGTGGAACGACCACTACGTAACGGCTGCCCGCTACTTCTGATCCAATTTGGCTGCCAAAACGGAAAAAACGCTCTCTTGCGAATACTCTCAGAAAAAGGAGATACCTTTACCATAAAGGGATCTCCTTTTTTATGTTCTGGCCGATACAGTATGAAGCGGCACAGCCCAGTGACGGATTCGAAACACATGTGGGAGGTGGCATACGTGTATAACCGGCAGTTTAGTCCCCAGGCCTGCATCAAGCATCCTGTCGTCTACCTGCGAAGGTCACGGGAAGATGCGGAGCGAGAAGTCCGTACCGGAGAGGACACGCTGGCCATGCAGCGGGAAGTCATGGAACGGGTCTTGCGGGAGTACGGCCTGCCGTACGACCTGAAGGTGGAGATCGGCAGCGGCGACAAGATCGCAGCCCGGCCGATTTTTCAGCAGGTGCTGCGTGATTTGCGCAGCGGCCTGTACGACAGTATCGCCGTCAAGGATATTTCCCGTCTGACGCGCGGGGATTTTTCGGATTACGGCACCGTTTACGACCTGATTTGCAGCAGGCGGATCTACATACTCACGCCTTACCGCCTCTACGACCCGGGAAACGCAAACGACCTCAGGCAAATCCGCTTTGAGCTGTTTTTGTCGCGGGAGGAGTTTGAAGTCATCCGCGAACGGATGCAGGGGGCCAAATACGCCTATGCGATGGCGGGGAAGTTTATGGGCTCTACGCCCGCCCTCGGATACCAGTTCAATCCCAAAACACAGCACCTGGAGATCGCTTCCCGGGAGGCGGAACTGGTCAGGCGGATCTTTGCCCTCTACATCAACGGCCTGGGAGGAAAAGAGATGGGCTACCGTGCCATCGCTACCTTTCTCACCCGTTCCGGTGTGCCCTCGCCGCGGGGGCACGCCCGCTGGAACCCGACCACGGTGAGAAAAATCCTGCAGAATCCCGTCTACGTGGGAGAGATTCGCTACCGGACCGGCTCCGCGCACAAGAGCGGGCCTTCCGTCAGGGCGGAAGACGAACAGATCATCGTCACCTCCGCCCACGAGCCGATTGTCAGCCCGGAAGTCTTTGCGCGGGCACAAGCCAAAGCCCGGCAGTCTCGCAAGCCTGCTACCCCGTTTGATCGCGAGACGAGCGAACTGTCCGGGCTGATCCGCTGCGGCAAATGCCAACGCGGCCTGGTCAAGCAGGCTGCCAAAAGCAGTTACCAAAAAAAGGATGGATCCATCAGCCGCTACCATAAAGAGATGCTCTGGTGTACGACAGTCGGCTGCACCTATGTTTCCTACCGGGCCGTTGAAGAGGCCATCTTTGGTTTTCTTCAGCAGCTTCCGCCGCTTTCCCCGTCCGAGCTGCGCAAGCACCTGTCCGCCCCGGACCTGGCAGGTGGCCAGGCAACCGCTGAGGATGAGTTGGGCATGCTCCTGCGGCAGCGCTCGGAGTGGAAGAAACGGCTCACCTTTGTGTACCGAAATTACGAATCAGGCACGTATTCGGAGCCTGAATTCATCTCCCGCCGGGAGGAAGTCTGCAGCCAAATCCGGCAGATCGATCAGCTGATCTCCCGGCTGCGGCAGTCTGTTGACCCGGCTGCAGCGGAAGCCTGTGGTGAACCGGAGCGTTCAGCAAAGCCTGTCTTCCTGCATGAGCTGTATCAGTCGCAGCATACTGCGTCAGCAAAAAACCAACTGCTGCGCGGATTGATCGAGTCGGCCACCCTGCGTGTTTCCGCAAAGGGAAGCGGGAGAAAGCCGTCTGCCTTTCAGCTTGAGATCGCCTTTCGCCTGGCGGGATTATTCGGCGACTCCTTGTAGCGGCCGCTGTTTGCACGGCAAGTCTCTTCTGCCTTTGGCAGGTACGTGTTGACTTTGCCACAGTGGGAATTATCAGTGCAAAAAACCGCCGGCTGCAAGTTTCCCGCCGCGCCTACGAGGAAATCCTGCAGACAGATGCGGCGATCAATCCTGGCAACAGCGGTGGACCTTTGATCAACCTGTACGGTGAAGTCATCGGGGTAAACGCGTTTATTATTCAATCAAGCCAATCGCTCGGCTTTGCGATTGGCATAGATTCCCTTAAGCCTTATTTGCACAAATTTTTTCGCGAGTGAGGAAGCATTGAAACGCTTCCCTTCGATCGCGCGGGAAGCGTTTCGACACGTGTCCAGTCTAGATTGCGAGTTGGACGCCGCTCGCCTTTTGCTCGAGCATTTTTTTTCTACGACTGACCAATTATCTAACAAGGATTTCCAATC